>JAQULZ010000132.1 GCA_028718375.1 Victivallaceae bacterium | reverse complement strand
AACAAAAGAAAATCCTGGAACTTTTAAAGGTGAAATTAGTGTAGACAGTAAAATTTAAAAATATTTTACACTTTACTGTTTTACTATAAGGGAGATACTACGAATTTAGCCAAGTAAAATCCGTTTTCTGCGGAAAAGGCGGCCGGATCGGCTTCCTCTCATATTTTCTGTCAATACTCATGCTGCTTTATTTAATATTCGTCAGAATATAAGTCGAATTAACAATGCCGGCAAAAAATTTCAATTGCAACTTGGTATTATGAAACGAAACAGACTTGTTCGGATATCAACTAATCATTACCTCAAAAATGTTTTTTTGCATTTTGCGGCTGCCGGATTATAGTATAAGCAGAGATTGTCAATCAATTGGAGCGCCATTTAGCTTTGATGAGAGTGAATTCGCTGGGAAACGACCAGGATGACCCCGACTCGCCGGGGCCGTATCCGTCGGAAAGCCGTCCTGCCGGTTTGAAAACGCTGAAATTTTCCGGAGCGGCAGTTTAGCTTATGGAAATATTCGGCAATATTTTTGTTCAGTTGCTTTTACTGCTGGTATTTCTCAGTTTATCAGCCTGGTTTTCCGGTTCGGAAACCGCCTTGTTTTCGCTCAGCCGCGCCCGGCTGCTCAGTTACCGGCAATCTCCCGACCGCCGGCATCAGGCCATTTCCAAACTGCTGAATTCCTACGGTTATACGCTGATCGTGCTGATTTTCGGCAATATGGTGGTCAATATTGCTTTGACTTTGACCAGCGACAATTTTTTCAGCCGCCATTTGCAATTGAATCCGGCTTATGAAAAAGGCGTTACTATTACTTTTTCCGTAATAGCGCTGCTGTTTTTCGGGGAAATCGCGCCTAAAACCATCGCGCTGATGCACAGTCACCGGATTGCCGACCAGGTGGCATTGCCGGTATTGTTTTTACGGAAGCTGCTGTTTCCCCTGATTTGGGTAATGGATAAGATTTTCGCGCTGATCCTGGACCGGATCGGACGCCGGAAGCCGGAAGCCCTGAATTCCGAGGAATATGTTTCCTATATCGAAATGGCGGCGGCGGCAGGAGCTTTCAGTCCGCCGGAACAGGAACTGCTGAAATCCGTATTCGGATTGCGCCGGATCATTGCGGAAGAAGTTATGACCGCCCGGGTCAATCTGGCGCCGATCCGGGTCGATACTTCCCCGGGGTCAATTGCGGCGCGCATTAAAGAAAAGAAACTCGAATTTTATCCGATTATCGTCAAGGATATTGACGATAGTGAATTTATTCTTTCGGCCCGGGATTTTTTCCTTTTATCCCCGGATGAACAGTACGAATGGAAAAGACACTGTACCTTTCCCGCGGTTCTGATTCCCGCCAACGTGAGCTTAACCCAGGTATTGAAAACGCTCAACCGGGAAAAAATCCCTGCCGCGCTGGTGGTCGACGAATACGGCCGTACTATCGGTATGATCAGCATTAAAGATATTTACACCCAACTCATCGGCGGAGTTGAAACCATTTATGATCAAGCAGAATATACTCTGGAAAAAACCGGTTCTGCCACCTGGATCATCAGGGGGATGATGCCGTTGTTTGAGTTGGAAGAGGCGTTCGGCCTTAAAATCCCGGATGAATACGAATCCAAAGGTCTGAATGGTCTTTTCGGGGAAATCCTCGGACGTTTGCCGCAGGTCGGCGACCGGATTGACATCGGCGGGATAAAACTGGCGGTACAAAAGACCGACCGTTGCCGGGTGACGGAGATTAAGGTCGAGAAATCCGCCGTTCCGGCCGGCAAAACGGAGGAGAAATGATTTTCTATATAACCGCTCTGATTGTAACCATTCTGCTGATGGCGTTTTTCTGCGGCAATGAGATCGGCCTGGTTTCCTGTCAGAAGTCCCGTATTGCGACGCTGGTGAAAAACGGCAATAAGCGGGCGGCGATCGTCCAATATGTGCTGAACCGTCCTGCGCTGATGCTGGCGACTACCCTGGTCGGCACCAATATCTGTACCGTTTGCGCCTCGGTTCTGGCAAAACAGGCGGCGCTTGAGGCTGGAATTCCGGAAGCGTCCTGCGTCTGGATGGTTACTTCGCTCTTGCCGGTTTTTCTGCTTTTCCCTGAAATAATTCCCAAAAACTGGTTTCGGCAGGCCCCGGCGAAGCACTGCGTGTTTTTCGCCCCGCTGCTGATCTGCATGTTGGTAATTCTCTATCCGGTTTCAAAACTGATCGCCCTGATTACCGGCTTCAGTATCAAATTACTCGATAAAGAGCGGCGCGGTCAGCAAACCGCCTGGCTGATGCGCGATGATTTCCGCTTTCTGATCCGCGACAGCGAAAACGCCGGGGTTATTGATTCCGAAGCGGCTGATATTCTCGACAATTCGCTGCGTTTCCATCGCCTCCGGGTCAAAGATGTTCTGACTCCGATTAAAGAAGTGATTCACGTTACCGCGACGGCCACCATCCGGGAGGCTGCCGCCCGCTGCCGGGAACATGGGGTTTCGCTTCTGCCGGTCAAATCGAAACGGGGTGAATGGATCGGAATATTCAGTATTTACGACGCGATATTCTCGACTAATGAGAAGACCTGGAATAAATTGACCGTCGCCGCCGGGATGCAGGATTTGTTCTTCCTGAATGCCGATCAGCCTTTGCCGGAAGTAATCACTACTGCCCAGAACAGCAATTGCCGGATGCTGATGGTCCGGGATGAAAAAGGCGAAGTTGTCGGCATTGTCACCCCCCATGATGTTTCGGACGAATTATTTATGAGTTGATGGCCGACTCCCGTTTCACCGTTTATTTCAAACTTGAAGTCATGACGGTCAGCTGAGGATAATTGCGTCGAAATACGGCTGCCAGCTCGTCGCGTTTTTTGAAACTTTTACATAACGCGAACAAAGTCGGGCCGCTGCCGGTAATTTCCGCGGCCGCGGCCCCCGCTTCCAGCAATTCGTTTCGGAGCAGCCGCAATACCGGGAACTTCCGATAAGCGGCTGGGGCCAGGTCATTGTGAATTAAACCGGCCAGCCGCTTCAGATCGGCCCGGCGCAGGGCGGTCAGAAAGTCCTGTTCGTAGCCGGACGGAAGCGCGCCGACAGTCTCAGGAGACAGGTTGCGATAGGCCCACGCTGCGCTGATCGGGAACCCGGGGTTTACCAGCAGCAAAGGAATTTCCGGGAAATCCGGCTCCGGATATTCAAAGCGGTTTCCGTATCCGGTCGCCAGCGCCGGACGGGGAGCGAGGAAAAACGGCACATCCGCACCGCAGTCCAGCGCCAGGGCCGCCAGTTCGGCGTCATTTGCCCGCCGGCAGTGCCGGTTCAGGAGCAGCAGTACTGCGGCGGCATCGGAACTGCCGCCGCCCATTCCGGCCGCAACCGGAATATTTTTTTTGAGGCTGATTTCCCAGGCCGGGGCAATACCGCAGCGGTCGGCGTAGAGCGCGGCGGCCCGATAACATAAATTGCGTTCATCGCCCGGAACTTCCGGGGCGCTGCAGCTTATCCGGATGCCGGGTTCCGCATCAAAACGCAACTCCAGTTCGTCCGCCGGATTGGCCAGGGGCATAAACAGCGTATTGAGCGTGTGATAGGAATTTTCGCCGGATCCCGTGACTTTCAGAAAAAGATTGATTTTCGCCGGAGTCCTGATCATAGCGCTTTGAAATGGGCGTACTGGCGGTTATAGCGCCGGATTTCGTTGACAATGGCTTCCGCCAATTCCAGCGCCCGCAGGCCGTCGGCCCCGGAGACCTTCGGAAATACGACTTGCCCGCCGGTCCTGGTTGCCCTGATCGCGGCGAGGAAATCCTCAAGTTCGGCGGCCAGCGCGTTTTTGGGATCGAGACTGACGTCCTTGCGCACCAGGCCCAGCTTATTTTTCCTGATCACGACCCCGGAATTGGTGCCGTAATCCATGGAAATGAACGCATTGTCCTGAAATACCCGGAACCGGCGCTGAACATCTTCGCTGATCCGGCTGGCGGTAAGGTTGGCGCAGACGCCGTTTTTGAACTTGATCCGGACATTGACGATGTCTTCGGAACTGCTGAGGACAGCGGTCCCGACCGCATCGAAACGTTCGATTTCAGCATTGACGATGCAAAGGATTAAATCGAGATCATGGATCATCAGGTCATGTACCACGCTGACTTCGGTGCCGCGGCGGAACTGACCCGGGCGCGGCGGCGGATATTTGGCCAGCCGGTGAACTTCAACAAAACAAGTGTTGCCTTTATGAGCGACGAGGTAATCCATGGCCGGGTTGAAACGCTCGACGTGCCCGACGCCGAAAACGACTTTATGTTTTTCCGCCGCTTCCAACATTGTCCGGCCCTCTTCGGCAGTCGCGGCCAGCGGTTTCTCGACCAGGATATGTTTGCCCGCTTCGAGCAGCGGAATGGAAGTTTGCATATGAAAAGTGGCGGGCACCGCGACGGTCAGGGCTTCGCAGTCGGCGGCCAGGCTCGGCAGGTTGGCGTAAAACTTCAGCCCGAAATCAGAGGCAACGTTTTGCGCGGTTTCCGGATTGGTATCAAAGATACCGACGACGTCGGCGTTTTCACTCTGATTATAGAGCCGGGCATGATGACGCCCCAAGGCGCCGACGCCGACAACTCCGACTTTGATTCTATCCAATGCGGGCATAGACCGTAATTCCGTTATAAATTATATTTTTTTAATATACCATGACTTTGGAAAAAAACAGCGGAATGGTATAAAAATATCGTTTTTGAATTTGATATAATCGCTGGAAAAGATATTTTTCAGTAAACCATAAAAACCATTAAATCGGGGGCGGCATGACGATGGCAGGAACTTACCAGTATAAACGGATTTTGCTGAAAATCAGCGGCGAGGCCCTTAAAGGCCAGAATAAAGAGGCATTTTCCGCCTCGGCGGTGAGCGCGATCGTGGATAAGATCAAAACGGTGATTGACAACGGCATCGAAGTGGCGCTGGTGTGCGGCGGCGGCAATATCTGGCGCGGTAAAGTCGGGGTCGGCGATGGCATGGACCGGATCACCGCCGATTACATGGGTATGCTGGCCACCGTGATGAACGCGCTCTGCCTGAAAGACGCCTTCGACTCCGCCGGGGTCGGCGCGGAAGTCCAGACTTCGATCCCGATGGAACCGGTCGCCAGTCGTTTCGACCGGCGGCATGCCGTCAAAGCTCTCGAACAAGGCAAAGTCGTGATTTTTGCCGGGGGCACCGGCAGTCCGTTTTTCACCACCGATACCACCGCAGTACTGCGCGCGCTGGAAACCGATTGCGATGCGGTACTGAAAGCTACGAAGGTGGACGGAGTCTATTCGGCTGATCCGGTACTGTATCCCGACGCTGAACGCTTCGAAACGATTTCCTTTGAAGAAGCGCTGAACCGCAAGCTGGCGGTGATGGATTCGACCGCATTCTCCATGTGCCGGGACAACGGTCTGCCGATAATAGTGTTCAATTTTTCCGATCCCGAGAGCCTGGAACAGGTGCTGCAGGGCAATACTGCTCAGGCCACCATCGTGGAATGAAGAATTTCAGCGGATAACGGCGCCGACAATTTCCCGGACGCTTTGGTAATGATGGCGTTCGAGGTATTCGCGGATGCCCTGGACGACCTTCAGGGGGGCGTAGGGATCGGCAAAAGTAGCGGTGCCGACCGCGACGGCGCTGGCTCCGGCCAGCATGAATTCCACTGCGTCGTCGCCGGTCATGATGCCGCCCATGCCGATAATCGGGACGTTTACCGCCTGAGCAACTTCGTAAACCATGCGCACTGCCACCGGTTTGATGGCCGGGCCGCTCAGTCCGCCGGTAACATTGGCCAGGCAGGGGCGGCGGGTTTCGATATTGATCGCCATCCCGGTCAAGGTATTGATCAGCGAAACCAAATCCGAACCGGCATCCACCACGGCCCGCGCGAAATCAGCGATCCGGGTGACGTTCGGACTGAGTTTGGTGATCAGCGGCAGAGCCGTGACTTTCCGTACTTCGGCCACTACCTGGTGCGCCAGTTTCAGATCAGTGCCGAACGCTACTCCACCCTCCTTGACGTTCGGGCAGGAAATATTTATTTCCAGGGCGGCAATGCCGTCGCTTTCCGCATCCAGCCGGGAGGCGACTTCGCAGTATTCCCGGATGCTCCGGCCCCAGATGTTGACGATTACCGTCGCTCCGGTCAGGCGCAGAAACGGCAGATATTCGGCTCCGTGCAGGAATTTGTCGACTCCCGGCCCCTGTAAGCCGATGGCGTTGAGCATGCCGCCGGTAACTTCGGCTACCCGCGGAGTGGGATTGCCGTTACTGGGTTTTTCAGCAATTCCTTTGACTACCACGGCTCCGAGCTCGGTCAGGTCGTAATAATCCTTGTATTCAAAACCGTAACCGAAAGTGCCCGAAGCCGTCATTACCGGATTGACGATTCTGAACTTTCCCAAATCCACGCTCAAATCAATCATGTTCATTCTCCCAGGTAAACCTCAGCGGCGGTGAAAACCGGGCCTTCCTTGCAAGTCCGGGCGTAGCGCCAGCCGGCTTCATTGTCGGCTTTGACCTTGACGACACAAGCAAAACACGCGCCGACTCCGCAGCACATCAGGTGATCCAAACTCAATTCTCCGTCCGGATAGCCAGTCTCCTGCAGCAGCTTCGCCAGCGCCAGCAGCATCGGCGTCGGGCCGCAGGCGTAAAAACGGATTTTTTTGTCCTTATTCGTTTCCAGCACCGGGGCGATCAGTTCGGTGACGAAACCCCGATGA
>JAQULZ010000131.1 GCA_028718375.1 Victivallaceae bacterium | reverse complement strand
GTAAAATCTACGAGGCTTTCGGAATATTCGCTCCCGACAGCATACCATCAAAAGCCTGGGTGTCCAAGCAAAAACACTCACAATCGCCGTCTACCTGAACATAGTTATATTTTTACGGGAATCCAGAACATAAGAATGTTCCCCTTCAGCCAACGCCAATTTCAGGGAGGGACGTAATTCGTGGTCATCAACATTAATCGAAGCGATCAGAATCTGGGCTCTGGCGCAAACCGCGTGGAGTGTCGGCGTAATAGTGGCGGTTTTATTCTCCCGGTCGTAATCGACCGTGTAATCAACCGCCACAATCCGAATATCGGCATTCTCAAAAATCATAACTTCCCTCCCGTCCGCTGCGTCCGTTTTTCTTCCTGCACCCCGAGCCAACCTTCGCGGCCGGGGAAAGATTTCGGCACGATCTGCCCTTCGGGAACATCACCGGCGGCCGCAACCAGTTCGCCCAACGGCACGAAACTCCACCCGGCATTCTGAGCCTGCCGGAGATATTGTTCGAATATCGGCAGACATCTGCCGCCCTCAGCTTCGGCGTGAATGGTCAGGACATTCAGTCGGCCCGGCTTAAGTTGCGCCAGCATAAAATCATTGTAATTACCATCATTAATCCCGTTGCGGCCGAGGACTTCGTCGTAAGTCGGCAAAGTTACCGGCACCTGAATTTGTTCCATGATTTTGCCGTTTACCACCGGGCGGAAAATGCAGCTTCCGCGGCAGTCGCTGTTATAGGTGAAAGGCTGCGCGGCCTCTTCTTCCAGCAAAACGTCGGTACAGCGCCAGCCCGGAACGGCGGAAGTCACCGGCGGCCGGCCGCAGACGGCGGTCAGACAATCGACACCGCGGGTCAGGGATTCCCGGATTTGGGCACGGGTCATTTTATCGATTCTCGCCTGGATGCGGTGATGATCCCAGGCGTGCAGCCCGATCTCGTGTCCCGCGGCAGCAGTCGCCTTGATCACATACCCCAGACGGCGGCCGATCTGCGGGCCGGGCCACAGCGTCCCCATGAAGATTATTTCCGGGCCGTAAAGTCCGGCGGCATTGGTACGCAGCATCTTCCAGGCAAACGCCGGTTTCAGCAGCCGCCAGAGATGCCGTCCCATATTATCGGGACCGACGGAAAAATAATAGGTCGCCCGGATACCGTATTTATTTAATAAGGCATTCAGATTGGGAACCCCGGTTTTCGTCCCGCGCCAGGTATCGACGTCAATCCTTAAACCGATTTTTTGTTCATTCATGGTCCATGATCCAATAGGTTCGGCCCTGAATCCTGAATTCCGCAATTTTTTCAAACCCCGCCTTAAGAAATGATTCCGAATAAACGTTATTGGTCAGTACCAGCGTTTCCGGACCCGCCGCGGTTCTGAAATCGAACTGCGGATAATTGCATCCCAGATAAAACAGTGCCGCGCCGCTTTCGCGTTCAATCGGCTTATACAGGTAGAGTTTTTTTCCGGTTTTCAACTGTCGGCCGCAATATTCGAACAGGGCATAATAAGAATTCCGCCAATTTTTCAGCGGCCTTACGACCGTGTCGATACTGATGTAAGTTACCGCCAGTCCGATCAGCAGCCACAACGCGGTTCGGCCGGCCAGTTTGCGGCGCAGGCAATAGACGGCTACCGCCCCGGCGGCAACCATCAGTACCGGAGCAATATTCAGCACCCCGGGCTGCCCGGCAGCAGCAATCCCATTGAAAAACAAACCGCCGATGATCAGGGCTCCTGCAAATACGCCGGCGACAATTTTAGTCAGCGGCCGGACATAGTCCCATCGGACAGGGAGTTTGAGCTTATCACAGTAAAGTTGATCGAGCAGATTGGCAATCAGCAGGATTTCCGCCGGATAGAGCGGCAACAGGTAAACCTGGCGTTTTCCGGCGGCGAACATCAGCAATAAATAAGGGATTGCCAGCCAGCAGAGCAGAAACAGCGCCGGGGCGTTTTTCTCCCGCCCCAAGCGGCGAATATTGAACCACAACGCGAACGGCAGCAAAACCGTCCAGGGCTGAAGCTCTTCCGGAATTTTTTTCAAATAATACCAGAACGGTTCGACATGCTCGGCGTGCGAACCGATAAAACGCCCGAAGTTATTCGTCCAGACCACGGTACGTACTGCCTCATAACCGGAATGCTCATTCAGCGCCCCCAGCCATAAGGCGGCCGGAATGAAACTTAACAGGGCGCCGCAGAATAAATACAGCCAATATTTCAGAATGATTTTTTTTTCGAGGCAAAGCTCATTTACGACCAGGTAGAAAAACAACGCCGAACCGGGTATCGCCAAACCGACCAGTCCTTTGGAAAGTACCGCGCCGCCCAGGGAAAGAAAAAAACAGCCAAACCAGAACATTGAGTTTTTAATTTTTTCCGACCGGCAGAGCTGCCAGAACGCCCCCATGGCGAACGCGACAAAAACCGCCAGGAAAATATCCACCATGCATTTACGGCCGTAATTCCAGTATTGCGCGGAAGTTGATAACAATACCGCAGCCAGCAGCGCACCGAACCCGGACATACCGAGCCCGCGCGCCAGGAAAAAGACGGCGATCGCCCCCAGGAAAGCGGCAATCGCCGAAGGCAGTTTCGCGGCAAAATCAGTGCGCCCAAAAATTTCCATAGCCAGGGCGTCCGCCCAGAAATACAACGGAGGTTTTTCGAGAAAAGGTCTATCGTTAAGTCGGGGCTCGGTCCAATTGCCGCTGATGAGGATTCCCGCAGCGATTCCAGCAACGCGGGGTTCGTCTCCGCCGGCCAACTGCCGGCTGCCCAGGCCGACGAAAAAAACTGCGGCCGCAAACAGCACCGCCAGGATAAAATAACGGCGGGAACTGATTTGTCCGATCAGCTGTTTGAATTCAGCCGGCGCCGGATGATGTCGCTCAGTCGTCATTTAAATTGAATTCGCTGCAGGAAAGCGCCTCGTCAAGGAAAAAGTTCAGCGTAGTGCGGATGGATTCCTCCAGCGTGATTTTCGGTTCCCAGTCCAAAAGTTTCTTGGCATTCCTGATGCTCGGCACCCGATGCTGGACATCCTGGTAGCCTTTACCGTAATAAGCGCCGCTGTCCACCACCAGATAACCCGCGAACGGCGGAAACTTATCCCGGGCGGGATGCCGGTCAAAAATCTCGACCAGCATTTCCGCCATGCGTTTGATGCTGACCTCATTTTGGGGATAACCGATATTGATGATCTCACCGGTACACCTGCCGCCTTTATTTTCGATGATGCGGTACAATGCTTCAATGCCTTCGGAAACATCGACAAACGCCCGTTTCTGCGCGCCGCCGTCGACCAGTTGGATCGGCGAACCCTGAACCAGATTCAGAATCAACTGAGTAATGGCGCGCGAACTGCCGATCCGGGCAGAAGTCAGACTATCCAGCCGGGGACCGATCCAGTTAAACGGCCGAAACAGGGTGAAATCGAGCTGTCCCCTGGCGCCGTAAGCCCAGATCACCCGGTCCAAAAGCTGCTTGGAAGTCGAATAAATCCAGCGCTGCATCCGGATCGGTCCGGTGACCAGCGGCGATTCGTGTTCATCGAATTCCGGATCCTGACACATGCCGTAAACTTCGGACGTAGACGGGAAAATCACCCGTTTATTATATTTCACGCAATAACGGACAATACGGAGATTTTCCTCAAAATCGAGCTCGAATACCCGCAGCGGATTGCGGGTATATTCAATCGGAGTGGCAATGGCCACCAGCGGCAGAACGATATCGCATTTGCGGATATGATATTCGATCCAGTCACGATGAATGGAAATATCGCCTTCGCGGAAATGGAATCCCGGTTTATCGAGCAAATGGGTTACGTAATTGGACCGCAAATCCATGCCGTAAACCTCATATTTGCCGTCGGTCAGCAGCCGGTCGCTCAAATGACTGCCGATAAAACCGTTGACGCCGAGAATCAAAATGCTTTTTTTGCGGGCAGCTTCGCGGGCAACCCGCGGATTGCAGCCGAAAACCGTATTCCGGACAATCCGGGCATCCCGCGCCAACTGGGCCCCGGCAGTCAAAATGCCTTCCTCAAGCTGAGCCGACTCCACCTGAACTGCACCCTGCCCGCAAGCGATGACCAGCGGCTCGGAGGAAATTACGGTTCCGGACGCCGCCCCGGCAGCATTATCGGTAACCGCGACTTTCCAGAAAATGCATTTGCGGTCACCCATAAAACTGAATGCGCCCGGATAAGGCAACGTGACCGCCCGAACCAGATTGCGGACTTCCGCAGCGCTTTTTTTCCAGTCGATTTCGCCGTCGGCAGGGCCGCGGCCGCCGAAATAAGTGGCGTCCTCACTGTTTTGCGGAATGCTTGGAGCTTTGCCGGAGCGGAGCGCGGGCAGAATCTTAGTGAGCAGTCCGCCGGCGGCTTCAGCGGCTTTCAAATGCAGGGTTTTAGCGGTATCGCAGTCTTCAATGGGAATCCGTTCCTGAGCAATGATGTTGCCTGCGTCGGGTTTGGCAGTCATGTAATGCAGCGTTACACCGGTTTCGCTTTCCCCGTTGACCAGCGCCCAGTTGATCGGCACCCGGCCGCGGTATTTCGGCAGCAAGGAACCGTGCAGATTGATGCAGCCCCGCGGAGGAATATTCAACAAATCGAGCTTCAGCATATTTCGATAGTAAAAGGAGAAAATGATTTCCGGCCGCAGGGTGCGAATCCGTTCCACCCAGACCGGATGATTCACGTTTTCCGGCGCATATACCGGAATACCCCGGGAAGAAGCCAGTTCCGCTACTGAATCGAACCAGATATTTTCCTTCGGGCTGTCCTTGTGGGTAAAAACGGCGGCAATTTCGAAACCGTTGTCAAGTAATGCCTTGATGCCGACGCAGCCGATATTGTGATATCCCATTACGACACATTTCATGGTCAAGCTCCGTTATGCTCTATTTTCAATAATAAATCAAAAAAATCGTAGTTAACATAACCGGATAAAAGGAATTTGCTAACCGCACTAACGAAAAAATCCCAAAATGGCGGTCAAGCGGTGAAATTTGGTTCTTCACAAAAATCTGTATCAATGTCGAAAATATTTTTCCGAGCGGGTATTTTGCCTTTCGGGTTACAAGTCAAGTCAAAAAAGCCGCATAACGGAGCTGCGCTCCGGCCCTTCGGGCCCTTATACTAATGAGCGATCAGTCATAGATAATGGCGATGGCGGATTTTGAGATGGATTTTGGTTATAAACCGCAGAGCGATACAGAGTATCGCGCGAGGATTTATGGCAAAAATCGGCTCAAAAGAACCACCGAAATGTCTATAAATGAGAGCGAATTGGTATTATAGGCTTTTTGACTTGACTCGACGCCCCGGCAAAAGAGCTGATAAACAGTTCAAAAACAAAAAAATTGTTTTTTTGTTTTTGAAAACAGTGATGGTCTTCGCTTTTGATTGAGCTGTCAAGTCCTGGAGCTTATAAACAGCGAACGAAGTGAGCGGTTTTACGCCGCGGAAAAACTTTACCGCGATTGAAAAAGCGATACTCAACTCGGGACTGCATTGGCGACATTAACGGTTGGCGTTCCATCACAGATTTTTGTGAAGAACCTGAAATTTCAAAAATGAATGACCAGGCTGTAATTTTTAAAAAAATATTTGCTTTTTTATCAATAAGGTTACATATTCTGATTCCCGCCACCGGGCCAGCTTAGCTCAGTTGGTAGAGCAGTTGACTTGTAATCAGCAGGTCGTCGGTTCGACTCCGACAGCTGGCTCCATTTTTATTGCCTCAAACCCTCCTCAAAAGCATTCCCATGCTTATTTTATATGAGTCACTACTCTACGTATGTTGTCAGATTGATATTATTAATGATGCTGAAATCGTTCTTTCCAGTCACTGATTTTTATTCTTTTTTGTTTCAACTCCATTTCCATACCATCAAAAGCCAATATCCATCCACGGTTCGAAATAAGTTTTTCTGCAATTGAAAAATTTTCAGGCCACAGCGTTCGACTTATATGATCCAGTATAACGGCAGTACGATTATCAACAATCTTTTGGTTCTTTAAGGTTTTCATTATTAAGTTAATCATATCCAAATCATTATGTTCAAAAATCCGCCAATCGCCGGCTTGAAACATGGTAGCATCCCAAAATATTATGTTCAGTTTTTTGTTGTCAATCAATTGTCTGGCTTCTTTCAGCATCCAGGCTCCGTCCAAAGCATATAAAATGTTGCCATGAGGAGTTTCAATAAAATATTGCAATGCCTTTTCTGTTCCTGTTACCGCGTGATTGGCAGGTAAGGCCGTGAACAATAAAGAGTCAATTTTAAATTTATTACCGGGCAAAAGCGAATATCCCTTAAATTTCCCCGGAAGTGTTTTGCGCAAAATTTTTATCAACTCCGGAGACGCCCGGATATGCAAAGGAATTTTGCCGGTCCGCTCACTAATGATTTTTCCGATTATATCAGCCTCGAAATGATCACTATGCGAATGAGTAATGATCAAATCGGATAAATGGTCCGGCAAAATTCCAAAATGAGATAAACTTTTCATCCCGGTAATACCGCAATCAATCAGCACTTCGCCGTTAATTAACGTACTGGTATTGGCGCGTATTCCTTCTTCCCCAAAACGTTTCCAGTCGTAATCCGCAGCGCCCGAACCAAGAACCTTGATTTTTACAGAATCTGAAGATTTCAATGAAATTATTCCTCCATGTCTTGCTTACCGTCGATGGCCGGTCAGGGCGCATCATGCTTCAGCTGTCATATTATCTCTTTAGCAAGTTACGATCAAAAACATAATAATGATTGCTTTTTTTTCAAAAAGCGGTTTTGTCTTCCCCGCTTCCCGAGTTATGAGACTGCCGTCTAAATTATTGTGGGTCTTCACTAGCCTGAATATTTCACGAAAAGTATAAAAAGAAAGTGGCGAATCACACTTAAAATGTTATATTACAGTATCTTACCAATGTAATAATTTAAAGGATTCGCCATGACAGAATGTAATATTCCAA
>JAQULZ010000130.1 GCA_028718375.1 Victivallaceae bacterium | reverse complement strand
CTTTCATGAGATCACCTGTTTGGTTAATGTGTTATATTAGAGATGTGAACAATCTTAATATAATACTATCAACAGGTTATCTCTAATTTTAATTAACTTTTATCGTGATTTTCTCACGGATTCAGGTGAAAGCAAAAAACTTTACTTATCAGGTTCCTGGCCTTGTCAAGCTGAATCGAAATAAATAGCGAAGCGGTTTATGTCGAATCCGAGCTTGACAAGAGCAGGGTTCTGATATATTTGCGTTCAACCCATAACCCAAATATCTATACCATAAACATTATGCATTTGAACCTGAATCGAAGCGAATGATACTCCAGAAAAATAAACTTGACCGTTACTTGGGTTTTCTTCCTGATACAAGATACATGATATTTCCTCCGCCGGTGGAAAAATACCCGTTTTTTACGGCTTCGAAAATTTCGGAAAGTCGATTTTTTAACCGCGTCTGCATTTCCTCCGAAAAAGCAAGACCATCTTCCCCCAGAGCTGCCAGATAACGCTGGTTTGCACTTTTATCATACGGCCCGGAAGTTTCAGCAGCCCATTCCCGATAAGATTGCAATATTGCCTGTTGTTCCGGAGTTTTGTAGGGTGGATAGATGGGAGATGCCTTATCAGACAGATAAGTGCGGATATCTTCGAAACCAAGCTCGGCAAAAACGCCCGGCAGTAAATCGCCATAGGAATTGTCTCCTTCACCCAGCGATGCCTTTCCGCGTTCACACATTATTGCATACCTGATGTTCTTGAGAACGTCTTCAACAGGAGCATCTGCTGACAAATTTGATCTTACCGAAGCATTGGCAATATTATTGGGTTCAACACAGAGAACCAGGCCGCCAGGCTTCACTGCCCGTTGCATTTCCACTATCGCGGCTTTAGGGTCATTCAGGTGAATCAGGAGTGTTTGGCATGTTACCGCATCGAAAAAATTATCGGTGTAGGGTAAGGTATGCGCATCCCCATGTTTGAATGTGACAGTAGCGCCGCGGCTGGAAAAGAACTGTTTCAGGCCATCGCTGTTCCCAGCCCATTTCAGATCAGCGTCCAAGGCGTGAACCGCAGCCGGTTTCTTCAGGAAGCCAACCAGAAGCCGACTCCAGTGGCATTGCCCGCAGCCGACATCCAACAAAGTGCTGCACTCGTTCAGACAGAGGCGGCGTGCCATCAACTCCAGGAAATCATGATTCCACCAAAAATCACGATCCGCCTTAAAGTATTCCTCTGAATGTCCTTTTCGGTTATCACTCATTTTTTGTTTCCGCGATTCTAAATCAAAAATATTGTTCCCTGTAAGGGAACTTCAAGGTAAGGTTTTGAAGTTCCCCTACAGGGAACATTTGATATCTTATCGGAACCCGCCGCACTGCGGCGGGCGATGAGGGATTAAGAGCTGGATTATTTTTTCTCGAACAGCGCCCGGATTTGAGCTCCGACGATTTCCACCGGATGTTTGCCGAGTTCCTGGCGTTTTTTGAGCAGGTTCGGAGCGCCGCTGCGGGCTTCCGCCATCCAGGCTTTGGCGAATTTGCCGCTTTCGATGTCTTTCAGCGACTCGACCATGCGCGCCTTGACGTCCGGAGTGATGATCCGGGGACCATTGACGTATTCGCCCCATTCCGCGGTATTGGAAATGACCGCGTTCATTTTCTGGATGCCGCCTTCGTAGATCAGGTCGACGATCAGTTTCACTTCATGGACGCATTCGAAATAGGCCATTTCCGGGGGATAACCGGCTTCGGTCAATACTTCGAAACCGTATTTCATCAGGTCGACCAGGCCGCCGCAGAGCACGTTCTGTTCGCCGAACAGGTCTTCGTAGGTTTCCTGGGCGAAAGTACATTCCAGCACGCCGGCGCGGGTAAAGCCCATTGCCTTGGCCATGGCCAAAGCCAGCGCCCGGGCGTTACCGTCGGCGTCCTGATGAACCGCGACCAGGCCGGGAACCCCGAAGCCTTCCAGGAACGCTTTACGTTCTTCGGTGGCGGGGCTTTTGGGAGCTACCATGATGACGTTGACGCCGGCGGGCGGGACGATTTCCTTGAAGATGATATTGAAGCCGTGAGAGCAGGAAAGAGTTTTTCCGGCAACCATGGATTTTTCGATTTCTTTTTTATAGACCGGAGCATGGAATTCGTCCGGGAGAAGCAGGTGGACGAGGTCGGCTTTGGCGGCGGCACTCGCAATGTCCATTACTTCAAAACCGTCCTGGACGGCTTTAGCGTAGGAAGCGTCTTTGATCGAGCCGACGATGACGTTGACCCCGGAATCCCGCATACACTGCGCCTGAGCGCTGCCCTGGCTGCCATACCCGATAACGGCAACGGTTTTGCCGTTCAATACCGACAGATCGGCATCTTTGTCGTGAATCAGTTTCATACTGTATCTCCTTTTATAGAAATTCGGATATTTAAAATCATATCCTTAATTGAAAACGAAACAATTAATATATCCGCCGGCGCGGCAATTACAAAAACCTATCCGGTTTTTTTCAAAAGAAAATCGAGCACTTCTTTTTGTTCATCTTCCGGAGCTTTTACCCACAGCGCCCGGAGCCCGTTTTTTATTTTATCTTCATCCGGGCCGAATTCTTCGGCGGCCGCCAGCAGCGCGCTTTCCCGGAGCAGCAGCGGTTTCAACCCCTGATTCAGTACTAAGCGGATAGTGCCGATCACGCGGTCGTCCCAGGCCAGTTTCCGCGGCAGATCCCGGGTGATGCGGCTGATCGCGTCCCGAAGAAAAGGATTGGTCATGCGGGTCAGCAGATTATCGGCGTAATCCCGGAAGCCGGCGGCAGTGAACAACTCGTCGACGCCTGGCCATTTCCGGCACAGCGCGGCGCCGGATTCATGAAGAAAAGCGTTCCGGGCTTTTTCCATAATCCCGGTCAGCGGCCGCAATTCGCTCATATATTCCTTATCCTGCTGTTTGCCGAGGGTCGCCAGCAGGAAGTGGATCGCATTATGACCGTAGAGTTTCGCTTCTTCGAAGGGATACAAGTCGTTTTTTACGTGCAGATTCCGTACCTGCCGCCGGTCGATGCCGGGACCGGCGGAAATGAGAATCTTATTGAATTCCTCGACCAGATGGCCGCGGCCGGCGCCGGGACAGAGTTCCTGCAAGTTGAGCTTGCGGCACTCTTCCGCCGTAACGACGCCGCTCATTTTACCAACCACGGTATTCAGATAATAAGTTGCGGGAAAAGTCTTGCCGACGGCCTGTTCCAGTTCTTCCGCGGCCTGGTTGTTGTTTTCGGCGGTATAGATGAAGCGGCGTCCGGCGGGATTGAGCTCAAAAGCCTGGCGCAGCCATTCCGCCGTCGGGGCGAAGAATTTGACGCTGGGCAGCGCGGTGGCCAGTTCGCACGCTTCGGCGGCGGCGAGTACCAGTTGATCGCGTTCGGCTTTGATCAGCGGACTGTAAACTTCGACCCGGTCGTAAGTTTCACTGTAAACCCGGTCATCGGCGGCGATATTGACGGTAACTTTGCCGCCGGCGGCGTTGACGGCGTTTTTTATCCGGTCATCGACTTCGGCGATCACTATCCGGTCGAATTTTCCTTTCGCGGCTCCGGACATAAATATGCCCGTCTGAATTGGTCCCAGGCCGACTCCGACAAATATTTTCATGTCAAATTCCTGTTTTTTTCGTGGTTCTGTCAAAAATTCTAGGCGAGTTTTTATTTATGTTATTGATTATTAATATATTGCGTAAATTTCCCTATTTCCCCCTTTTGCTGACTGAAAAACAAAAGCTTTTTTGTTTTTCAGAACACTACCCATTTTACTTTATCGCTGCTTTTTTGTCAACGGCCAAAATCGTATAAATAGCGACTGAAAGGAGCGGCTTTATGCCGCTTTTGCGCCTTGACAAGGAAGTGGCGATAAAGTAATGTTTATACGTCTGAATCCAGCTCGACCGCTCAGCATTTTCAAAAACACACTTCGTTTTTTTTGAAAATATCGCTTTTCGAGAGCGGTACTCTTCGAGCGCGGCAAGCCGCGCAATACTTTCGCTCATTGGAGATGAGCGACCAACGTTTTCGGCCGTTGGATCACCGAGGCGTTGCATCCGCCTTTTTTCATGTTATTTTTGACACTACCTTTTTCGTGTATTTCGTGGTTTATTTTGCTTCCGGATAATCCATAGAGCGCCAGAATGAACAGCAGCGGCATTACCGGCATGCGGAAGCGCCAGTCGAGGTTGCCGACCGGCAGAATCCAGAAATAAGCTATCAGCAGCGTACCGAAAATGAGCGCCGGATAATGTTTATTCAGCCCCAGCCGGATGATTCCGGCAATGATGGCTGCGAACACCAGGCAATAAAAACAAAGATAGATAAACATCGCGATCATCGCGCCGGTATGACCATTGAAATAATGCTGAAATGCCGCTCTTAAACCCTGTCGCCGTAAAATATCCAGCGTGCCGCGGTTGCCGGCGGTCAGATGCAGGCGTTCGAGCAGCGGGGTAAGGTCCGGCATCAGGAAATACACCATATCGCGCGGGGCCCAGCAACAGAATCCCCAAAAATTATCCAGCAGAATCCGGCGGCCAAGTTTTCCCGCAGCGGCGCTTTGTTCGAAAATATCATTGCCCTGGAGCTGTTCGCCCAGTTCGTTCCGCATCGTATCGAAAGGAATATTGTTTTTCCAGGACAAATAACTGCCCGCTTTGTAGTAAAGCAGGTTGAATCCGCTTAAAGTGGTGAAAACCGGGCGGCCGTATTTAGCGTAATTGCGGATAGTCCAGGTCAGCGGCAACAAATTGGCGCCGACGATGAATGAAAGGATCAATAGGGCTTTTTTCTTTTTCCAGATCAGCCGGGCGGTAAATACCAGAAACAGCAATATGCCGAGCGGGCGGCAGCAGGTGGCCGCCGAAAGCGCCAGCCCGGAGAGGAAGATTTTATCATTGACGAGCCAATAGATACTCAAAATAAGAAAAAAACTGAAAACCGTTTCGGAAAGCGGCACTGAAGTCAGGGTAATGATACCGGGGGACAGAACCAACAGGAGGGCCAGCAGATACGGGCGTTTTATTGCCCATTTTTCAGCCAGCCGCATCCCGAGCCAGGCGATGCCGGAAAGAGCCGGGACGTTAACTGCCAGGAAAGCGTAATTTCCCAGTCCGGCGAACAGCATCAGGCAGAACGGATAACCGGGTACGCGCCGGCAAAGGTCAACTCCCGGCGCCTCAAAAGAAAAATCGGCCGCCAGATTTTTTCCGAGTTTGAGGTATTCCGCGGTATCGGGAAAGGGGAAGGATTCCACTCCGCCCGTTATTGCGACCATTACCGTCACCAGGCCCGGCAGTGCCGCCCAGAAGATATTTAGGTAAAGCCGCTTATCGGTATTTTCCGGCAATTTTCACCTCGATTGTCATTGATTGGCGGCGCATCGATTCCGCCGCCGCTTCCAGCGCGGCAACCACCTGATAACCGTTGATGCCGTCGCTGAGCGGGGTACGGTGATGCAGAACGCAGTCGACGAAATGATTGCATTCTTCCTTGAGCGGTTCGCATTGGCGGAGGCGCGGGATGAAGATTTGCCCGTCCTGGATGCTGAACCGGAATTCGGATAAAGTTCCTTCGATTTGTTCCGGTATGGCGCGGCAGATGGATTTATCGAATATCCGTACCGGTTCGGCATGCGACATATCGTCCCAAATCAGCATTTTCTGGTCACCGACGACGGTTATCTGGCGGACTTTGCTCGGGTGCAGCCAGGAGGCCAGAATATTGCATTTGACGTTGCCGGGATAATTGAACGTCGCGTTGACGATGTCTTCGACCGCCGGATTCAGGAAAGCGCTGCCGCCGGCGGCGGCGGCGGCCGGGACGGCGTCGAGCCAATAGTTGAAAATGGAAACATCATGGGCGGCCAGGTCCCATAAGGCGCTGGCGTCCGGCCGCACCGGCCCCAGATTGGTGCGCTGACCGTGAATATACAGGATCCGGCCAAGTTCACCGCGGTCAATCTGTTCCTTGACATAGCGGATACCGGCGTTATACAGAAATACGTGCCCGACCATGAAGCGTAAATCCTGCCGTTTGGCGAGTTCGGTCAGTTCCAGAGTTTCCGCGGCGGTCGGGGCGATAGGTTTTTCGATAAAAAGATGTTTGCCGTTTGTCAATGCCGCCCGCGCGATTTCGAAATGGGCGGATAAAGGGGTGGCAATCACCACCGCGTCAATGCCGTTATCGGCGGCGGTTACTGCCGCGCTGTCCCGGGTAAAAACGATTTCCGGCCGGGGCCGCTTGATTTTCTTGGCTTCGGCCTTATCACAGACGATTTTGACGTCGACTTCAGGATGCTGGTCGAAATTCCTCAATAAGTTCGGCCCCCAATGTCCCAGCCCGATTATGCCCATCTTGATCATGGTCAGTTTTCCTTTTTGCGGATCAGTTTCGCCGGATTGCCGGCATAAGTGCCCGGTACGGTAATGTCTTTCACCACGACGCTGCCGGCGCCGATGACCACTTCATCGCAAATGTCTACCGGCAGGATGGTTGAATTCGATCCGATCGATACCTTATTGCCGATAGTGGTTTTTTTCCAGTCTTGCGGATCGTATGACGGAGCGCCGGTTTTGAGCAAATCGTTGATGAACATCACTCCGTGCCCGATAAAACAATCATCCCCGACGGCAACCAGCTCGCAGAGGAAACAATGCGACTGAATCCGCGTCCGATGGCCGACGGTCACGTTTTTCTGGACTTCGGTGAACGGGCCGACGAAACAATCGTCCCCGAAAATGCAGGAGTAAATATTTACCGGCTGAACCACGGTGAAATTATCACCGTGCCGGACGTCAATGATTTTAGCGTGGTATTCTTTCATCAGCAACTTCCCTTTAATTTAACGGGGTTCGGTCAAATTTCCCGGTATTATTTTTGGTTTATCTTCTTATTGGTGGGCCCTTCGCCCCTCGGCATTATTTATCAAAACAGTCAACTTACCTCCGGCAAAGCCGGAGGCTTGTAAATGTGAACCGCTCGAAGCGGTTACCGGGTTTTAATGTTCTTTGTTTAATCGAAACAAGTCACTCTGGTCAAGTTTCTTGTCTTCATTCTCC
>JAQULZ010000129.1 GCA_028718375.1 Victivallaceae bacterium | reverse complement strand
CCCGCCTACTTCCAACTTGCGGAAAATCTGCTCACAGAAGGTTTTGAGGGATTCCGCTTTTACCGTAACCGGTTCGTTTGTTTCCATAGCTGTTTTTCCTTTCGTTCCATCCCCGGCGGCTATTTCTCAATCTACTACCGCGGCTCCCATTCCCCTGAGGATTTCACGCAATTCTTTCTTTTCGTCAACGGTCAGGTTTTCCATCGGCTCGCGTACTTTTCCCATGGGCTTGCCGACCAGTTCCATTGCCGCTTTGCATACGCCCTGGTACATGGCCTGATCGGTAACGGTAATAGCCGGAGAAATTACGGTTGGCAGCGGACCGCGTTTAGCAGCCATTTTGCCTACGAAAGCCGCATAAGGAGCAATGATTTTCGACCATTTTTCGATTTCGTCGTAATCGTTTTTCCGACAGGCTTTATACAAGCCGAGCGCCACATGCGGAACAAAATTAGCCAGTTCGGTAACATAACCGACAGCGCCGAAATTAGCTTCGAACTTGTACATCATGTGGCCCACGCCGCAAATGAAAATCATATCTTCGGGATCAACAGCCCTGACCGCCGCATGGAAGCCCATGATATTCCAGACGTTTTCCTTGCAGGCGATAATGTTGTCAATTTTGGAAAGCCGCTGCAGCATCGTCGGATCAACATAAATCTTGCTGGTAATGGCATTGTTGTAGACCATGATGCCGATATCAATGCTTTCGGCCACAGCTTTATAGTGGCGGTAGAGGCCTTCCTGAGAAACCAGATGGTAATAGGGCGGTACGATCATTACGCCGTCCGCGCCGACGCTCTGGGCATACTGACTCATTTCAATAGTGTACCTGGTCCCGCCCCGGGCTGTGCCGACGAGAACCGGGATTTCCCCGTTTGCGGCGTCAACTACGATTTCCGCCACGCGCTTGTTTTCTTCGTCGTTCATGGCATAAAATTCACCGGTACTGCCGACAGTCAGGAGAACGGCGTCTTCGCCTTTCAAAGTCGCTACCGCGTCCCGAACGGTTCCACGCAATGCTTCTTCATTCAGATTTTCCTGTTCATCAAACGGGGTCATTACCAGGTGAACTACGCCTTTGATAGCGTTTTTCAATTGACGCGGGGTCATACTGCTCTTACGATTTTTCATGGTTTTATCCTTTTTGCTTGATGCGCGTAATTGCGCATTTGTTTTTTTAGTTGAATATTTTTCGGGCGGTTCTTTACCACCCGGTCAAACCGGGAACCGGATTTTCGATACGCCGGCGCAAAGCGTCAAAGAAGCGCGCGGCCGGGGCGCCATCGACAATACGGTGGTCAAAAGTCAGACTGAGCCACATGCGTTCCCGGATCACGATTTGCCCGTCCGCGACCGCCGGTTCGCGGCAGATTCGTCCCAGACCTAAAATTGCGCATTCGGGATGATTGATGATCGGGGTAAAAGCATCTATTCCCAAAGCTCCGAGATTGCTTACCGTAAAAGTTCCGCCGCTGAGTTCGTCCGGCGTCAACTGCCGGCGGCGGGCGCGATCGACCAAGTCCCGCGTACTTATGGCCAACTGCCGGAGAGTTAAACTTGCCGCATTGCGGACTACCGGTACCAGCAGGCCGTCCTCCGTGTCCACCGCAAGCCCGATATTGATTGCCCCGGCCATGACGATCCGGCTTTCTTCCCAGCGCGCATTGAGCATCGGATATGCCGCCAGTGTCATTGCCGTCAATTTGATGACAAAATCATGATAGGCCGGCGCCGGTTCGTCCGGAGTTGCGGAAAGTTTAAACTGTTCGCGCAGACTGACTAACTTACTGACGTCAGCGGTTGCGGTTAAAGTTACCGGAGCCGTTGCGTTCAGACTTTTAACCATGCGTTCGGCAATGGTGCGGCGCAAACCGCTGACAGGAAGTTCGCGGTCCGTAACCGGAGCCGAAGCGGCAGATCGTGGCGCCGCTGTTATATCCTGCTCCCGGATCCGGCCGTCAGCGCCGCTTCCGGTAACGGTTCTCAGGTCAATCCCTGCCCGCAGCGCTTTTCCGGCGGCACGCGGGCTCACAGCGGGAAATTCCCGGCATGGAGGTGTTACCGGAGCGGCGGGAGAAAGCGAAACTTTTTCGGGTTCTTCCGGCACGGCGGGGGCTGAAGCGGTTTGGGCTTCATCATTGTCGGTATCAGCGTCGGCAGTCCAGTTTCCGGTAATTTTATCAAACGATACTGTTTCCCCGGCTTCGGCAAGATAGCCGATAACATCGCCGACATGAATAATATCGTCTTTTTGGGGACCGTTGGGTGGAATATGGAGAATTCCCGCATCAAGGGACTCGATATCCTGAACCGCTTTATCGGTTTCCACAGCAAATAACGGATCGCCGGGACTGACCGTTTCCCCGTCCTTTTTCAACCATTCGACAAAGGCGGCCTTTTCCATGCTCCACCCTTGACGCGGCAATGTGATTTCAATAGGCATAATTCTCTCCTTGCCGTTATTCGGCCATCAGCTTACGCACCGCCTGAACGATGTGGTCGGGATTCGGAACAATAGCGCTTTCCAGCGGCGGACTGTAGGGAACCGGGACAAACTCTCCCTGGAGCCGCCGTACCGGGGCGTCCAGGTCGTTGAATCCCATTTCCGCAACCGCGGCGGCGATTTCGCCGCCCACACTGCAGGGCGCGAAATCCTCGTCTACCACCAGCAGGCGTCCGGTTTTACGGACGGAATCGATAATCGTTGCGGTATCCAGCGGCAGCACCGTTCGCGGATCGACGAGTTCAACTTCAATGCCCTCGGCAGCAAGCACCTCCGCGGCCTTGAGCGCGTGGTGAACCATCATCGCCAACGCTACTACGGTTACGTCCCGTCCCTGGCGGACAACTGCCGCTTTGCCGAACTCAATTTCATAATCTTCCTCCGGTACCGGCCCCTGAATGCTGATCAGTTCCCGGTGTTCGAGAAAAAGAACAGGGTCGCCGCAGCGCAGGGCGCGCAGGAAAAGTCCTTTGGCGTCGTAGGGAGTGGAGGGCACCGCCACCCGCAGTCCGGGGAAATGCGCGAACAGCGCGGCATAAAAGCCGGAATGGTGCGCGCCCGCCGAATGCCCGATCCCGATACAGCCGCGCAGCAACACCGGCATCCGGAGCCGGCCGTCACTCATATACTGCATTTTGGCGATCTGATTGATAATTTCACCGAAACCGTCCATAACGAAATCGGCAAACATGAAGTCAACAACCGGCTGGGCTCCGGCCATCGCGGCGCCGCAGGCCAGACCGATAAAACCGCGTTCACAAATCGGCGTATCGCAGAGGCGCAGAGGCCCGTATTTCTGAAAGAGCCCGGTGGTGGTAGCGAAATTGCCGCCGCGTTCGCCGATTCCTTCACCGAGCACAAAAAGCAGCGGATTGCGTTCCATCTCACTCGCCAGCGCTTCGAGCGTCGCTTTAATGAAATTGACCTCCCGCGAGCCGGCCGGCAATTCCGGAAACGGTTCCGGAGGCGATTCGTCATAAACGTGACGGAAAACACTTGCAGCTTCAGGCCAGGGATCCGCCGTTGCCGCCTCCAGAGCCGCAGCCGCTGCCGTTTGCAGTTCGTCCTCAATCGCCGTCAACTCTTTTTCCGCGGCGGTTCCGGATTCGAGCAGACGCCTGCGTAAAGCTTGAATCGGACACCGGGCTTTCCAGTCCGCAACCTCCTCCCGCGTCCGGTAAGTATAATCTCCCATACCTTCGCCATGCGGCCGCGTCCGGTAGGTTTTGCATTCGATCAGGGTCGGGCCCTTTCCCCCCCGCGCCCGGCGCACAGCTTCTTCGGCAGCCTGGTAAACCGCCAGAACATCGTTGCCGTCCACTGCTACCCCGGGAATATTATAAGCTGCGGCACGTTCGGCAATCTCAGGATTCGCGCCGGAATAACGGATTGAAATCTCGGTCGCATATTGATTGTTTTCGCAAACGAATATTACCGGCAGTTTCCAGATACCGGCCATATTCAGCCCTTCGTGAAAGGCCCCGTTATTGGATGCGCCGTCGCCGAAAAAGGCAACGCTGACCCGCTTGCTTGCGGCCAGTTTCGCCGCATAGGCGGCGCCGGTGGCCTGAAGAATACACGAAGCAATCAGCCCGCTGGTGCCCATGAGACCGATTTCCGGGTAAAAAAGATGCATGCTGCCGCCGCGCCCCCGGGAACAGCCCGTACTCCGCCCCAGCAGTTCCGCAATGAGCATCTCCGGTTCAAGTCCTTTAGCCAGGGCGTGCCCGTGTCCGCGGTGAGTACTGAAAACCGTATCGTCCGACCGCAGATCGGCACATATTCCGGCAGCCACTGCTTCTTCGCCGATGTAAGAGTGACACGGTCCGGGGATCAGTCCCTGCTGATGCGCCCGCAATAACTGTTCTTCCGTCAAACGGATAGTCAGCAGCATCCGGTAAAGGTCAAGCCCGCGTTTCCGGTTGACGGGCAACGCAGCAGCAGTGTTTTTCGTTTTTTTCATCAGTATATCTCCGTCTTAAAAATCACGCGAATATCCGGCAGTCCAGCCCCCGTCCACAGTCACTACCGAACCGGTTATATAGTCGTTTTCCGGTGCGGCCAGGAACAGCGCCGCATTGGCAATATCTTCGCATTTGCCGAAGCGGTGAAGCGGAATATGCGAAAGCATGCCCTCCAGCCGTCCTTTCATGATCGGATCCTTGCCGGAAAAAAGCCCCCGCGAACCCGCTATCGGAATCGAACCCGGAGCGATGGCATTGACCAGCACACCGCGCTCGGCAAATTCCAGAGCCATCGCTTTCGTCAGATTCACCACTCCCGCCTTTGCGGCCGCAAAGGCGCACTGCAAGCGCGCCGGAACCAGTCCGAAAACGGAAGCAATGTTAATGATCCGGCCGCCGCCGCGCTTGAAAATAGCCGGTGCCGCGGCTTTGGTCACAAGGTAACACCCGGTTAAATCCGTGTTTACAATCCAATCCCACTCTTCCCGTGGAAATTGTTCGAGGGTAACCCGGTGTCCGGCGGTGTTAACCCCGGCGTTATTGACCAGAATGTCGAGTCCGCCGAATTTTTGAACCAGCCATTCGATACCGGCGGCAATGTCTTCGGCGTCGGTTACGTCCAGGTGCCGGGCGGTACCGTTGGGAATATCAGCAACGGTCTGTTCGAGAGTCGGACTGATATCCGCATATACCACCAGGGCTCCGTTGGCGGCCAGAGTATCGGCAATGGCTTTGCCGATTCCACGGGCCGCGCCGGTTACCAGGGCAACTTTGCCGTTTAAATCCGTTTTCATATTTTATTCTCCATAATATTGAATCGGTTCTGTCAAAATTTTGGTTATTATTTTTTGTTTATCTAGTTAAATTACAAAAACTTATGCATATTTCCGTTTTTCCCCTGTTTCACAAGTTGAAAAACAAAGTTTTTTTGTTTTTCAGAACACTTTCCATCCCACTTTATCGCCGGGGCTTTGTCAACGGCCGAAATCGTATAAATAGCGACCATAGGGAGCGGTTTATGCCGATTTTCGCGCCTTGACAAAGCACCAGGATAAAGTACCGGAAACGCTGTCGCGGGTATCAACGGCCTCCAGAGCGCGAGCGCTCTGTCGTATGCAACCGAACGGACCAATTGCGCTCTCGCGGGAAATATTAACCCGTGCCCCTTTCGCCTTTGGCGACCGCTCATTGCCGCGGGGCTAGTCGAGTTCCGCCTCGACACTCGTCCGGGGGCGCCCCGTCGCGTTATCTTTTCATTTTTTTTCATGCAACTTTTGACAGTACCCAAATCAGCGGATTATTTTCTGACACGATATCGTTGTCGCGGTTAATTCCTTTTTCAATTTTTCCCAACGCCCGTCTGCAAAATCATCGGCAAAGCCCAACAGGGTAACAGCCGCGGCAACGGAGCCGTCGGCATTATATACCGGAGCTGACATGCTTTCCACGTTCCAGCGGTTGTTCTGCTGACGGTTCAGGCAAAAACCGTTCTGCAGGCATTGCTCAATGCGCTCAAAAACCAACTCCGGATTATTTTTCTCCAAAATTGGTATAGTTGTAATTTTAAGAAGTTTTAAAATGTCATTTTTGCTGTTTTTACACAACAACGCTCCGCCGACGGAACCCTCAACCAGCGGGAAATGTCCCCCGACCCGACCTGATACCGCTACCGGACGAGGGGATTCCGCCCGGAGAATAGAGACTTGTTCATTACCCTGCCTCACCGATATTTTGGCGGTTAAACCGGTAGCTGCCGCTAATTTGTCAAGCAGCGGCTGTACCGCAGCAAAACGCTGCAGATAATTGACCAGTCTGGACGCAATCGGCAACAATCCCGGACCTAAATCATAAATGGAATCTTTCCGGGTCAGCCAGTCGTATTTTACCAGAGTCTGCAATATCCGGTAGCAAGTTGTCGGAGAAATATCAAAGCTTGCCGTCAGTTGCGTTTGGGCAGCTCCACTCTCGGTTCTCCCCAAAAAGTCTAAAACCTGAATCGCTTTTTCCAAAGCAGGGATTGTATTATCTTTCATATTTGAACACCTTAATTTCTAATATGAATATAATCCCCAAATTAAAAATGTCAATATAATATTTGGCGGTAATCAGGAAAATCGTTCAATTGTGGAATTTTGCCGCCAGGTTTTATTTTGTCGGACGGTTGTGTTGCTTCCAGTATGCCTCAATCCGTTTTCTGACGTTCTCTTTCAGGTTGTTGAACCAGAACGCGTAATCATAGCGATGATAGACTTCCGCGGGCCAGCGTCCCATATTGACAATATCAATCTTCTCCGATTTGATCGGCTGGATATCCGCAGCAATCAACGCCCCGCTGACGGTATTGATATATGCTCCGGCAAAATGCGGTATTGTTTCGATCAGCGCTCCGGTCGCATCATTGAAAAATTCCGCTTTGATGTTTTTCTCCCTGGGAGCAGCCGTCGCATCCGTTTTCCAGTTTAAGGGGTTAATCGCAATCGCTCCGGTCAGCAGTACCGGCGAACCCTCGGCATTGGGGCCCTGAGTGTTGAATGTAATCAAGACGCCGGTATCAGTTTCACCTTGAGCAGCTTTCATCCACGGATATTGTTTCAGGTCTTTCCGGGTTACCGAATAACCGATTACGTAAGCCGCAACCAGCCGCTTCTGCAGGGCCGG
>JAQULZ010000128.1 GCA_028718375.1 Victivallaceae bacterium | reverse complement strand
CAAGAGCGTCATCGCTTTTACTCAGAAGTTCTGCTTTCATGTGGGGCCTCCAATTGTTAAATTGGAAACGTACACCTATATCGCTGAATTGCAAGCATTTTTAACAGAGTTTTATCGTAGCACCCTACAAAAGCACTTGCGGAACAGCTTCAAAAAAATATCACCTACTTTGAAAACAACTATAAAAAGATGCAGTACTATAAATTTGTGACACGCAACGAGCCCATTGGTTCAGGTGTTGTTGAAGCAGCCTGTAAGACACTGGTAAAACGAAGAATGTGTGCATCTGGGATGCGCTGGAAGGATGACGGAGCAAGTTGTGTTTTAAAGCTGAAGTCCCTGAGAATGACAAAAGGGCGCTGGGAACAGTTCTGGAAGAACATTGATAAATTTGGAGCAAGCTTGTAGGCTCTGTAAAAAGAACAGGAAAAGAAGATGAAAAACTAAACAGCACTCGAAAAATAGCTAATTTTTATTACAGAGTTTTGTCGTAGCACCCCTTGAATAAAAAAAGGGATGGTACAGCACTCGACTTTTTGAACGAAAAAGTCTAAGTTGAATAGCGGTATGCAAGTGATTGATTGATAAGGAGTTGGTTGCTGGGAAACGATTTTGAAAAAACTTCTTTAAAAGACTTCCTTTTTAATTTTCCCTTAGTATTCCCCGCTCCGAAAACCGGAGAATGGATAACAGCTCAGTTCAGAATGAGGAGGCAAAAAAAACGGAATTTGGACTGTCTACGAAAATTGTCTAAATTCCGGTATTGATTATATCAACAGGTGATTACTTGAATGCCATATTTTTTAAGTTTAGTTTGGTCTTGAAGAGAAAGGCCGGAATCGCTGATGAGCGCTCCGATTTTATCAGGAGACGCAAATTTTACAAAGGAAGGACTGTTGAACTTATAACTTTCGGTGACAATGATCACCTTGCGGGATTTTTCCACAGATTTGCGTTCCGTTTCCGCAAGTTCTAAGTCTTTGGTAAAAAATCCTTCGTTGGATTTTGCGCCATCACAGCCGGAAATCAATATATCGATATAATATTCATTGATGTTTTTTTCGGTGACCGGTCCCGCCAGATCAAGTGAATTGGAACGCAATGTACCTCCGGTCAATATTACCTGAATCCCGGTCTGAAAAAGCGTGGCGGCGATCGGCAGCGAGTTGGTGACGACAGAAAGCTGTTTGCCGGAAACGGCAAGTTGACGCGCTACCTCAAGCGTGGTGGAACCGTTGCTGAGCATAATGGAGCTTTTGTCCGGAATCAGCTCGACGGCTTTCACGGCAATGCGCCTTTGGGCGTCAGAGGCTTTTGACTGAATAAACAATTGTTCCAGATCATTTGCCCGCGAGACGGCACCGCCATGAGTTTTGACAGCCAAACCGTGATCGACGAACAACTGGATATCCCGTCTTATCGTCATTGATGAAACTTGGAGCTCGAAAGCTTCGGACTCAATTGACAACGAGCCCTGTTTTTTTAACTTCTTCAGTAATTTTTGTTGTCTTATATTCATACATGTTAAAATATAACAAAAAATTACAAATGCAAAATTTTATTTCCCAAAGAAGTTGATTTTTAAATTTGCAGGATATATAATAATGTTATTATTTAACAAATAAAACATTTTTAAACAAAAATAAGAGGTTCCGACATGAGTTACAATCCGGGAAAATACACTGTTGATTTCAACGAATACCCGAAAATCATTACCGATACCGTTCCCGGTCCGAAAAGCAATGAACTTCATTCCCGAGCAGCAAAACATTACCGCGGTTTATCGGGCCAGGTAAAATTGTTCCCAGTCGCTTTTGAAAGTGGACAGGGCTGCACGTTGAAAGATGCCGACGGCAATCAATACATCGATTTTTCCAGCGGGATATACGTTACTACTTTGGGGCACTGTCATCCGAAGATTTCCGAAGCGGTAGCCAAATATGCCAAAACCCTGATGAACGCTCATGATTTCACTTCCGAAATCAAGGTCAGGCTGCTGGAAAAAATGGCCGCGTGTCTGCCGGGGGACTTGAACAGCTTTCAGCTTTACGACAGCGGCACGACCGCCGTTGAAGCCGGGCTGCGCACCTGCCGCGCCGCCACCGGCAAACACGAGTTTATCAGTTGTTTCATGGATTTTCACGGCAAAAGCGGGCATTCCATCAGTCTGGCGCGGATGACTAAATTCAGCGGCCCGACCCGGGCACCCGGATTTTACCTGGTGCCGCGGCCCGACACCTATCGCCCGTGGTGGACCCGTAGCGACGGCTCGCTGGATACCGAAAAATATCTGGAGTTTTACGATATTTTCATCCGGGAAAGCACCACCGGACAGGTGGCGGCATTCGTCCTGGAACCGATCCAGGGCTGGGGCGGGAGCATTATGCCGCCGGACGATTTCTTCCCGAAACTCAAAAAATTCCTTGACGAACGCAATATTCTGCTCTTTGCCGACGAAGTCCTGACCAGCATGGGACGTACCGGAAAATACCTCTGCATGGAACATTGGGACGTTGTTCCGGATGTGGTTACGCTCGGCAAAGGTTTCGGCAACGGTTTCCCGGTAACCGCTATGGCGGTTCGCGAACCTTACGCCGATGCGGTGGACAAGATCAGCGCCTCGACCAGCTATGGCGGTAACCCGATGGCCTGCGCCGCCGCCTTGGCGTGTTTTGAAGTCATTGAAGAAGAAAACCTGCTCGAACACGCCCTCGAACTGGAAAAAATCTTTACGGAGATCATGAAAACCTGGAAAGAAAAATATTCTATCGTCGGCGACGTCCGCGCCAAAGGCTGTCTGCTCGGGATCGAATTAGTTAAGGACAAAGCAACTAAGGAACCGTTCGGCGAAGCCGGTAAACTGGTTTATCAGAAAGCCTTTGCCAAAGGGCTTGCATGGGTTCCGGCCGGGCATATATTAAGGATGAGCCCTCCGATAATCATGCCTGAGGACGCGGCCCGGAAGGGTATGGAGATGATCGAGGAAGCAATTGCGGAAACCGAAAAGGAACTGCTCGGATGAAAACGATAAAATTCGGCGTGATCGGCTGCGGGTTGATGGGCCGGGAATTCGCCAGCGCGACGGCGCGCTGGTGTCACCTGACCGACATGCAGGCAAAACCGGAGATCATTGCCATATGCGATAAAAACGTAGCGATGCTCAAATGGTTCAGAGATTCGCTTCCGACCGTCACCCAGGTTACGGACGATTACTGGGAATTGCTGGCGAACCCGGAAGTGAAGGCGGTCTACTGCGCGGTGCCGCATAACCTGCATCAGCAGTTTTACTGCGCTATTATCCGGGCCGGCAAACATCTGCTCGGCGAGAAACCGTTCGGGATCGACAAGGCGGCCAACGCCGACATAATGCGGTGCGTCAAAGAACATCCTGAAGTCTTTGTCCGCTGCAGTTCGGAATTTCCTTTCCACCCGCCGATGCAGCGGCTGGGAAAAATGCTCGAAGAAAAATTTTTCGGGCGGATAATTGAAGTCAATTCCGGCTTCCTGCATTCATCCGACCTGGATCCGGCTAAAGCGATCAACTGGAAACGGATGATCGAATTCAACGGCGAATACGGCTGCCTCGGCGATCTGGGCATGCACCCCTGCCATATCCCGTTCCGGGCCGGCTGGTATCCGAAAAACGTCCGGGCGATCCTCTCAAACATCGTTAAAGAACGCCCCGACGGCAAAGGCGGCATGGCGCCCTGTGAAACCTGGGACAACGGAATTATGCTTTGTGAAACGGCGGACCCGGATACGGGGGAAACGTTCCCGCTGACGCTTAAAACCCAGCGGATCGCCCCCGGTGAAACCGACACCTGGTATTTTGAAGTGAAAGGCATGCGGGGCTGCGGGCGCTGGAGCAGCAAAACACCGCGGACGCTGGAAATCCTGGAATATAACGGCGGCGAGCAGGCCTGGCAGCGGATCGACATGGGCGCGCAGGTGGCGTTCCCCGGAATTACCGGCGGCATTTTCGAAGTCGGTTTTTCCGACACGATCCAGCAGATGTGGGCGGCATTCATTTATGAATTGACCGAAGGCCGGCCGAAAAGTAAATTTGCCGGCTGCGTAACGCCGGAAGAAACCGCGCTGAGCCATAAACTCTTTACTGCGGCGCTCAAATCCTGGAAAAACGGTACGGTGGAGAAGGTAATATGAGCAATATCGACACAACGCTGAATATCGAATTGCGCGGGGAAGCCGCTTTAAAGGCGCAGGCGACCTGCGGCGAACAGATCGCCGCATGGGGAATTGGCCTGCCGGAAGTAAAACCGTTGCTGCTGGATTTCGGGCTTGGCGATTTTTATAAAACCGGCCTGGTGGAATTCTGGATCGCGAATGAGATCAGAGCCGGATACTGCGGAAAATATATGTTCGTTTTCGCCGGACAGCGCTGCCCGATGCACCGGCACCGGGAAAAGCTGGAAACTTTCTGCATTGTCAAAGGAACCGCCGTCATGACTTATGACGGCCGGGAATTTGAGATGAAACCGGGGAATGTCCTTACGGTGGAACGCCGGAAGTATCACAGTTTCGTCGGTAAAGGGCCTTGTCTGCTCCTTGAAATATCCACTCCCTGCATTATCGCCGACAATTATTTTGAAAATACCGCAATTCCGGTCGGCGGCAACTATAAAGGTGAATAAATGACTCTGAAAGCCGGAAACGCAACAGTCGATATAACGCCCGAAATTCCCATGTTCCTGGTCGGCTACCCGCATATCGAACGGATTTCGGAAGGGGTTCATGACCCTCTGTCGGCAAACGCCCTTTATCTAGAAAACCAGGGCGGTTCACTGCTTATGATCGCCGTCGATCTGCTTTTCCTCGACGCGGCAACCTGCGGTGATATCCGCGGGAAAATCGCCGGGGAAACCGGACTGAAGACCGAAAATATCATGATCAGCTGCACCCATACGCATTCGGGGCCGGTGACGACCGATATGCTCGCGTTCAGGAACGACCCGGTAGTTCCCGAAACCGATCCCGTTTACCTGGAAAAGTTGAAAGAGCGCATAAGCGCCGCCGGGATAAAAGCGGTAAATAACGCGAAACCGGCCGAAATAGCGACAGCTTCCGCAACTGTAACCGGAGTTGGGCGCAACCGGCATGACCCGGAGGGGCCGCGCGATCCGGAAGCGGGCATTATCGTCGTCAGGGACGCGGCCGTGAAAACGATAAAAGCAATATCCCTGATCTACTGTATGCACCCGACGGTGCTGCATGAGGACTCGAAACTTGTTTCCTCGGATTTCCCGAATTATGCGCGCGAATATCTGAGATCACGTTTCGGCGGGGATATCACAATACTTTACCATACCGGGCCGGAAGGGAATCTGAGCCCCCGCTATGATGTGAAAGGCCAGACTTTCGCGGAAGCCGAACGCCTGGGAAAGCTTCTCGGCAGTTACGTCGCAGCCAAAATAGCGCTGCTTGCCGATGCGGATTTCGCAAGCGATCCGGCTATCAGCGCCGGATGCCGGACAGTTTCACCCGTCAGGCGGAAATTGCCCGCTGTCCGGGCCGCGCAAAAGAATCTTAAATTCCACGAAGCCGAATTTGCCCGGCTGAAGTCCGAAAATGCCGGACACGGCCCGGTCAGGACCGCCGAATGCGCAGTGTTCGGGGCCGAGGAAACGCTTTTTCTCGCCCGGTGCGCCGAAGACGGAACCCTGGACGCGGTGCTGGCGCAATATGCGGAAATTGAAATTCAGGTATTGCGCATCGGCGGCATATACATTGCCGCTTTTCCCGGCGAAATGTTCGTCGAATATTCATTGCAGTTGAAAAAGGAATCTCCTGAAAAAGCTTTCGCGATCTGTCTGGCCAACGGCGAAATGCAGGGTTATATCGTTACCGCTAACGCGTCCGGTTACGAAGCCGACAACAGTTTATTCATGCCGGAAACCGGAAACCTCATGGTAAAAACGGCAGTAGAATTGATCTCCGAAAATGAGCGATCTTAAACTGACAATTGATTTAGGTTCGACGGAGTTCAAAGCCGCAATATACGCGGACGGCCTGCGGCTTCTCGCTGCTGCCGGGTATGGGCTCTCATATTTCCGGAATGACGCTAAGGCGGAACTTCCGGTAAATGCGGTTCGGGAAGCGTTCAGGAAGGTGATCGAACGCTCCGTAAGCACCGCAGGCGTTGACGCGAAAGAAATCAATTCGATCGGAATAACCAGTCAGGCGCAGACTTTCGCCCTTGCCGACGAAAACGGCGTGTTTCTTACGCCGTTTATTTCGTGGCTTGACATGCGGGCGGCTGAAACCTATAAAACCATACCCGCGAACGATTTTGCGGAACATTCCAGCCTGGCCGCGGTCCTCCCCAATATGCAGATCGCCATATTAAAGCATATTCTGGATGAAAATCCCGAACTTGCAAGGAAAAAAATCAGGGTTGTCCCGCTGCCCGCATATCTGATAATGCTGCTGACCGGAAAGTCCGTCAGCGATAATAACCTTGCCGCGATGAGCGGCCTGTTCTCGCTTAAGGACAACGCTTACCGGCAGTCGCTTCTGAATCTTTTCGGGATCCGCGGAAAGAATCTGCCGGAAATTGTTGAAGTCGGCAGTATTGCCGGAAAAGTGAAAAATGACAACCCGTTCGGTATCCCCGTCGGGAAAGCGGTTTTTTCGTGCGGTAATGACCAGACGGCCGGCGCGTACGGCGCCGGGCTGCGGCCCGGTGACGTTCTGATAACTTTGGGAACCGCCCAGGCCGTATACCGCTGCTGCCGGAGTATGCCGGAACCGGGAAGTGTGCAGTTCCGCGGGCGTTATCCCGACGGCCTGTACTATGCGATGTCTGCCGGAACCGGCGGCGGCCTGATCTCAAAAGCGATAGCAAAAATCCCCGCCTTTAAGGATTTCGAAACTTTCGCGGGACTGGCGGCGAATGCGGATGCGGATATCGACGCCGGATTTTATGTCGTAAACGATGAACCCGGCTGGTCGAACGGCAGCGCCGGTTTACCCGAAGAAGCCTTGGCGGTGCTTAATTTTCTTGCGGCTGAAATCGGAGATTTTTTTGAGAGGATCACCGGGAATGCGGAGAAAATAAATAAAATATACGTTAGCGGCGGCGGAGTGAAAAACCGTATCTGGCTTAAACTGATAGAGTCCAAGATAAATAAAAAACTTATCATTAAAGATACGTCTCCGTGCTATGGAGCCGCAAAAATGATTCAGGCA
>JAQULZ010000127.1 GCA_028718375.1 Victivallaceae bacterium | reverse complement strand
ATTGGTATAAGTTGAAACCAGGAAATATCGATAACGCCAATTGGGCATTTGAAGACAACCGGCCTGACCGTTATTCAATGGGCTTTCAGCAGGATCAGTTACGATAAATCCCGACCACGGTTTCAACCACCGTTTCGACCATATTGTCGAGACTGTAGCGGGTGGGATGCAGCTCCACCGTACCGTAACTGGCGAAATTCCTCAAATGATACTCTGCTTTGAGGTAATCCCGGCTTTCGAAATATTCCGGCGGAAACTCCCGGGGACAGGCATAAAAGGCGTTCAACGGCAGCACATAGGATTTTATCTTGTATTTATAAAAAGCCGCCAGGCAGAATTCTTCCACGTAGAAATAGAAGGGCAGTTTTTCATTGAAAGACAGGCTGAAATCCTGCAGCAGTTCGGCATTGACCATCATACAGCAGCTGTCCAAAGTTTCAACTTGCTTGAGTTTCCGCTGCCGGCGGAAACGGGGCGGAGGCGCCTGGCCGGGATCATCGAATACCTTGCCGATTTTAAACAGCTTGTCACAGAACCGAAACCGCCGCCACGAGAATTTCCGTTTAATTTCGGCTCCCATTATTCCGTAAATCGAATTCGGGGCCAAAGTATTCAGCAACTCTTTGAAATCTTCCAGGAAGCCGAACTCCTGATTACAGAATATTATCCAGTCATGCGGTGAAATCTTCCGCAGGTGGTTTTCAATGAAATCATTATAACGCTGAACAATACTTATCGCCTCCCGGCTGTTGTCATAAGCCGTCAGGACACAGTCTTTCAGATACGGATTGGACTTGACGCACTTTTCATAAAGCTCGAAATCACTGACCACGGTAACTACATGAGTTTTTGACTTGGACATAAACCTTTCAATCCCTATTTATTCCGATTTGTCTCCTGCCGCAACAGGAAACATCATATACCGCCAATCATGACGGCCGTTCTTACCCGCCGAAAGGGCGATATTGCCTTTGGCTTTCGTCACTGCGCGCTGAAGAAATAACCATGCAGTTCCCATGACGTCGGATTGTCCGGGCGTCAATTAAATATCCTGACCAGATTTATGAAATTAAACTCTTTACTCACCGCCGGAGGCATTTCGCGCAGCACCAGGATCGCGTGGAAACGCCCGGAATCAATAGTACATTCTATATGATTCGCAGTACACTATATATATTAACGGTGAAACTGATATTTGCAAGTCGCACTTCCGGTAAATATATTGAGGAATAATTCGACTTCCGGAGTTGCCTTCGAACTCATGCGGTGATATTTTACTGACAAATTAATCGGTAAGAGGCCTGAAATATGAAAACCTTTTTTATCTTTTTAATCAGTATCTTCCTGTTGGCGTTCGGCGCCTGCATTAAGTTTTCGGGGCGAACGCCCGAACCCGAAATCCGCATCGGAGTTCTGGTTCCCATTTCCGGCAAACGCGCTTTCAGCGGTCGGCAGAGTCTGGCCGGAATCCTCCTGGCGCGCGACCAAATCAATAAAAAAGGGCCGGTTCGCGGGAAAAAAGTAAACCTGATGATAATTGACAATAAAAGTTCAATCAAAGGTTCCCGCGCCGCCATGAGCAGGTTTACGGAACAGCAAGGGATCGCCCTGGTGATCTGTGCCGGATCGACCGCCGACGCTCTGGCCGTCAAACCGCTGGCGGAAAAAGCGAAACTGCCGGTGCTGCTGACGATTGCCACCGGCAATATTGCCACCGAACGCAATCCGTATATGTTCCGCTGTTGTTTCAATGATGGTTTCCAGGCCAAGGCAATGGCCTTTTTTGCCTGCACAGGCGGAGTTTATAATAATGTCGGGGTACTGCTCGACCTGAATGAACGGGTCACTTACCGCCGTGATCTCGGCCGCGCCTTTGCTGCGGCGTTTAAAAACCGGTCAGGGAAAAATGTAATGGAAGTCGGCTATTGCAGCGGTACGGTCAATTTTCTTCCCCAAATCCGGAAGTTCGACCAATACCATGCGGAGGCGATTTTTGCTCCCGGCGAGATTCCGGATGCGGGAATTATGCTGAACCAGGCCCGCCAATACGGTCTGAATAAAGTTTTTCTCGGCAGTGACGGCTGGGATCATCCGGAGCTTTTCAAATCCTGCGGCCCTCATCCCGAACCGTGTTTCCTGACTTCGATGTTTTCTCCCGAGTCCGGTCTGCCGGGAGTAAAGGAGTTCGTCCAGGCGATGACGGCGCGCACCGGTTCGGCGCCGGACGCCGACGCCGCTCAGGGATACGATGCGCTGCGGATTGCCGTCGAAGCGCTTAAATTATCCAAATCCCCGACCGATATCCGCAGCGGCCTGTACCAGATAAAAAATTATCCCGGCGTCACCGGAAATATCAGCATTAATGCCTGCGGCGACGCCGAAAAAACGATTTTCATAAAAAAGATAATCAGAAAAGCCAACGGGGAATTCGCTTTCCAACTGGTAAAGACGATTTCTCCGCAAGAACTGAAAAAGGATATCAACAAATGAGCTACATCATCAAACGCGCCGCGAACGTGCAACTGAAAGACCCCTGGGAAGGAACGGTATGGAGCAAGGCTAATGTCGTCGATATCGACATTTTTCGCGACCGCAGCAGCGACCACCATCCGAAAACCCAATGCAAACTGCTCTACGACGATCAGGGCATATCCGGTTTGTTTCGGGTGGAAGACCGCTATGTAAGATCGGTGGCAACGCAATTCCAGGATTCCGTCTGTAAGGACAGTTGCGTTGAATTCTTTGTCGAACCGGCCGGCGGTAAAGGTTATCTGAATTTCGAATTCAACTGCGGCGGCACCATGCTGGTGCATCAGGTCTTTATCCCCCGCAAGGATTACCGGCTATTGACCGAAGCGGACGTCGCCGGAATGCGGCAGTTCGTCACCCTGCCCCCGGTAGTGGAACCGGAAATCACCGAACCGACTACCTGGCGGCGCGGTTTTTTTATCCCGTTCGCCGTATTCCGGAGAACGACCGGCATGCCGGCCGGCGCGCTTTCCGGTCAAATCTGGCGCGCCAATTTCTATAAATGCGCCGACCACACTTCCCATCCCCACTGGGCCTCATGGCAGCCATTGACGGCAACGGATTTTCATTTGCCGGAATGTTTCGGCGAAATAACTTTCGAATAGCGTCAGCCGGCACTCAGAAGTCGCTCTTGGATTTTTATTCAACGGCCTTCGCCATCAGCGCGGCGACGTTCTTAGCGAAAGTCAGCGGGTCCGGAATCGGGCTGCCTTCGGTCAGCAGCGCCTGGTCATAAAGCAAATGCGCGTATTTCCCCAACTCCGGATTCGCCGGGTCGGCGTCGAACATCCGCTGCATCCCGGCAATCAGCGAATGCTGCGGATTCAGTTCCAGGATGCGTTTGCTGACCGGGACGTCCTGTTTCATCGCCTTGAAAATCCGCTCCATGTGCGCGCTCATGGCATTTTCATCTCCGATCAGACAGCAGGCGCTGTCGGTCAGCCGGTTGGTGAAACGAACTTCCTTAATATTCGCCTCCAATTCCTTCTGCAGCGTCTCCAGGAGACTTTTGTGAGCTTCAGCCGCTTGGGCAATCAGCTCTTCGCCGGTTTTCCTGCCGGCTGCGTCAAGTTTGATATCGCCGGTAGTCGCCGATTTGAAGTGTTTCTTGGCAAACTGTCCCATGGACGGCATGATCCACTCGTCGATGGGATCGGTCATGAACAGCACATCGAAGTTCTGACTCCGGAAGATTTCCAGCGCGGCGGAATTTTCCAGTGCCCGGCGGCTTTCTCCGGTAATATAATAAATATCCTGCTGCGCCGGCGGCATCGCGTCGACATACTCCTGCAAACCCACCAGCTTGCCGGCTTCGCTGTTCATGGTTTCGTATCTGAGCAGGGCTTTGAGCTTCTCCTTGTTCTCATAATCCATATGAACGCCTTCCTTGAGAATTTTGCCGAACTCAGTAAAAAATTTCGCGTATTTCTCCGGTTCCTTCTCCTGCAGCTGTTTAAGTTCGGACAGAACTTTGCGGGTAATCGTCTGCCGCATCTGGTGAATCCGGGCGTTATCCTGGAGGATTTCGCGGGAGACGTTCAGCGGCAGATCGCTGGAATCCACCACGCCTTTGAGAAAACGCAGGTAATCCGGAACCAGTTCCTTGCACTCGTCGGTAATGAACACGCGCCGGACATAAAGCTGCAAGCCTTTTTTCTGAAAATCCGGCATAAACATATTGAACGGCGCAGTTTCGGGAATATAAATCAGGGCCTTGAATTCGGACGCGCCCTCGGCGGCAAGCTGGATCGTTTTAGCCGGCTTCCCGCCGCCGTGAGACAGATGGGCGAAAAAACTTTCGTGTTCCTCCGCACTGATTTCGGCGGTTTTTTTCAGCCAGATCGCCTTCTGCGAATTCAGCGTCCGAAGCTCAATCGTTTTGGTTTCCTTGGCATCCTTGCCTTCCCCCTTCTCGACTTTTTCGTAAGGCAGCGTGATCGGATACTCGATGAAATCGGAATATTTCCGGACGATATCGCCGAGTTTCCAGTTTTCCAGATAAATTTTGGCGTCATCCTTGAGAAACACCGTAACTTCCGTTCCCTGCTCAGCCTTTTCCGCAGCGGTCACCGTATAATCGGCCTTGCCGTCGGAAACCCAGCGCACCGCATTCTCGACACTGCCGGCTTTTTTGGTCAATATCTCGACCTTCTCCGCCACCATGAAGGAAGAGTAAAACCCTACTCCGAACTGGCCGATGAGTTCCGGGAGGTCCGCCGCCGATTTTTGTTTTTGTTCCAGCGCCTCAATGAACGCCCGGGTACCGGACTTGGCGATGGTACCGATATTGTCGATGACTTCGCCCTCGGTCATGCCGATGCCGTTGTCGGAAACGCGGATGAATTTTTTATCTTTATCGACGGTTAACCGGATCGCCCAGTCATCGGCGACGCTTTTATCGGTAAGGGAAATGAACCGGGCTTTGTCGATTGCATCGGCGGCATTGGCGATCAATTCCCGCAAAAAAATATCCTTGTTGGAATACAGGGAATGAATCATCAGATCCAGCAGGTGCTGAACTTCCGTTTTGAATTTCCGGGTACCGGCGGCCATAGTTTAAACTCCTTTAAAAATTATTTCTGTTTTTTTCACTATAATTCAAGCTCAAAATATACCCTTATTAAGCTCAAATTCAAGTATTTTTAAAATATATACTGGATTTTTTGAATTTTACACTTATATTTATTCGATATGGGGTAGTTGTAGAAGAATTGGAGAAGGACAAAGTGTGCCCGGATTGTTCCCGGTCTTTTTTTATCGAAGCAACGGGGCCTGCGGGTCTTCTGATTTTCCGGCAGAGACAATTTTTTGTTTTTCCATTTTTTCGAATATGGTCCCGAATAACTACTAATACCAATGTGCATTGATGTGGGAAAAATGACAAAAGATAAAAATACCGGTAAGATATCCGAACTCGTAACCAACGCCTCCGCTGAAATCAAATTATGCCTGGAAGGAAACGAAACCAAACTGCCGGAGGGGCGGATCGAACAACTTCGGGAAAGCGTTTCCCGGGCGGCCGCGGCAGTTCCGGAATCGGAATCATTAACCAGCCTGCTGGCGGAATTTGACGCTCTTTATAAAGCCTATATGAGCCGCTTCCATTATCTTCACCAGTCCAGGGGGGCTGCCGAATGGGACAACTATGCCCGGAAACAGGAATTATGCCGCGAAGTGGAAGAACTCGGCAAATGCGCCGACCGCGAACTGCCGCGCGTCGCCCGGGATCTGAAACTCATCCGCCTGCGGTGGAATAACCTCGGCAGCGTACCCGCCGAAAAAGGCGACAATATCTGGAAAACCTTCTGTGAACGCTGCGGCAAACTGCAGGAGCGGATCACCGGCTATTATCACGAACTGGAGGAAAACCGGAAATCAATAGCTGTCGAAAAAAATAAAATTTGCGAAACCGCCGAGCAAATCCAATCTTCTACGGACTGGGAAAATACCGCGCAGGTATTCAAAGGCTTACAGAAGCGCTGGCGGGAAATAGGGTTCACTGCCCCGGAACACGAAACCCCGCTTTACCTGCGGTTCCGGGCTGCCTGCGATACATTTTTCAATGCCCGTAAAGAATATTACCAGCAGACCAAATCCGCCCGGGAAAGCGTGACCAGCATAAAATCCCAATTATGTGAAGAGGCCAAAACGATTTTCACTCTAAGCTACAGTGAAGCCCATCAACTCATTCCGGATTTATGGCGGCGCTGGAAAACCGCCGGTTCCGCGGGCAAAAACGACCGCGAACTTTACGAACGTTTCCGGGGATATTTCGACACTTATTACGACGAGCTGCGCCGCCAACGGAGCCGGAATCTGGAAATAAAAACGAAATTATGTGATGACCTGCAAGTCCTGAAGGAAGCGGCGCGGTCAGGAAAAAGGCATTTCCGGGATATTAAGGCAGATTACCTTAAAATAAGGAAACAATGGGACACGACCGGAGCCATGCCGCGCGCCGAAGAAGCGCCGGTACTTGAAACCTACGCCGCTCTTACCGCTGAACTGGACACGCTCATGTTCAAACCGAAACCTGCCGATAAAGCGCGGCTCAAGCGAAGTTTCGAACTGGAGCGGATCATCAGCGCCGCGCTGGATTCTCTGGATTCCCGCCGCCTGGATACCTGGGAAAAATGCCGATCGGAATGGGAAGCTATGGACAGTGTTGAAAAGAAATATTTCCGGGACAGTTTTAAAGATATAAGCGCGGCGTTTGATAATGCGTCGGACGATTACCGTAAACAACTGCTTGACGCTTCCAGCGACAATCTTGAAAAACGCCGCAAGATCTGCGCGGAACTGGAGCAGTTTGGCATTGAACCGGAACCAGGAGCGACAGACCAGGATTTAGCCGAGGAACTGACGCTGGCGATCGCCAGTAATTTCGGCGACGGTTCCAAATCCGGGAATTCCGAAAAGGCGGAAAAGATCGATGAACTGGTCGAACGCTGGCTGGAAGGCGGAATCGTACCGTTAAAAGATTTGCCTCAGCTTTATGAACGTTTCGAACGGGCAGTGGCGGTAGCCATCGATTCAGGAGAATAAGCTTTACAATCTGTTTTCTGACGGCTTGAAGAGTCGCAACAAAACTCGCGGCATGGTACTGCCTGCAATCCAGGTCACCGCAAAATACAAACTGCAGAACGCTCCGCCGGTCAACAGCAGCGGCAGCAGGTCACGCGGCAGCAGGGACACCGTCAGGCGGTCCAGCAACCAGGGATAAACCGGCAATAACATCGCCGCCGCGATGACGCTCACCGCAAATCCGCCCGTCAGCTCGGGCAGCAAACTTTTGAGTTTCAAATCGTAATTCCGGAAATTCCGGTGCAGCGTCACCAGCAGCAAGGCATTATTCAGCAATGCCGCCAGCACTGTGGCCAAAGCGATCCCGCCCTGCCGCAGCCAGAACATCAGCCCCAGACTGAGAGCGAAATTCACCGCAATA
>JAQULZ010000126.1 GCA_028718375.1 Victivallaceae bacterium | reverse complement strand
ACTTGCAGCACGTGATCGATGGCTTGAAGCGTGAGATCTTGAAAAAGAAATACCCTCTTCCGCGGATAGCGGTCTTTAACGATGGAACCGGAGGGATGACCGGAGAAGAGTTCATCCAGATCTACAAGGACCTTGAATTATGTGGTTTCTGTGCGGCCGAAACGCTTTATGGGAGACTCAGAAACCCCAATGCCAACGCTATAAAAAAATTGATTCCGGTAAAACTGCCAGTGTAGAATAAAGGGTTTTTATCAAGCAGAGGTATGATTGGGGCTGGCAAAGTCCCGGCTTTCCAAATAACCAAAAGCTGTATGGTTTCAGGATCCGGAAAAAGGCCTCCGGTTGATGCAGCCGAAGGCGGCGGCTGGAAAAAATCGGCAGATAGCGAATGGGGGGCAACTAAAACGGAGGTTAATGAGAAAAAATATAGACTTTAGACAAGTTGAGGCGAAAAAGTACTGGTTGCAATGACAGTGAATGTTTTTTGGTTTTTCAGCCGGTATAAGGGTGAGGACAAAAAGATATACCACAGAAGTAAAAAGGCCGAAATGATGAAAAATACAATAATATTAAGCATATTGTCTGTTTTATTCTTAGGCTTGGCGGTTAAGGCCGGCTCATTTAAAGAAGATGGAAGCCTAACAGGTTATTGGAAACTTGATGAAGGGAGCGGTACTTCACTTAAGGATTCATCCGGTAAGAACAATAGCGGGATAATTCAAGGCGGGGCACGATGGCTAAAGGGCGATTGGGGCAGTGCGGTGCAGCTTTGCGGTAATAATTATATTGAGATTCCCGGCAATCCTTTACTTGATTTTTCTGGAAACTTTACTGTGTCTTTCTGGCTATCTGTATCGGGAGGAGTTGAGCCTTCCGGTCTTATTACAAAACCCGGGGTATTCAGATTCCTTTACTATCCCGGGGCTAAAGAGTTTTTGCTGGATTTGGTTCAGGGAAAAGAACGGCTTTATAAAACCTTTCCTGAAAACTTAACCGAAAACTGGCAGATGCTTACTCTGACTCGAAATGCGGAAACAGGCGAAGTGAAAATTTTCATAAATGATAAAGAAGTTATGAAATTTACCGGACCGGCAGGAAAATTATCCGAGACAAATTCTCCGGTACGGCTGGGCGTGGGAGCATATTTAAAGCAGAAAAGGTTTTTAAAAGGAGCAATAGCCCGGATTATATTCAGAAAAAAATGCCTTTCAAATGAAAATATAAATAAAATATATGAAGAGCAAAAAGACCGGTGGAGTAATAAAAATGCCCCACCGGCATTACCGGCAATGACGAGTAAGACTACAATAAGAGACAGCCGTTGGCCTTTACTGTTAATAGATAAAACCCTTGTAAAGGAGAATAAAGGGGTTTCATTGACCGTATGTGAGGCCGTCAAGTATCCTGAAAATCCGGTTATCCGATGTGAACCGGGACAACCCGGTAGTTACTACTGTCAGTTTGACGGTTCGGTTTATTATATAAATGGTAAGTTTCGGATGTGGTATGTCGCCGTGCCCGGAGGGAATGCTTATGCGGAAAGTGATGATGGTATCCATTGGAAAAAACCCAGCCTCGGGTTGGTGAATTTCAATGGGAATAAAAATAATAATCTTGTTCCCATGCCGGGCCGCGCAATGTTGTTTTATGACCCGGAAGAACCTGACCCCGCCAAAAAATATAAGAAAGCCGTAGGAACAAAAGACCTTCATAGTGGTGGAAGAGAATCACTGTGGACGTTGGCCTATAGCGATGACGGATTTCATTGGAAAACGGAAAAACGTCCTTTACCTGCGGTTTATCGCTGGGCGGAAAGTCAAACGCTATCCCGTGCAGGTAAAACATGGATAATTCAGACCCAAACCCTTAAACCGATAATAGGACGGACGGGGAATGCTTATTTTTCTGATGATCTGAGTCGGGATTTACTAAAATGGCGGGAAAAAATTGCTTGGCGAATCCCTGAAGGGATGCATAAGCATTACCAGGCACATCATGGCGTAAAAACTTGGACAAGACCGGGATTAGTTATTGGTTTATATGGAATTTTCTGTAACAGATATGAATTAAGAGATACTACCTGCGAATTAGGGTTAGTATTAAGTCATGATGGATATAATTTCTGGGAACCTTGGCCGTTGGCAACTTTAATCCGAAGAGGACCTGTGGGGACTTGGGATTCAACGTTTCTCATGCATGGAGCCCCGGCTTTTGTAAATGTGGGAGACAAAACATTTATCTATTACAGCGGTGGAGCTAACGGCAACATGGGAGATGGAATGCAAATTGGTTTAGCGACTCTCCGCAGAGATGGTTTGGGCTATTTAGGTATAAAAATCGGTTGGAATTACGGGAAAAAGGGTAATAAAACAGGTGGATTTATTACCGTCCCGATTTGTTTACATGACAAAACAAATGAAAAAGTGCTGTTGAATACAGATAATCTGAATGATAATCAATGGATAAAAGCGGAACTGCTTGATGGCAAAGGTCAGCCTGTCCCGGGTTATACTATTGAAGATGCGGATAAAATTACCAGAAATGGTATTGCGGTTCCGGCGGCCTGGAAAGGAAATTCATCTCTAAAGAATATTCCCGGCAATATTGTTCACCTGCGGATTTATATGCAGGGCGGACAATTTCGCCGTCACAGTCCTCGATTGTATGCTGTTTATTTTTATGAACCCAAACATATAGAACAATAAAATTTTCCCTTGGACGGGATAGTTTCGATTTCGAGTTGGGAATTGGGTTCTTCAAATTTTTTGACGCTAGGCCGTTTGGACGGGGCCGACAAAAGTAAAAAAATGACATAGTCCAGAACTTGTTCTGGTCGGTGGTTCAGCGGCCGAAAGCGCTGGCCGCTCGTCTCCAACGAGCGGAAGTAATAGCGCAACTTGTTGCGCCTTAAGCAGTACCGCCCTCGCTAAGCGATGTCCGGAAAAATCAGCAGAGCGTATTTTTTCCGGATGTTGAGCGTGCGAGCTGGACGAAAAACATTGCATGCCGACTTTTGGCGGGGTCGTCCGTTTGGTAAACGGGTCTTAAACTAAAAACGGAGGTTTATGAAAAAAATCAGCAACTAATCAACCGTTCTGAAAAACATTTTTTTAAAATAATTGCCAGAATACCAAAAATGAAGGAACCAGCAATGTCAATGGCAAAATATAAATCAGCGATTTTGGGTTGCGGCCCTCGAGCGGAAATACATATGAGAGCTTATGAAGGGTTGGAAGAAATTACGCTGCAGGCTATTTGCGACCGGAACCCCGAAAGGCTCAAAAATTGCGGCGGAAAATATAAGGTGCCTGAACTTTATTCCGATTTTGAAGAAATGCTGGCCAAAGAACGCCCGGATATTCTCCATATTGTTACGCCCCCGAGTATAAGGGAAGTGCCTATCGATACCGCGGCGCGCTACGGCGTTAAAGGTGTGATTGTTGAAAAACCGATAGCATTGGATCAGCTGCAGATCAGAAAGATTAAGGAAATCGTTCAACGCACCGGCGTCAAAGTCGCCGTGAACACGCAACGGAGATATTTTAAAAGCTGTCAGGAGCTCAAAAAAGTTTTGGATGAAAAGCAAATCGGGGATATAAGTTTTATTCGTTGTGTGGCCAAGGGGAATATCCTTTCCTGGGGGCCGCACGTGGTAGATCTTATCCTCTATTTTCTTGATGATGTGGCTCCCACCCATATCTGGGCAACCGCGTATGGCATGAACGGTTATGACTACGGGCATCCCGCTCCCGCCAACATGATGATCAATTTTCAATTTCCCGGGCAGATTACGGTTTACTGCGAGGATGCCGAAGACGCGATCGGGGTGTTGGGAGAAACAGAGTTCTGGGAACATGTCGAGTTTGATTTCTGGGGGAGCAGAGGCCGGGTTTGGTGGACCCGGAGCAAAGGGTGGGGATATCAATTCGCCGGGATGACTGACCCGCGCCTGATGAAGAGCTGCGGGAGTGAGGATGAAGTCCCCGGACAAAGAGAATTCACCCGCGCCATGGCACATTGGCTGGATGATGAAAACAAAGTACATTTGAATTGTCTGGACAATGCTTTCAAGGGTTTTGAGGTGATTATGGGGGCTTTTCAGTCCGCATATATCGGAAAGCGCATTGAATTTCCGGCCGTTGTTCCGGCTGATATTAATGAAAAACTGGAAAAGAAAATAAAATGAATAGCCGTGAGATAAAACTTGGTGTGGTAGGTCTTGACGGCCACGGGCCGATTTTTGCCGGTGAAATAAACGGCGGCGCTGCGAAAACAGTGAACGCGAAAGTCGTAACGGCGCTGCCGGTTCCTTCGGTTATGATCTCAGAAAAACAGTTGAAGGAAAACAGCGAAAAAACCGCGGCTCTGGGCGTAAGAATTGTCGATACCCCCGATGATCTGGCGGCCGGGGTTGACGGGATCCTGATCCTTCATGATGACGGCGCCGAACATCTTGAATTGGTAAAACTTTTCGCCGATAAAGGCAAACCGATTTTTGTCGACAAGCCCCTCGAGGCAAGTTACGCGAAAGCGAAAAAACTGCTTGAAACAGGTGAAAAAAACCAATGTCCGATTTTTTCCGCCTCATCGCTGCGCTTTTCCCGGGAACTGCAGAAGACGCTCAAGAATGAATCCGGCGGCAGAATCCTGTCCGCCCTGACCTGGTCGCCCTACCGGCTGAAGCCGACTATGCCGGGGTGGATATATTACGGTATCCATGCGGTGGAACCGCTGTTCCGGATCCTGGGACCGGGCTGCGAATCGGTGCAATGTATCCCGGGCCGCTATGGGCCGGTGATTATCGGTACCTGGCGGGACGGACGGACCGGAATCGCCAAAGGTACCTCGGAAGGTTTCCACGGTTACGGATTTACCGTTTGGCGGGAAAATATCAACGAAACCCGCGATATTGACGTCAATCATATTTATCCCGAACTCCTGAAAAAGGTTATGGAATTCTTCAGAACGGGAATATCCCCGGTTCCGATAGCGGAATCCCTGGAAGTGACGGCGTTTATGGAAGCGGCAAATGAGTCCATGCGGAACGCGGGGAAGCCTGAAAAAATAAACCGGGAAACTTGATGGAAGTCTTTTCAGCTTAGAATTATATGAGAATTTATCCTTACCGGGAAGTTGGAATTTTTGTTGTTAAAACTAAAAGGCGGTAACATGACTGGATTAATAAAAGTATTGGTGGTCGGTTGCGGGAATATGGGAGCTTCTCATGCCAGAGCATACAAAAAAATCAGCGGCTTTGAGGTGGTCGGGGTGGTCAGCCGCAGTTTGAATTCCAGTGCTGTTCTGGCCGCTGAACTTGGCGGTGTACCGCAATATGATGATTTTGACCAAGCGTTATCTGAAACCAGGCCGGATGCGGTAGCGATCAGTACTTACCCGGATACCCATGCGGCATTTGCGATAAAGGCGATGGAGGCGGGAGCTCATGTCTTTATCGAAAAACCCATTGCCCGGAATGTGGCGGAAGCCGAAGCGGTTGTCAAAACGGCTGAACTCCTTAATAAAAAAGTTGTGATAGGTTATATTCTGCGTCATCATCCGTCCTGGATTAAATTTATAGAGCTGGGCCGGACCCTTGGGAAACCGCTGGTAATGCGGATGAACTTGAATCAGTGCGGGGATGCCGAGCAATGGAAGTGGCATCAGAACCTGATGAGGCAATTACCGCCGATAGTTGATTGCGGCGTGCATTATATTGATGTTATGTGTCAGGTTACCCGCAGTAAGCCGGTGCAGGTTCAGGCTGTCGGCGCCCGGCTTACCGAAGCTGTTCCGCCGGGAATTTATAATTACGGTCAGTTGCAAGTGAAATTCGCCGATGGTTCCGTTGGTTGGTATGAAGCCGGATGGGGACCGATGATGAGCGAAAATGCTCATTTTATAAAAGATATTATCGGCCCCCGGGGATGCGTCAGCATTGTCTCGGGTCAGGATAAAGGTTCCGCCGATATTGACCGCCATACGAAAACGAACCGGTTAAAAGTACATTATGCCGATATGGGCCCCGACGGCAAATTCAGTAAACCGGATGAATACATCGACATGAGCGATGAACCCGGCCATCAGGAGCTTTGTGACCGCGAGCAGACTTTCTTTTTAAAAGCAATTCACACCGACCTTGATCTGACCAAACACCTCGAAGATGCCGTGAACAGTCTGAAAGTTGTCATTGCTGCTGACCAGTCGGTAAAAACCGGAAAGACCATGGAATTAAGCTAGACCGCAAAGGTGAGATGATCGACACCGGGTAACTGTAAATCAACAAAGAAAAGAATCCGGAAAAATTTTCCCCGGATTCAGGTATGGACGGTGATAAGATGAAAATTGACGGAATTGAAATCTACTGGGTCGGAATGCCTTTGATCTATCCGTTCAGGACGGCTTTCGGCAATGATGAAACCATTGAATCGGTGCTGGTTAAAATTGTTTCCGGTGAGCTTTACGGTTGGGGGGAGGGCGCGTCCTGGAAATACCCCGCCTATTCAGGAGAATGCGCCGCCGGGCAGTTCCTGATATCAACTGACTTTATAGCTCCTTTGCTGATGGGCCGGGAGATAAATTCAGGGACTGAACTTCAGGATATCCTTTCAGGTATAAGGGGAAATTATTTTGCAAAAGCTGAATTTGACCTGGCCTGGTGGGATATTTATGCCAAGTCTCAGGATCAACCCCTGTGGAAAGTCCTTGGGGGCAAATCCCCGACGCTGGAGAGCGGGGCGGATTTTGGAGTGATGGAGACTTATGATGCCCTGCTGGGTGAGATCGAAAAGGCGGTCAAGGCCGGGACCAAACGCGTCAAATTCAAATATCGCCCCGGCTGGGACCTTGAAATGGTTGATGTGGTAAGAAAAACATTTCCGGATATTGTAATGCATATTGATTGTAACAGCGCATATACCATCAGGGATCTTGCAATGTTCAAAAAACTGGATAAATACAATCTCGCGATGATCGAACAGCCGCTGGGTCATGACGACTTAATATCCCATGCCGCGCTTCAGGCAAAAATTGCTACTCCTGTTTGTCTGGACGAGAGTATAACTACGCCGGAAAAAGCGGCAAAAGCAATAAAAATAAAAGCTTGCCGCTGGGTGAATATTAAATTGGGAAGAACCGGGGGATTAACCAACGCCGTGGAAATAAACCGGATCTGCGCTGACGGAGGAGTCCCTTGTTGGGTAGGGAGCATGGTAGAGTCGGCAATCGGGATGTCCCATAACCTGGCTTTTGCCACGTCTTCTGCTAATCTGAAATATCCTGCTGATATATTTCCGACTGATCGTTTTTATGTTCGAGATATTGGTTATCCTGAAATGAAATTTTCGGAACCATCGAAATTCACCGCGAATGCCAGCAAAGGCATAGGTACGGAACCGGTGCCTGAATTCCTTGAAAGATGCACCATAAAAAAAGCGAGTTTCGAATCTTGAATTGGAGCGTGCAACTTGTTGCGCCTTAAGCAGTGCCGCTCTCGCAAAGCGAGGTCAGGAAAAAACAGCGGAGTGTATTTTTTTCCGGACGTTGAGCGGGCGAACTACACGAAAGACGTTGCATGCCGACTAGTGTCCAGTCAAGCTTGTATTTGTAACAAATTTATCAGTTGATTACCGGATAAAGCCGCTTCAGCTTTATCCGGGCATCCTCTGCCGTAAATTGCCAATCCACTCCCGACTGCTTATTATTTC
>JAQULZ010000125.1 GCA_028718375.1 Victivallaceae bacterium | reverse complement strand
GGGGCGGGCGGCATTTGACGATATTGCCAATGTAGACCTCCTGCCGGGTAAACTGCATGGCGGCAATCATTCGGGTCAGCAGTTCACCGGCTTTGCCGACGAACGGCCGCCCCTGCTGATCTTCATCATAACCCGGCCCTTCGCCGATGAACATCAGCTCCGCGTCCGGCGCGCCTTCCCCGAAAACCACGTTGGTCCGGGTTTTGGCCAGCGGGCATTTTTGGCAGTACTGCACAGTTGAATTCAATTCGGCCAAGGTCATTTTCAGCAGCGCGGAATCCGAACCGGCCCCTGTGGGCGCGGGAACGGCGGCGGGGGAGGGGAACCGCTTGGCTTGGGGACGCGGTTTTTCGACGGCAACCGGCGGTGCGTCGGTAAAAAAGTCGTTCAGAACGTCCGGCGCGATCACTGCGGTTTCCTGTTCGGTCTGCAATTCCCGCAAATGTTCAGTTATTTCATCAAAAACGGTTTTTTTATCGGCCTGCATTTGGTATTGTTCCAAACCGGGGTTATTTTACAGTTTCAGCAGTTAAAATACAACCGTAATCGGGAATTGCCTAATGAAGAAAGCAAGTTTGGGAAAAATTTTATTAATTGCGGCTGTATTCTGTTTGTCCGGCGGAATTGCGGGTGCCGCCGATAAACCGGCGGAGGATAAAAAGCCTTCTCCCGTCAAGGCTCCGGCTGACCAACCGGCTCCCGCCGTCAAAATTCCGCTGATCAACGTGCCCCTGTCGGAAAAAAAGAAACCGGTTTCCCGGGAAAAAAAGGAAGAAGAACCGGCGCAGGTGGTCAATATCAGTCTTTTTACGATTAATAATATCGCCCCGGAAGAAAAGCCCAAAAAAGAAGAAACGGTCAGTATCGTCAAAGGTACGGATTTTGAAGTTACCAGCCTGTACGATCTATGGCTGCAAACCAGAAAATGGTGGGATGAAATCCTGAAATGGTTCGGCCGGCAGCAGACCAATATCCTGGTTTTATTTGCCGGAGTGCTGATTACCCTGGCGATAACCACGTTTTTCGGTTGGTTTTTCAAAAAAATTGTGTTGGGTATTGTTGCCCGGCGAACCGACAGTCAGATTGACGACAAAGTTTGTGAATCATTGAAACGGCCGCTGGTGCTCCTGATTTTCACCGTCGGCGTGTTTTTAAGTTCGCTGCGCCTGCTGAACGGACTTGACGAAGAGGTCTTCGTGATCGTTTTGCGCAGTTTTTTCGCTTTGATGGCCTTAGCGGTCATCTGGGGCATCTACCGCCTGGTCGAAGTCCTGGATTTTTATCTGAAACGGCTTTCCCTGCGGTCGGACAACAATCTCGATGACTTGCTGGTCGAACTGATTATCAAGGCCATGCGGTTTACCATTGTTTTCATCGCGGTATTCTTTATCGGACAGACGATTTTGGGGTTACAGATTACCGCCCTGATGGCCGGTGCCGGTATTGCCGGTCTGGCGCTGGCGCTGGCGGCCAAGGATACGCTGGCTAATTTTTTCGGCTCGATGATGATCATGCTGGATAAACCCTTTGTGGTGGGTGAACGGATTAAAATCGATACGCTTGACGGAGTGGTGGAAAAAGTAGGTTTCAGGAGTACGCGGATCCGCAGTCTGACCGGACACGTTTATTCGGTCCCGAACAACAAGATCGCGGATTCCGTCGTGGAAAACGTCGCCAAACGGCCTTATATCAAATATATGTTTGACCTGACCCTGGTTTATGATACCAGGGTCGAACAGATGGAGCGCGCCATGGAAATACTCCATGAGCTGCTGGATAATCACGAAGCTTTCAATGCGGAACTGCCGCCGCGCATTTATTTCACGGCGTTTAACGACTGGTCATTGAATATCAATATTATCCTGTGGTTTCAGAGTACGGATTATTTCCAGGTGCAGCAATGGAAAAACGATATTAACCTGGAAATCCTGCGCCGTTTCAACGCAGCCGGGCTGGAATTCGCTTTTCCGACCAGCACCAATTACCTGGTTGCAGCTGAGACGGCGCCGGCAGCGATACCGGGCCGCGCAATAAAAACCTGATCAAAATGACTATTTTGCTTTGACTGGCGGAATTTTACCTGTATATTTTAACGGATAACTCGAAAACCGCATCCCGGATATTTCAGGAGACTCTGAGATGACGCAAAATATTGAGCAGCCGCAAATTCTCGTTTGTGATGACGATGAGATTTTCTTGGAGTTCTGCGCCAGAATCATCAGAAAAATGGGTTTTTCCGTATTGGCCGCGAGCAATGGCGACGAGGCGATCGAGCTGCTCGAGGCGAACCCGGCAATCAAATTGGTACTGATCGACTTGCTGATGCCGATCCGTTCGGGCTGGGAGGTTATCAAATACATGAAAAAACAGGAAAGTTTGAAAAAGGTCCCGCTTATCGCCATCACCGGGCTTAGTCCGTCGCCGCAGGATTTGCTTGAAGTCCGGGAAAATTGCCAGGCGGTCATCCATAAAGGCGCTGATTTCAACTTGGAGGAATTCAGCCGTACTGTTGAAAAGCTAACCCGGAATGCCGAATAAATGATTCATCGTCTCGAATCCGGAAATTGCTGTTTCGTGATGATCGACATGCAGGAAAAACTCCTGAAAGTTATGGCGGATGCCGCCTCCTGCATTGAAAAGCACGAACTGCTGCTGAAAGCCGCCGCCATATTGGAAATCGATGGCGTGGCGACGGAGCAGTATCCCGCCGGGCTGGGCAGTACCGTCGATGAACTGAAATGTCTGCTGCCGGACAATACCCCGGTCATTGAAAAAACAACTTTTTCCTGCTGGGGGGAGAGCCGGTTCCGCACGGCCCTCAAAGCTAAAAAACGCCAAACCCTGATCGTCTGCGGCATCGAAGCTCATGTCTGTGTTCAGCAGACGGTACTGGAGCTGACGGCGGCCGGTTATGAAGTGGCGGTTCCCGCCGACGCGCTGACTTCGCGCCGGGCCGGCGATTATCAGTCGGCACTGGCGGTGATGCGGCAGGCCGGGGCGCTGGTGACCTCCGTTGAGGCGCTCATCTTCATGCTGCTGCGCGATGCGAAGCATCCGGATTTCCGCGCCGTTGCCAAACTGGTAAAATGATATTTCGACCATGACTGCTCCCAGAAAGAAAATTTGGATTTTTGCCGGGGAGGCTTCCGGGGACACCTACGGCGCCCGACTGGCGGCGGGTATCCGCGAACTCGAACGCCGCGCCGGCAATGAAATCGACATCGCCGGAATGGGCGGGGAAAAAATGAAGGCCGCCGGGGTGGATATCCTGGTCGATTCCAGCGAACTCGGCGTGATGGGCGTCATCGAAGTACTGAAAATCATCTTCACCATCATAAAAGTCTTTTTTTTCTTGAAAAACCAGGCGCTCAAAGAACGTCCCGACGCAGTTGTGCTGATCGATTATCCGGGTTTCAACCTGCGTTTCGCCAAAGCCATGCACCGCCACGGTATTCCGGTGATCTGGTACGTCAGCCCGCATGTCTGGACTTGGGGCCGGAGACGCATTCATCAGTTAGACCGTTACTGCGAAAAAATGCTGGTCATTTTTCCTTTCGAAAAAGACGTTTATTCCCGGGTCCGGCTCGAGACCGAATTTGTCGGGCATCCGCTGGTGGACATCATGCGGGAACGGCGCGATCCGGACATCATCCGGGATCCGAATCTTTTACTGCTGCTGCCGGGCAGCCGCGCCATGGAAATCAATCGGCTGCTGTTGCCGATGCTTGAAACCGCCATGGAAATGAAAAAACGCCACCCTTATTTAAACTTCGTCATTTCCGCTCCGCGCGAAAAAGTGTTCCGGCTCTGCGAGAGCATCTATAACAAATTCAGACGTTCCCATCCGGACGCCCCGGAAATTGAATTGAGCTGCGGCCGGACTGCGTACTGGCAGCAGCAAGCCGGCACCGGACTGGCCGCGTCCGGCACCGTGACGGTGGAATGCGCGATCGCCGGACTGCCGTTGGTGGTGGTCTACAAGCTGAACTGGTTTACCCTGCTGGCTGCCGCGGCGCTGGTTAAATTGTACCGGGGGTTCTTTACGATGGTCAATATCATTGCCGATAAGGAAGTTTTCGAGGAGTTTCTGCAATGGCAGGTTACGGCCGGGAAACTGGCCGATGCCCTGGAACGGATCCTGCCCGGCGGTAAACGCCGCACCGAAGTCGAAACCGAAATGCGGCAAATGGCGGCAGCTATTTCCGGCTCCGGCCTTACCGCCGGCGATCAGGCGGCGAAGGCGTGCGTCGGCTTCCTTTACCGAAAGCCATAATTCTTAACCACGAAATACACGAAATTGACGGGGCCGGCAAAAGTAAAAAAATGACGTAGTCCAGAACTTGTTCTGGTCGGTGATCCAGCGGCCGAAAGCGCTGGTCGAGCATCTCCAATGCTCGAAAGTAACTGCGCAACTTGTTGCTCCTTAAAAAGTACCACTCTCGCTAAGCGATGTCCGGAAAAAATTAGCGCAGCACATTTTTTCCGGACGTTAAGCGTGCGAGTTACACGAGAAACGCTGGATATCGACTTTTGGCGGTGTTGTCGAAAATCATGTTCTTGTAAATTATGGAGCTGTTCAAAAATAACCTTTACATCTGCGTGTTTCTCCCGGTTGCTTTGCGGCTTACCGATTCGTACATAGCTGAGGCTATCGCCTCATCGGTAATTCCTCAAATCATTCCGGGATAATTCACACATCTTGTCAAGTTTATTTTCTTACAGCTCCTATGGGGTTTTTTCCACAGAAAAATTATCGGTTTCCTCAACGGTCATTTCCCCCGGACAGATCAGCCCGGCGAGCTTCGGCAGCCACCGGGTCAGACCCAGCCGAATCCGGACCCGCCGGACGTTTTTGATGGTCAGCCGGTATTTTATACCAATTCGCTCTCATTTATAGACATTTCGATGGTTATTTTGAGCCGATTTTTGCCATAAATCCTCGCGCGATACTCTGTATCGCTCTGCGGTTTATAACCAAAATCCATCTCAAAATCCGCCATCGCCATTATCTATGACTGATCGCTCATTAGTATTACCTGCCGGCAGCTGTCTTCGGTATCAATTTCCGGTTCGTATTTCATAATTTTGCCTCCTGATAGAAAAAATAAAAAAGGACGCGCCCAATTCATACTCGGTCGAGGTACTGTCAAGAACCCACTGGAAAATATGAAAGGCGCGTCCACAATATATGCAGACGCAGTTCTTCCAATATTGTTTTTCCAGTTTGAAAATTGACAGTTTTTAACCGAAACGCTATTGGAAACCGCATTGGTTTCATTTATCTGATGGTGAAATTGAATAACTTAGCTGCTGATAAAAATTCTCCTGTATTGTTGATATTTCATATCTGCGAATTACCCGAATTTATCTTCTGTTTTTTTCGGGTATTTCGTGGTTAAAAAATTTTCATCTTACAAGTCCTTATCCAGGTCGAATTCCGGGCTGTTGATGATGAATTCCCGGGAAACATTGACATACACTTCCGAATCATCCCATTCCAGGCGTTTGATCTTTTCCGTGGGCAGAAGCACTTTCCTTCCGGCAAGCAGACTGCGGGTATCGACGAGCAGAAAGGTGACAGTCCAGTTTTTAACTTCGACAATGAAATCTTTCACATGCCCGATTTCGCCGTCGGTGGCGTGAATCAGATAACCGATAATCTGCCGGACGCTCCGCAAATGCCGGTCATCGGAAGCCGGGACTTCCCGTTTCGCCGCTTCCTTTTCCTCTTCCGGTTCCGGAATTTCCGCGAACGGATAATTGTCTATGCCCCAGACAATGCCGGGAGCGTTAATCCAGTAGGCCGGCAGCATGTAATGTTCATGCAGTTCCAGTTCGTGCTGCCGGCAGACCGGTTTTTCCGTATCGATGTCGGGACTGTTCCGCACCTGCTCGCAGCTCAGGTTGACCGAAAACGCGCCGGCTTCCCAATCCAGTCCGGTTACCGAGGCGAAGGAAATAAGCACTTTGCGTCCCAGCAGCCAACTGCCGGTCTGTACGACCAGATAACGCAGCGTCCAATTTTCGTCGTCGAAATAAAAATCCTTGACTTTTCCCAGTTCGCCGTCCAGCGCCAGGATTGAAAAACCGAACATGCCGTGCAGATTTTTCCGCATGAAAACCTCCTTTTCGAAAAAAGGGTTCTGTCAAAATTTATTAGCCCACTTTGCCATTTATGCTGTTAATTATTAACTCATTACGTAAATCTTTCCATTTTCCCCCTTTTGCTGACTGAAAAACAAAACATTTTTTTGTTTTTCAGAATACTGCCCGTCCCACTTTATCGCCGGGGCTTTGTCAACGGCCAAAATCGTATAAATAGCGACTGTAAGGAGCGGCTTTATGCCGATTTTGTGCCTTGACAAAGAACCGGCGATAAAGTACCCGCACGACGTTTTACTTCCTGCAACCAGCGTAAATCCTTATCGCTCTGCGATAGCGTCGCATGCTGCCGAAGTTATGGATGCGCTCCCGCGGGAAACCCAACCCCGTGGGTTGATTTCGCCCTTGGCGACCGCTCATTGCCGCGGGGCCAGCCGGGTTCCGTCCCGGCAGCCGTCCGGGGACGCCCCGGTGCGTTATATTTTCATTTTTTTCATGTTATTTTTGACACTGCCGAAAAAAGATTCAGCTTCTCCATCCCATAATATAAATGCTGAACCCAATTATTTCAAGACTGGTAAATTGGGGAAAACGGTTATACATTTACGAGTTTGTCAGCAATCATTTTAACGATAAGGAAGCATACTATGCCATTTGACCGAGGTTCGTTTGCCGTTGCCATATTTCAGTTGCCGCACCAACTGCCGGACAATTTACTGGAACTTTTCGCCGCCAGAAACGCCGGCAAACTGGACCACGTAAGGGACGAAGCCGTGTTTGGGTGGACTTCCGGCCGGACTTTGCTCGAAACCGTTATCGATGACCATACCGCCCGGCGCGGCGGCTGCATTTACCTTCAGCTGCGCAAGGCGGAACGCAAAATACCCTCGGTTCTGTTCAATGCCATTTGCCGGCGGGAGGAACTCGCCTATCTCCAGGCTAATGAACTGGACTTCGTTTCCTCCAAAATCCGTCGCGACATCAAAGCTCAGGTCATTGAAAATCATTTGTCCAAAATGGCCCCGGCCATTTCCGGGATACCGCTGGCGATCGATCCGGCTGCGAAACTGCTTTATGTGGGAACGGCCTCCGTCAGCCAGTTGGATAATTTCATCTCGTTTTTCTTCAAAACCACCAATATCGAACCCGGTCAATTGCAGCCCGGCCTGATGCTGGAGGAAATGTTTCAGTGTACCGAGCGGGATTTGCCCGGGATCCGCTTTGCCGACGTTCCGGACGATCCGGCCCCGGGACGCGATTTCCTGACCTGGCTGTGGTATTTCAGCGAATGCGAAGGCGGCCGGATTGACCACGGACAATTCGGAGAATTCAGCATCATGATCGAGGCCCCGCTGACGCTGGCGTTTGTTTCCGAGGCCCGCGGCGCGGCTGAAACCACCCTAAAAAAAGGCGGCAGCCCGTTGCGCGCCGCCGAGGCGAAGGCGGCCCTGACCGTCGGCAAACGGCTGCAAAAAGCCAGATTCACGCTGTGCCGCGCCAACGAAACCTGGATGGGCGGGATCGATGAGGATAAGTTTACGTTCAGCAGCCTGATCCTGCCGGAAGGCGAAGCCATGGACGCGGACAGCGTTTTTGCCGAACGGATGCAGAATCTGTTTATTTTCCAAAGCGTCATCCGCGAATATTTCCGGAA
>JAQULZ010000124.1 GCA_028718375.1 Victivallaceae bacterium | reverse complement strand
GATTAAAATCTTCATACATCTGGGAAATTTTCATTTTTGCAGTTCAACCCGGGGCAAAAATTGCGTTTTCTCTGAAAAATTGGTACACTCCCCCAACCCCCATTGTTGATAAGCGAGCCGGGGCAGCAAACCGCTCACTTCGTTCGCTGTTTATACGCTCCAAAACTTGACAGCTCAATCAAAAGCGAAGATCATCACTGTTTTCAAAAACAAAAAAAATGTTTTTTTGTTTTTGAACTGTTTATCAGCTCTTTTGCCGGAGCGCAGCTCCGTTATGCGGCTTTTTAACTTGACTTGTAAGCCGAAAGGCAAAATACCCGCTCGGAAAAATATTTTCGACATTGATACAGATTTTTGTGAAGAACCAAAAATACCCGGATGGCAGCCGAAGAAAATTTGCTTTTGGTAAATAGGCGGTTAATTTGTAGATTTACGCGAAATAAATTTATCAGGGAACATAATGAAAAAATCAGAGGTAAAAGTCCTTGTCATCACCGGTTTCGGCCTGAATTGCGAAAAAGAAACGGCGACGGCGTTCCGGCTGTGCGGCGCTGCTCCGGAACTGGTGCATTTAAACGACCTGCTCAGCGGTAAACGTTTGTTGAACGAATTCCATATCCTGGCGTTTATCGGGGGATTTTCGTTCGGCGATCATTTGGGCGCGGGAACCGTGTTTGCCAACCGGATCAAGGCGCGATTGCAGGACGAACTCAAACAGTTCGTTGCCGCCGGCAAACTGATCATCGGCATTTGCAACGGCTTTCAGACCCTGACCCGCCTGGGATTGGTGCCGGCGCTTAACGGGAATATTTTTGAGCAGGAAGTGGCTTTGGCGCCCAATGACAGCGGAGTATTCCGGGATGACTGGGTATATCTGAAGGCCAATCCCGTTTCTCCCTGTATTTTTACCCGCGGTATTGACCTGGTACGATTGCCGGTGCGGCACGGGGAGGGCAAGCTGGCGGCCGATGCGGCAGTGCTGGCGGAGCTCGAACGCCGGAATCTGGTAGTGCTGCGTTACGCCGAAGCCGACGGTTCGATAGCGGAGGATTTCCCGGCGAATCCCAATGGAGCACTGCACGCCATTGCCGGGATTTGCGATCCTACCGGGCGGATTTTCGGACTGATGCCGCATCCGGAAGCGTTTCTGTCGCCGTTCAATTCGCCGACCTGGGGGCGGGAAAAACTCAAAGGCAAACTGCCTTCCGAGGGAGAGGGCGTCATTTTTTTCCGCAATGCGGTGGATTTCGTCGTGGAAAACAGTTAAAAATTCAGTTCTTTTCCCGGAGTGACCTTTTGGTTCATATGCATGACTCCGCGGTCCTGGGAACAGGCGATTTTCATTCCGGGGCGGAGATTTTTTCCGATGATTTCCGCGGTTTTACCACGGCGGTTATAGACGAACACCTCCACCGGGAAAACTTTGTTATCCGCGTCAATGATGGAAATGAAAGTGTGCCCGTCAAGCTGATGCAGAGCTTCCACCGGTACGGTATAAATGTATTTCGCCAACTGGGGAATCGATACCCAGACTTTTTCCCGAGGCTGAAAGAGCCAATTGTATTCCTGGACTACTGCCTGGCCGCCGTCCGTGAGTTTTCCTTCGGTTTTGATGAGAACCACCCGGACATTGCCTAGGTTCGCGGCGGTTTCAAGCGCTTCGTAGCGGGCGGAGCGTTTCTGGATGAACATGTTCCGAGGGGTTACCCGAATTTTTCTGACCGTGAGAACTTTGGCGTTTTCAGTGGAGTTGTCCGGGCGGTTCAGGCTTGCTACGATCCAGATATAGGCGCCCCGGTCATCTTTTTTCAGCACCTCGGTTGGTACCCATAGCGGAATATTCGGCATTTCCGGTACTTTTATGATTCGGGCCTGACTGTAGACTTTAGGCAGTTTTTCTTTTCCGGCGGTTAATATCTGTTTGGGAACCAGGCGGTTTTCCACGGACAATTCGATGTAATCGGTAAATATTTCCTGCCGGTTGAGCCACCCCCGGTAACCATGCGTAAAGCCGGCAGGATAAATCAGAAATTCGTCATCCGTACAGATCAGATCGGTCATAACGTCATGGAGTTTTATTTTGACGCAGGCCGGATCAAATGCCGAAAGCACCAGTATCGACTGGTCATCGCGCAGTGAGCTGCCGGCGGAAGTGAATACCTTTTCGATGATTCCGGAAAAAGGTGCGCGTAAAACCATATTGTCCAGGTTTTCCGCCGCTTCAAGCTGTTCCAGGCGGCAGACGTCATGGTCGGTGACGGCCTGCAGATAGGCTTTTTCCGCTTCCTCACGCTGACGTGCACTTACGACATTGCGCGTATACAGCTTTTCGATACGCTGCAGGTTCAAATGGGCATCCTTCAGGGCCAGAGCGGCTTTTTTCAGTTTTTGGGTGGCGATGTTCACTACGATTTGTTCTTTGATGTCACGAGCCTTGGCGACGATATCGCCTTCCCGGATTATTTTGCCTTCCCGGTCGGTGATTTTTCCATGGACGAATTCATTTACCGGAGCAACATAGGTCAACTGAACATTACTCAGGAAAGAAAGCTCTACCGAACGGTACAGCCTGACTGTTCCCAGAAAAAGCATGTCCTGCTGAGGGGAATGCCGTAAAACGGCATAAGGAATCGCTTTTGCGGGGGGAGTCACTGCCGGAAGGACGCTGGCCAGAACGAGCGAAAACAGCAGGATGATAAATTTTAACCGACTCGCTTGCATGAAAACCTCCTTTTTCCCCGGAAATAAATGATAAAAAGACTGTATCCGCCGGGATACAGTCTTTGACCGGTCACGGGATGAAACTATTCTTTCGGCTTAAGAGAGTCAAGCTGTTTCTGACAACTCTTTTTAAGCCAATCGGGACAACCTTTGGTTGCAACGGCCTGTTCATAACATTTAACCGCCTCATCCTTTTTTCCCATAACTTTCAGAATATCGGCCTTGCGGGCCAAATTTCGGGAAACCCAATAACCGGAAGCATTTTTCAGAATAATTCCCTTATTACACTCGGCAATCGCTTCGGCGTATTTTTTCTGCTTATAGAGAAGGTCGGCAATACCCAGGTGTGCTTCGCATTTATAACTGATGTGAGTACCTGGAGTATCAATGGCTTCGCGGAATGCCGCTGTAGCCTTGTCATAATCTTTCAGGCGGTGATGATAATTGTAGCCGCTTCTTACTGAATGTACCCCGCGCCAGTGATCAGAATGTGCGCTTTCCTTACCGAGCTTGAAGATTTTTTCAGCTTCTTCACCCTGCTTCAGTTGGTAATAGGCCAGTCCGACATAATAGAGCGCTTCAGTCCTGTAAGCCGGTGGCCATTTCTGGATGTCATCGATTTTGAACCTGTCGATGATTTCTTTGTATTCCCGGGCGCTGTACATGAAGTCCATCCGGCGCAGCTTGGAATAATACGGATAAAGATTCGGAATTTCGGCAATTTTATCGGCAAAAGCGATCGCTTCATCATATTTTTTGATATTCCTGGCTGAATAACCGGCATAGCAGTAACACTCGTATTGCGCCTGAAGTGACGGGGCGGTCTCGGCCAGTTTTTCGAAGGCGGGAAGAGCTTCCGCGTATTTTTTGGCCCGATACAGCTCAAAGGCGGCTTTAAGTTTAGCCGGATAATCCTGCTGGGCGAAAACTACTGCGGAATAACTTATTATGAATAAAACCGTTAAAAACCTCTTAAACATTGCTGTGCTCCTTTTTTTCCGTAAGTGATGAAAAAAACTGTATCCCGGCGGATACAGTCTCAGTTCACGAAATGAAACTATTTAGTTTTAGGCTGAAGAGCCTTAAGTTGATTCAGGCAGCTGTTGGTGAGCCAGGCGGGACAACCTTTGGTTGCAACGGCCTGTTCATAACATTTAACCGCCTCATCCTTTTTTCCCATAGTTTTCAAAATACCGGCTTTTTGAGCCAGACCCCGGGCAATCCAATAGCCGGGGATTTTTTTCAGCATAAGCAGCTTATTGCATTCGGCAAGCGCCTCTTCATATTTTTTTTGGTAAGAGAGAATATCGGCTATACCGCTGCAAGCTTCGCACTTGTGCCAGATACTGGCATCGGGATTATCGATGACTTCCTGGAACGCCGTTGCAGCTTTATCCATATCTTTGAGGCGATGACGATAATTGTGACCGTTTCTCAATGAATGCAGTCCGCTCCAGTAGGGGGAGACCGCATTTTCTTTACCAAGCTTGAAGATTTTTTCAGCTTCTTTGCCCTGCTTCAATTGGTAATAGGCCAGTCCGAGATAATGGAGCGCTTCAACTTTGTAGTCCGCTGGCCATTTCTTAATATCATCGATTTTGAACCTGGCGATAATGTCCTGGTATTTCCCGGCATTGTACATGAATTCCATTCGACGCAGCTTGGAATAATACGGATAAGGATTCGGGATTTCAGCGATCTTGTCGGCCAGGGCGATCGCTTCATCATATTTTTTGATATTTCTGGCTGAATAACCGGCATGGCGGTAACACTCGTATTGCGCCTGAAGTGATGGGGCGGTCTTGGTCAGTTTTTCGAAGGCGGGAAGAGCTTCCGCGTATTTTTTGGCCCGATACAGCTCAATGGCGGCTTTCCATCCGGCGGCGTAATCTTCCTGAGCTGAAACAACTCCGAAAAAACTTACCATAAATGAAAATATCAACAACTTTTTAAACATGGTATCTCCTTATCTTCAAATCTTAGTAAAAAATTTGCGGTATATAGATGTTTTCTTATTAGGCGGCCTCCTCAATTACTGGTTTCGCTTGAAACGGGCTATTAAAAGTTACTATAACCGGGGATTCGGGAGATTGCAAATTTTTTCGGGATATTTGTGCGACCAATGAATTGAGCCGCTCGCAGAATATCCGGACTCGTTTGGCCGCCGAATCAGAAATATTTCTGAAGCTGGCGTCATACGCTGCATTTATCGGGCCCCCAGATGAGTTTATGGATCTGCAGTTGCAGCCTTGCCGGGGGCAGGTCGGCCAGCATCCAGCCGGCCAATGTTTTGGGATCAAGTTTTCCCCACGCGGGACTGAACAAAATGTTGGGTGTCTTGCCGGCGAGTTGATAACGTTCCATGACGGCCAGCGCAAATTCGTAATCCGCGTAATCGCAGATCACGAATTTGATTTCATCGCGGTTGGACAGAATATGGAAATTATCATACAGGTTGTATTCGTCCATGCCGCTGGAAGGGGTTTTGCAATCGACTATTTTCCTTACCGCGGGCGGCAGCAGGCTCAGCGGCAGGGATCCGTTAGTTTCGACCATTACCTCAATATCTTCATCGAGCAGCGCTTCACACAAAGCCGCCGTATTTACCTGATTCAGGGGTTCGCCGCCGGTGATTTCCACCAGGCGCACTTTGGCCAGGCGCGCCTGACTGACAAGGTGGGCGATGGTCATAGCGGTACCGGATTCCGTGTCGCGGGCATAGTCCGTATCACAATAGCCGCAGTTCAAATTACATCCGGCCAGGCGGATGAAAAAGCAAAGCCGCCCGGCCTGGGTGGATTCACCCTGGATGCTTAAAAAGGTTTCATTCACTATCAGTTGTTTTACCGGCATTCGAGTCTCCGAAGATATTAAGGGCTTTTTTCCGGTTAATCGGCAAAATAAGTCGCGCCGGAATGCGGGGATTCGCAAACCCTTACCCGATGCAGCCTGATGTTCGCGGTATTGATCCGGGAGGAGAGCAGCTCGTAAATAGTCCGGGCGATCGCCTCGCTGGTCGGATTGAGCTCTTTGAAGGCCGGACAATCGGAAAGATTCGTGTGATCGAACTCCGCCAGAATTGCGTCGAGATCGCGTTTCAACTGTTTGAAATCGACTGCGATCCCGATTTCATCGAGCTTTTTTACCCGCAATACCGCCTGCACCGTCCAGTTGTGGCCGTGCAGGGCGGCGCATTCGCCCCGGTATCCGCGCAGCCGGTGGGCGGCCGAAAAACTGCGGGTTAAATCTATTTCAAACATGGATTTCCCTCAATTTCATTTTAACTGAATAAATCGATGCTTTCCATGACGTTGATATTTGCCTGCGCCAGTACTTTCAGGGCCTTATCCGGGTTTTCAAAACGAAAAACCATGATTGCCTGGCGGCCTTTATTATAGCTGAATGCATAGATGTATTCAATATTGATGTCGTTTTCATCCAATACGCTGAGCAAATCGGCCAGACCGCCGGGGCGGTCCGGTACCGGTAAAGCCAGGACTTCCGTGACATTTACCACCAAACCGGCGGCTTCGAGTACTTCCTTGGCCAGTTGCCAGTCGCGGATCAATAAACGGGTAATGCCGAACTGTTCCGTATCCGCCAGAGCCAGGGTGCAGATGTTGATATTATGCCGCTTCAGTACCTGACAGACTTGATTCAAAGTTCCGGACCTGTTTTCAATAAAAAGGGAAAGCTGTTTGATTTTCATCCGCGCCGTTCCTCCCTTGATTTATTAAACTGCCGTAATATTCAATCCGTCATTAGTATACTGCCATACCGGTGTTTGTAAAAGTTCGATTCTCCATTTATCGCAAAAAAACGATGCAAGAGCTTTTTTTCGGAGTTTGCATCGTTTTATTCTGCTTCAATAAATTAGTAGGCTGCAAAAGGAATGCCCAGGGCTTCCGCGACTTGCCGGTTGGTAAGTTTGCCTAGATAGCAGTTCAGCCCCGGTCTGAGCGGCGCCGACGCTTCCAAGGCTTTCTCCAGTCCCAAATCAGCGATCAGCAGGCCGTATTTATTGGTAACGCTGGTCAGCGCCATGGTCGAACTGAGGCTGACCGAACCCGGCATATTGGCTACGCAATAATGGACGACTCCCTCGACAATGAAAACCGGATCCGAATGATAGGTAGGACGGGTAGTCTCGCAGCAGCCGCCCTGATCCACGGCAATATCGACGATGACCGAACCCGGCTTCATCAGTTTCAAATGTTCCCGGCGGATCAGCTTGGGCGTTGCCGCTCCAGGAATCAGAACCGCTCCGATCACCAGGTCGGCTTCCCGGAGTTCCGCTTCGATGTTATACGAAGTGGAATACAAAGTCTTGATGCCGCTGCCGAAAATATCGTCGAGCTGTGCCAGCCGCCGGGTCGATATATCCATAATCGTAACTTCCGCTCCGAGCCCGACTGCCATTTTGCAGGCGTTGGTGCCGGCAATGCCGCCGCCGATAATCAGAACTTTGCCTTTTCTGATTCCGGGAACGCCGCCGAGCAGTACGCCGCGGCCGCCAAAGCTTTTCTCCAGGTATTTTGCCCCTTCCTGGACCGCGAGCCGGCCGGCGATCTGACTCATCGGGATCAGCAGCGGCAGCGAGCCGTCGGCTTCAGTAACGGTTTCATAAGCGACCGCTTTTACTTTTCCGGCCAGCAGGGCTTCCGCCTGCGGTTTATCGGCGGCAAGATGCAGATAGGTATAAAGGATTTGACCGGCATGGAAAAGCTCGTATTCTTCCGGTAAAGGTTCCTTGACTTTGATGATCATCTCCGCCGCGTCGAACAGTTGCCGTTTGTCAGTAACGATGCGGCAGCCGTACTGAACGTAGTCGGCGTCCGAAAAGCCCGATCCCGCACCAGCGGAAGATTCCACCAGTACGGTATGTCCGGCCTGGACATACTCGCCCGCGCTCATCGGAGTAAGACCGACCCGATACTCTTCTTTTTTGATTTCCTTGACGAGACCGATTTTCATTGCTGAAACTCCTGGGTTTGGGGTTATTTAATTCCGGGAAACCGGAAAGAATTAGGATGTGTTCACACTATTGAGTCAATTATCATGGCGAATAGGATAAAGCCGGCAAACATCATATCCGGTTTGTCATAACGCGTGAAGATTCTCCTGAATCTCTTTATCCTCAGGAAGAAACGTT
>JAQULZ010000123.1 GCA_028718375.1 Victivallaceae bacterium | reverse complement strand
AAAAGAAAATCCTGGAACTTTTAAAGGTGAAATTAGTGTAGACAGTAAAATTTAAAAATATTTTACACTTTACTGTTTTACTATAAGGGAGATACTACGAATTTAGCCAAGTAAAATCCGTTACAAGGCGCTGTTGCTGGTACATACTAATACCGATTTGCAATCTAAGAGCAAGTAAAAATCGGAATGAGTATTGTTTTTTTGTTTTGGAACTGTTTATCAGCTCTTTTGCCGGGGCGTCGAGTCAAGTTAAAAAACCTATAAGGGCCCGAAGGGCCGGAGCGCAGCTCCGTTATGCGGCTTTTTTGACTTGACTTGTAACCCGAAAGGCAAAATACCCGCTCGGAAAAACATTTTCGACATTGATACAGATTTTTGAGAAGAACCGAATAATCGGGTACCTGTACTGCTTTCGTGTATTTCGGGTATTTCGTGGTAAAAAAATACCGGGTGTTTTAATCTCTTTAAACATAAAAATAGCCGGGCACTTCAAAAATATCCGCCAGTGGCAGGGTAGCGGCTCCCAACGCATCAACGTGCGCCAATTCTGAAACCACCAGTTCTGTCTGCCGGGCATTGCCTTTCACACTGTTCCGGGTTATGCCTTCGCGGACGGCGGGCAGGATTGCCGCCCCGAATAAATTAATTACATCACCGGTAAGAATGATGGTGCGCGGACACAAGATATTGACCACCGCTGCCAGTCCCTGCCCCAGACGGTAACCGGTATCGTTCATGATGCGGTTATAATCTGCCGGGTCAACGCTGTCCGCAGGAAAATAACATAAGCGCGCGAAACCGGATTTAGTGAATCTGCTCAGCTCCCGGACTACGGCCGGTTCTGAAACATAGGTTTCAAGGCAGCCCCGGTTGCCGCAGCGGCAGGGGGGCCCGTTCGGCTCGATGACCACATGTCCGACTTCCCCGGCATACTGTCCGGCGCCTTTGAACAGGCGCCGTCCGACGATAATCCCCATCCCGACCCCGGCCGAAACTTCGACCGCCACGAAATCGGCGTAAGAACGGCCTTTGCCGAACCACTTTTCCGCCAGGGCGATCGAACGGGATTCCTCTTCCAGGAACAATGGTTCATTGACACAGGCGGAAAAAGTCTTACGCACCTCAACCCCGGCAAGACCGGGGATGTTGACCGCCTCTTCCATAACGCCGGATTTGAGGTCGAGGCTGCCCGGCATGGACAGGCCGACACCTAAATTCGGAGGATGCACCGAATTCAGTTGACGGTAAAGGTTTTCGACCGCCCGGCAAATGGTGGCCAGATCGGTATAAAGCGGATATTCGACTTCATGAGCCGCGATGATATTGCCGTAAAAATCGATCAGAACGCCGCAGCAGAGGTGGGGAGCGATATGAATTCCGGCCGCAAAATTATCGGCGAATTTCAACATCGAATACGGCCGGCCGGCGATATTGCCCACTTTTCCGGATTCCATCACCAGTCCTTCGGCGATCAGTTCGTTGATGAAATTAGTAATACTTTTGCGGTCGAGCTGAACCCGAGCAGCGATCTGGGAGCGCGCGACGGGAGAACCAATCCGGATCGCATTCATGATCCGGCCGCGGTTAATGCGCTTGATCAGGGAATGATTACGCAGGGTCATGGGATAATCCTGTCAATTCAGCATGACCTGACCGCCGGTAACCGGAATAGCCTGGCCGGTTTCGTATTGCTGTTCGACCGCGTATATGATAGCTTTAGCTACGTCAGCCGGAAAACACCCCCGGTTCATCGGAATTTTCGCTTCGTAAAAGCGCTTTACATCGGCAATCGTTTTCGCACCGGGAACTTTACTGCTGTTGAGGTACTGGACAAACAGCCCCTTTTCCGGGTCGCTCCACAGCGGGCCGTCGAAGAAATTGCCCGGACAGACGCTGTTGACCTTGATCCGGTCGTCAACCAGTTCCAGCGCAAAACTCTGGGTCAAACCGATAGTGCCGAATTTGCTTCCGGCATAGGCCCCGTTCCGGTTGCTGCCGACCAGACCGCTTTTGGAGTTGATCTGGACGATGTCCGTCCAGCCGCAGCCGTGCCGGTTCTGGACCGCCATCACCTGAGCGGCATATTTCACACAGAAAAAATAACCGCTGTAATTGATATCGGTCACGAAATCCCAGTCTTTTTTGCTTAAAGTTTTGACCGATCCGGCCCGCAGCACTCCGGCGTTGGCCACCAGTAAATCCAAGCCGCCGGTTTTCAATACCAGGCGGCGGTACATCGCCGCGACCGATTCTTCCGAGGAAATATTTACTTCCAGCGCCAAGGCCCGACCGGGGCCAAACTTTTCACACAACTTTTGTGCCGCCCGGTCCGCCCCGGCAAAATTCAGATCGGCGACGGCGACTACCGCCCCTGCGGCGGCCAGTTCTTCCGCAATACCCAGACCAAAACCCTGCGCTCCACCGGTAACTACGGCGATTTTCCCGTAAAGCCGGCCGGTTTTGATACCGGAACGTTCTGCCGCGGCAACCGCGAGCGGATAATCCGCTCCGCCGCAGGCGGCGCTCAGTTGAACGCTCAGGGCTTCGAGCCGGACAGCGGCCGCGAGTTTAAGGGCGGCCGCGTAATCGGGAGCGGCGCAAAACACGGCTTTGTTTTCCACCGCCACCACTCGAGCCCGGCAATCCGCCGGAATCTCGGAGCATCGCAGCCGGGACACCGCGCTTTCGGCAAATAATGCCCGATCGGCAATTTTGAACGGCGGCAGGCTGACTACGGCGAGCACGGTATCACCTTCAGTCAGCAAGGTGCGCAATTCCGGGGCCCGGCGGTAAATATAATCCGGATCCGGCTCGCCGGCCGTAAGTTCAGTCGCCAGTCCGTTGTCCGCATAGAACGTTTTCAGTACCCGGAGGAGATTATCGCTCCGGACAGTAATTTCTTCCCCGTCTTCAGCGGCAAACATGACTCCCCCGTGCCGGAAAAACACCGTCTTCGGCATTGCGTCGTGGACTTTTTTATAAGTTTCAACTTCCTGAACGAACGCTTCCCGCTGAGCGCATTCCACCCACAGTGAATCCGGGAACAGTTCAGCTCCGACCGCCGAACCGTTTTTCGCATAAGTCATACCCTGCACCAGGGCGCTCCGGAGATACACCGTATATTTATCCGGCAGTACGCCGTGCAGCGACCCGGTTCCGGGCAATTTCACCCAATCCCGTTCGCTAATTGCCGCCGACAATTTGTCCGCCGGCACTGCGCAGACGAATTCCCCGTCCCTGAACGCAAGCGCTTCATGGGGGTCAGGAACGAATTCCGGTTTTGCCGCGTAATAAGCGGCCAATTTCGCAATAATATCTAAAGACATCTGACTGCTCCGTTGGTAACTCGCCGGACTCAGGCGGTTTCACTCTTTTCCGCCGCTCCGTTGCCGGCATAGGCTTTTTTCAGGACGATGGCGCTTTCCGCAATCATCCACAGTTCAAATCCGATAATGATCAGGGAAATGGTCAGCAGCAAAACATTGGGGCGCTCTCCCCGCCAGCCGGAGAATCCCGCCACGTTATAATACATCGCCCAGCCCGTCATAACGATCATGAAAACCATCGGGACGGCGGTATATAAAGTGTTGACTTTTTTCCGGGCCAGGTAAACCGTAATGACCAGCAGCGCCAGGCCGCCCAGCAGTTGATTCATCGCCCCGAAGAGCGGCCACAGTTTGAACGCGCCTTTACCCGAGCCTTCGCAGAACGCCAGGATGAATGCGCTGCCGACCGCAATGCAGGTGGCGGGGTGTTTATGGGCGAACAACGGCATTTTGCACATGGTGGCCATTTCCGCAATGATATAGCGCTGGATACGGGTTGCCGTATCCAGAGTGGTCGCCGCAAACGAGACGATGAACACTCCCATCAGCGTCCGCCCCACTTCCGGCGGCAGACCGAAAGCCGTCATCATATTACTCGAACCGTCAATGAACGCGCCCAACTGACCCTTAAAATTCGCCGCCGCCGCCCAGGAAGCGTAATGCGCCGAAAACCCCCCGGCGGCATCTGTTCCGTAAGCGATTCCCGCCCCGCAGGCGACGATAACAAATACCGCCAGCAGGCTTTCCACCAGCATCGAGCCGTAACCGATGAACAGCGCGTCATGTTCATTGTGACATTGTTTGGAGGACGTTCCCGATGAGACCAGGGCGTGAAACCCGGAGATCGCCCCGCAGGCGACGAACACGAACAGCATCGGCAGTACCGGCGGTCCGCCTTTGACCGCAAAATTGGTCGCTGGAGCGACCATCGGCGGGTGGGCAACGATAATCCCGAGCGCCAGCAGCCCCATGGCGACGAACAGTTGGTAGGCGTTGATGAAGTCCCGCGGCTGGAGCAGGGTTTTCACGGAAATGGTCGAAGCGATGTAGACGTAAACCAGCAATAACATCACCCAGATCGCCTCGGGAGTGAAGATTGTCTTCCAGTGTTCCCGGCCCCCGGCATCGACGGTGGCCAGTTTCAGCCCCTCCAGAGTAACCGGATGATAAGCCCCGAATACGATCGTCACATACATGACGGCTACGGCAGTCAGTCCCAGCACGGTCACGTTCCAGTTTTTCCGGTACAGCAGCACGCCCAAAATCACGGCGATCGGGATTTGCAGCCAGACCGGCCAGACCGATTCCGGAAACATATTGAAACAGATGCCGATGATCACCGCAAACACCGCCACGACGATCAGCAGCGACAGGAAAATAATCAGCAGGAACAGCAGTTTGACCCGCTCGCTGATCAGATCGCCGGCGATGTCGCCGATCGACCGGCCGCGGTTGCGCAGGGAAATCACCATCGCCCCGAAATCGTGCACCGCTCCCATGAAAATCGACCCGGCCACCACCCAGATCAACGCCGGCAGCCAGCCCCAGATAATCGCCAGCGCCGGCCCCACAATCGGTCCGGTGCCCGCGATCGATGCGAAATGATGCCCGAATAATATTTCTTTCCGGGAGGGAACAAAATCGACCCCGTCGCGCAGGGCGACACTCGGACAAACGTTGTCTTTGGCCAGTTTGAAAATTTTTTTGCCGAGAAATTTACCATAGGTATGGTAAGCCAGCAGATACAATACGGCGGCCCCGGCGGCGATCAGCAGCGAATTCATCAGTGGATTTCCTTTTTAGCTGTTGGTTCGGTCAAATTTCCCGGTATTATTTTTGGTTTATCTTCTTGTTAATTAACAACTTGAGCTTATTTGTGCTTTGCTTCCGCTTTTTTGGGTGGGCTCTTCGCCCCCCAACCCCCTCCGCGCCTTACGCCGGCGGCGGCAGGGCATTGCCCTGCACCCTTATTTATTCTGCTTTATGCCTTGGTTTTTCCGCATTATTCCGGGAAGCCCCGGCTACGCCGGACACTTCCCGGTATAACGCGGGAGAGCAAAAAAATCCGCGCTCCCGCCCTGCGGGCACCGAGCTCGATTTTAAAATTATGATTCTTTCAGTACCCGCCGCCTTGGACACTTTATATTTAAGCAGGCAATGGGAAAATCTACCACCGGGACCGGCTTCTTGCAAACGATAATTGCCGCTATTTCCACAGCTTATCCCAAATACACCAGCGTTCCTGTTTCTGATGGATATTTTTGCCCATTATCCAATACGAATAGAGCCGATCCAGAACCCCGTCCGTTTTCTTCAGGCCGAGCCAAGTATTCAGATACTGACAGAATTTCACATCGTCCTGCGAAATCACATAGGCCAGATCTTCCTTGAGAATTTCCGGCCGGGGCACGACTACGGAAAACGCCGGATACAAAATACACCACGCAAAGCCTTCCTCAGCCGAAATCAGCAAAGCATCGGCTTTCACCCTGCCGCTTAAAAAATCAGCTTCGGATTCTATATCGACAAACTTCAGGTCAGGGTAATATTTTTTCATATGATCCCGGTAGGAAAGTCCCGGAACGCAGGCCACGCGGAATCGGGGTTTGCGGCGGATATCCTCCGCCAGCCGGTATTCGCTTTGCTGATAGTCCTTCACCACGAACGCCAGGTTTACCTCCATATAAGGCCGGGTGAAATGCAGCGACTTGATCCGTTCGGAAGTTACCGACACTCCCGCCATGACAATATCGATCACTCCCTCCGCGATACCCCGGCCGAGATGATCGTATTCGATGGGAATAAACTCCAGAGTACACCCCAGGTCTTTCGCCAGCAGGTGGGCCATCTCAATATCATACCCCATCAGTTTTCCTTCGGCGTCGAAATAAGAGAAAGGACGGGAAGCGGGGGCGTAACCCACTCTTAATATTCCGCGTTTTTTTATCAGTTGCAGCCGGTCGCCGCGCTGCCGGGAAGAAAGCGGTTTCACCTGCTGCGGAGCCGGATAATTTTTGAAGATTTTCGCGGGCACGGTATTCCCGATCCGCATTTTAGCCAAAATATCCCCGGCGTCGGACTTCCTGCTCATCATAACGCGCAAATAAACCGTACAGCCCAGCAGGGTCAGCAGCGTGGCGGTAATAATAATGATAATATTTTTTATTATTTTCCGCCAATTCAATTTCAGGAAGCCCGTCAGCCAGGCGGTACACAGAATGCAGAAAGCGATCAGATAGACCGAACTGCATAACGCCCCCAGCCGGTCGTTGACGACATCGAACGCCACAAAAAATTCAATGATGTCGCTGGGAATATGAAAATAATTGAGCAGAAACAGGATGGCGGTAACTGTACTGCCGAACAAGCCCAGGATTCCGGCCCCGGCCAATTCCAGATATTTCCACCAATCCAGCCCCATATCGTAGAACCAGGCGGCAAAGGGGATGAACACCAGCAGCAGAATCCTTCCGCCCAGCGGAAAGTTGAAACTGATAGGTACAATGGTGTCGAGCATAACCCGGCGTTCCTCGGTGGCAAGCTGCTTGTCTTCCAGCAACTGCCGGACATTCTGGGTTATTATCGGGATCAGCACGAAAACATTGCCGGTGGCGATCGCGGTCAGCATCGCATCCTTCGCAGTGTGCATCACGTCGCGGTATTTCAGGTCGGTAAAAGCCGTAACCAGCAGCGGCACCGCGCCGAAGCTCACCAATAAGACGGTAGCGGCGTAAGTTACCAGATAAACCTGAATACGGGTGATCTCACTTATCGTGATGGTTCCGCTCAGGTTCGCCAGCAGGGCGAAAGTCCCGACCGGCGCCAGTCTGACCACGCCGTTATTGGCCTTCATCAAGGCGGCGCAGCAAATTTTAAAGTCATTCAGGATCATTTCCTTATTCTCGACGCTGATCAGGGCGACGCCGACGCAGATGCAGAATACCGTAATCGCCGGAACCAGAGTGTTGGCCAGCGAATAGAACGGATTGGCCGGAATATAAAGCTCCAGATAGTTTATCTCGCGAACGGTCTCGACGACGTTCTTGCTGAAAAATACGGTAGCGTTCCATTCCGGGAAACAAAAAGGCATCAATACGATATAAACCGCCATCAGACCCCAGAAAATCAGGGTCAGCGAAATTCCCTTGAAAGCCATCTGCCTGGATTCTTCAATTCCCAGCCGCCCGATACCGTACAATATCGAAACGACCACATACGGCAGAATACACATCTGCAGCAGCGCAATATATCCCTGTCCGATCAGCGCCAGACAACTGCAACGTTCGCCGAAGGTTATACCGCAGCCGATCCCCAGGATCATTGAAATGATCACCAGCCGGGCGAAAGTGAGTTTAATTTTCGGCCTCAGAAACATTTTCATTCCCTTTTATTCGGTTACCATCATCCGCAACCCGATAGAATTTATCACGAAATCAGGCCGCTTGCAAATTAAGAGCTTATCAACTAATAACCGAAAACACTCTGATTTGCGGCGGATAAACAGCGAACGAAGTGAGCGGTTTTATGCCGCGGAAAAACTTTACCGCGATTGAAAAAGCGATACTCAACTCGGGACTGCGGTTGCGACATTAACGGTTGGCGTTCCATTACAGATTTTTGTGAAGAACTAGATTAATCAGGTATTATTGGCAGCCGCAAGGATAATGATATTTTTTCAGAATTTTTCCGGCATTCTTTGTCTTTTTTATTTTCAGTATGTATAATAGCAAGATT
>JAQULZ010000122.1 GCA_028718375.1 Victivallaceae bacterium | reverse complement strand
CCACGAAGCGACTGGCACAACAAATCAAGTTTTGGAAGAATTCTGAGCTTAAGCGAGTGGAGCAGAAAAAATTATTGAGCTCAAAAATTTTTTCCGTTTTTTTTAACCCGCGGAAGTTGGGTTAAAATCTGATGGAGAAATCTCAAAACCAATCATGGTTTGACCGCATTCCTAAAGTGGAGCTTCATCTCCATCTTGAAGGTGCAATTCCTTATCCTGCGCTCTTTAAGATAATAAGCAGGAATGAAGGAAACGAATCTTTTCCTGATTTGAACACCCTGAAAAATAAATTTAGAAAGTACCGCAACTTTCCGCACTTTCTTGAAATTTGGCGTTGGAAAAATAAGTTCCTTCAAAAATACGAGGATTTCACCCTGATTTCCCAGGCCGTGGCCGAAAATCTCGCCCGACAGAATATTTTATATGCGGAGATTTTTTTCTCGCCTTCAGATTTTGCCGTAAATGGATTAAAACCCCGGGAATTAGCAATAGCCATACGGAAAGGTTTAGCAAAAGTTCCGGAAATTGAAATTGCACTGGTAGTAGACTTTGTTCGCAGTTGCGGTCAGGAAAATGCAGCTCGGATACTGGAAGAAATCAAGGATTTACAATCCTTAGGAATTATTGGCGTCGGAATCGGCGGAGCTGAAAAAGAATTTCCTCCAGAAATGTTCACGAATACTTATAAACAGGCCCGGAAGCTTGGATTTCATACCAGTGCACATGCAGGCGAGGCAGTTGGTGCAAAGAGTATATGGGGAGCAATCAACAATTTAGGTGTAGATCGAATCGGGCATGGAATCAGAGCGGAGGAAGATTCAGCTTTGATTGAACATCTTGCCAAACATCGTATTCCATTAGAAATGTGCCCGATATCGAATCTTCGAACCAAGGTGGTTTGTACTCCGGAAGAACATCCGGTAAGACGTTATTTTGAACGGGGTCTTATGGTAACTGTCAACACTGATGATCCGATGATGTTTGGCAACTCGCTTGCTGATGAATATCGGTTGCTGGAAGAAAGACTGGGCTTTTCCAAAAAAGAAATTTGCGGACTGATTATGAATGCGGTAAACTCATCATGGTTACCCCAGGAAAAGAAATGCTCCCTTATCAAGTCAATTCAAACAACAACATCGTGGAAAGAAGTATTTGGTCAAATATCTTTAAGTTAGATAAGCGGTCAAGCTTATTTTTCTGTAGCATCATCCGCTTCGATTTAAGTTCAAATGCACAATATTTATGTTATAGATATTAAGGTAAAATACCTGCAGTTCACAAAATCTCGCACATTATACCAATTCGCTCTCATTGATAGATATTTCGATGGTTCTTTTGAACCGATTTTTGTCAATTTTCCTTCGACAGCAAAAATCGGCATGCAACGTCTTTCGTGTAGCTCGGCACGCTCAACGTCCGGAAAAAATACGCTCCGCTGATTTTTTTCGGACATCGCTTAGCGAAAGCGGTACTTTTTCAGGCGCAACTTGTTGCGCATAAATTTCGCCCGTTGGAGACGGGCGACCAGCGTTGTCGGCCGCTGGATCACCGAGGCGTTGCATCCGCCATTTTTTATTTTTTTGACTTTTGGCACCCGCGTCCCCTTCTTCCGGACAAATATCATCCGCAATTAATTTTCACAAAAAGGTTGAGATTTCCGATTAACGATTTATTTTATACACTTTAAGTTATTTTTATTTTTGGTAATCGGCCGACCAGGCTGCGGAAAACCTGAACTATGAAAGTTTTATTCGTTTGCACCGGAAATACCTGCAGAAGCCCGATGGCCGCCGCCTATTTCGCCTACCTCTGCCGGCAGGCCGGCCGCCGGGATATTGCGGTTTTATCCGCCGGCACTTTCGCCGGCGACGGCTTCCCGGCCGCCAAAAACGCGGTCAAGGTCATGGCGGACTATGACATCGACCTGAATAAGCACCGCAGCAGAATGCTGACCCGGGAATTGCTGGGGGACATCGACCGGATTCTGGTCATGACCGAAGGTCATCGGCTGCAAGTAGCGAGCATGACAGTGGAAGCTGAGGAAAAAACCCGGCTGCTGCTGGATTTTTCCGGCGGCGGCAACGTACCCGATCCGCTCGGCGGCACTTATGCGGCATACAAAGAGTGTTTTGAGCAAATGAAGCAGGCACTGGACAACTTGTTTTTCGAAATCATCAAATAATCGACATATAACCTCATTGGAGCTCATAATGGAACAAATCAAGGACTGGTTCGGCAAACCTCTTACCATCGCCGTCGCCACTGATCACGGTGGTTTTGAACTGAAAAAAACCTTACTGGCCGCATTGGCGGAAAAAAAAGTGCAAATCTCCGATTTCGGACCCTATAAGCTGGATCCGGAGGATGATTACCCCGATTTTTCCAATGCCGCGGCCCAAGCGGTGGCCTTGGGAAAAGCGGACTGCGCGATCCTGATCTGCCGCAGCGGAATCGGCATGTCGATCAATGCCAACCGTTACCATTACGCGCACGCGGCACTGGCGGCAAACGCCGCAATCGCAAAACTTTCCCGAATTCATAATTGCAGCAACATCCTGGTTTTGTCCGGCGACCGTCTCGACGCCGCGGGAATGCTGGAAATCGTCGAGGCCTGGCTGAGCACCCCTTACAGTAAGGAAGAACGCCATACCCGCCGCCTGAAAAAGATCGAAGTGAAATCCTATGACGATATCGCCGCTGTCCGCCGGGCTGACCCCGAAATTGCCGCAATAATCGACCGCGAGGCCGACCGGCAGCGGGACGGGATCGAGCTGATCGCTTCCGAAAATTTCGCTTCCTGCGCGGTACGCGCGGCGCAGGGTTCGGTACTGACCAATAAATACGCCGAAGGCTATCCCGGTAAACGCTATTACAACGGCTGCGAGTTCATCGATGAAGTCGAATCCCTGGCCATCAGGCGCGCCTGCGAATTGTTCGGGGCGGAAGCCGCCAACGTTCAGCCGCATTCCGGCAGCCAGGCCAATATGGCGGTTTACTTCGCTCTGGTCAACCCCGGCGACACCGTGCTGGCGATGAGTCTCGATCACGGCGGCCATTTGACCCATGGTCATCCGATGAATTTCAGCGGCATGCTGTATCATATCGTCCCTTACGGGGTCAGCCGCGAGACCGAAATGATCGATTACGATGAAGTCGCCCGCCTGGCCGAAGAATGCCGCCCCAAAATGCTGCTGGCGGGCGCCAGCGCTTATCCCCGTACCCTGGATTTTCCCCGGCTGCGGGAAATAGCCGACCGGGTCGGCGCTTATCTGTTCGTCGATATGGCGCACATTGCCGGACTGGTAGCCGCCGGCGAACATCCCAGCCCGGTGCCGTATTGCGATGTCGTTACGACCACTACCCATAAAACGCTCCGCGGCCCGCGCGCCGGACTGATCCTGTGCAGGGAAAAGCATATCAAAACGATCAATTCCAAAGTATTCCCCGGCTTGCAGGGCGGCCCGCTCGAACACGTCATTGCCGCCAAGGCGGTCTGTTTCAAGGAAGCCATGAGTCCCGATTTCAAGGCTTACCAGAAACAGGTTTGCATCAACGCCAAAGCGCTGGCGGCGGAATTGGCCCAACGCGGGTTCAGGATCGTTTCCGGCGGCACCGACAACCACCTGATGCTGGTCGACCTGCGCCCCAAAGGCACTACCGGCAAAGTTGTCGCCAACGTCCTGGATAAGGCCCTGATTACCGTAAACAAGAATATGATCCCGTTCGACCCGGAAAAACCGTTCGTGACCAGCGGCATCCGCATCGGAACTCCGGCAGTCACGACCCGCGGCATGAAGGAAGCGGAAATGGCGGTCATCGCCGATTTTATCGAACGCGCCGTAACGGCGAAAAACGACGAGGCGGCGCTGGCGGCCCTGCGCGCCGAAGTAAAGACTTTCGCCAATCAATTCCCGATGCCGTCGTTCTGCTAGGAGGACGAAAATGATTGATCTTAAAATACTCCGGGAAAATCCGGAATTGATCCGGGATTCATGCCGCCGCCGCGGCACCCGGGTTGATATTGACGCGATAATCGCCCTCGACGCCAAAAACCGGGAACTGACCCGCGAAGTCGAAGACTGCCGCGCCGAACGCAATCGGCTGAGCAAGGAATGCCGGGATAACCCGGAAGCGCGCGACCGGGTCAAAGAATTGAAGGAAACTTTGGCCGGGCTGGAAGCGGAACAGGTAAAAGTCAATGCCGTCCTCGAAGAAAAGCTGACCTGGCTGCCGAATCTCCTGGCCGATGACGTTCCCGCCGGCAATTCCGACGAAGATAACCTTGAACTGCGCCGGGAAGGAGTTATTCCCGCCTTTGATTTCAGGGCGCGCGATCATCAGGAACTCGGTGAACTGCTGGATATTATCGACACCCGGCGCGGCGCCAAAGTCGCCCAGGCCGGGTTTTATTACTGGAAAGGCAAAGGCGCAGAGCTTTGCAGCGCCCTGTTTTTCTGGGCTCAGCGCGAACTGATCAAAAGCGGTTTCGTCCCGTTCTTCACTCCCTGCGTAGCCAAGGAACGGACGCTTTTCGGTACCGGCTATCTGCCGTTTTTCGCCGATCAGACCTACACGCTTAAAAACGAAGACCTGGCCCTGATCGGAACCTCCGAACAGACCCTGGTCGGCTATCACGCCGATGAAATCCTCGACAGCGGCGCCCTGCCCCTGAAATATTGCGCCTTTTCGCCCTGTTTTCGCACCGAGGCCGGCAGTTACGGCAAAGCCAGCCGGGGGATTTTCCGCGTGCATCAGTTTCACAAGGTGGAACAGATCATTTTCTGCCGGCCGGAAGATTCGCCCGAATATCACGATCTGTGTTTGGCCAACGAGGAATTTTTATTGCGACAGCTCGGACTGCCTTACCGGGTGGTCAACGTCTGCGTCGGCGACATGGGCGCACCGGGTTACAAGAAATATGACGTCGAAGCCGGGTTCGCCGGGTTCGCCGGTTACCGCGAAGTCACCTCCAATACGAATCTGACCGATTTCCAGAGCCGCCGCCTCAATATCCGCTGCAAGGACCAAGCCGGCCGGAGTCAGTTCGTTCATACGGTCAGCGCTACCGCGGTCACCGACCGGGTCGCGCTCGCGATCGTGGAAAACAACCAGCTCGAGGACGGCACGGTGATTATTCCAGAAGTCCTGCGGCCGCTGACCGGTTTCGACCGGATCGAACCTCCGAAGTAAGTCAATCAAGGAACAAAGCGAAATGTTCAAGGTCCCGGGATTTATCGATCTGCAGGTAAACGGTTTTCTGGGCGTGGATTTTTCCCGGGGAAACCTTAGCGAAAGTGACTTCATCCGCGTAAGCCTGGAGCTTTTAAAACATGGCACTGCGGCTTTTCTGGCAACCGTCATAACCAGCAGCGAAGAAAATTACCGGCGTATTCTGCCGCTTATCGCCAAAGCCATGAAGACGCCGGAACTCCGGGGCCGGGTACTCGGAATTCATGCCGAAGGGCCTTTTCTGAACAATAGACCGGGCGCAGTAGGCGCTCATAATCCGGCGTGGGTGAAAGCTCCGAGCATCGAATTCTTCAAAAGGATGCAGGACTGGGCGGACGGACAAATTAAAATCCTGACCATTGCCGCCGAAAATGACGGCGCGGCGGAACTGACCAAGTATGCGGTAAGCCGGGGCGTTGCCGTTTCCCTGGGACATCAACTGGCCAGTTACGAAGACCTGGTAAAAAGTGCGGCTGCCGGCGCCACTCTGCTCACCCACCTCGGCAACGGCATGCCGAATGAAGTCAACCGTCATCATAATCCGCTCTGGTCCGGCCTGGCCTGCGATGCTCTGACCGCCATGATCATTACCGACGGCCATCACCTGCCCCCGCCGGTGATCAAAACCGTCATCCGTGCTAAAGGCCTGAATAATATTATTATTACCAGCGACGCTTCCCCGCTTGCCGGCATGCCGCCCGGAGTTTACGAGACGCTGGGCAACCGCGCCGTACTGGAAACGGACGGACTCCTCCACAATCCGGAGAAAAAATGTCTGGTGGGCTCCTCCGCGACCATGCTCCAATGCGTTAATTACCTGGCTTCGCTCGGTTTGCTGACCCCGGAGGAACTGATCCGGGTGGCCTTCACCAATCCGTTGAAAGCCATCGGAATAAATCCGGATTTCATCCCGACCGGCGTTAACTGCGCCTGGAATGAAGCTGAAAAACAATTTATCCCCGTTCGAACCTGAAACCAGGTTGTATGCGGCGGAAAAGGTGATATTTTATTTTTTTACGTTATTAACTAAAACTAGGTAGTGTCAAAAATAACAGGAAAAAAAGGCGGATGCAACGCCTCGGTGATCCAACGGCCGAAAACGTTGGTCGCTCATCTCCAATGAGCGAAAGTATTGCGCGGCTTGCCGCGCTCGAAGAGTACCGCTCTCGAAAAGCGATATTTTCAAAAAAAACGAAGTGTGTTTTTGAAAATGCTGAGCGGTCGAGCTGGATTCAAACGCATAACGTTACTTTATCGCCACTTCCTTGTCAAGGCGGAGGCAATGCCTCATTTATAGTTCGGCATAAAGCCGCTCCTTGCAGTCGCTGTTTATACGATTTTGGCCGTTGACAAAAAAGCAGCAATAAAGTGAAATGGGTAGTGTTCTGAAAAACAAAAAAGCTTTTGTTTTTCAGTCAGCAAAAGGGGGAAATAGGGAAATTTACGCAATATATTAATAATCAATAACATAAATAAAAACTTCGCCTATAATTTTTGACAGAACCATAAACTGAGAACAAAATATGAATAAAACCATTTTATGCATCGGAGCCGGGTATGTCGGCGGACCGACCATGGCGGTAATCGCCGATAACTGTCCGGAATATAAAGTTATCGTGGTCGATGTGAACGCCGCCCGCATCAAAGCCTGGCAGTCCGCTGTTTTGCCGATTTACGAACCCGGACTCAAAGCCGTGGTCGAGCGGACGCTCAATAAAAATCTTTTTTTCTCCACCGACATTGTCGCCGGTATTAAAGCCGCGGATATGATTTTCGTCAGCGTCAACACTCCGACCAAAACCTTCGGGGCCGGCGCCGGGAAAGCCGCCGATTTGCAGTATTGGGAAAAAACCGCCCGCGATATTATCGAACATGCGGAAAACGATAAGATCGTCATTGAAAAGAGTACCTTGCCGGTACGTACCGCCGAAGCCATGCACCGAATTCTCCAGTCCAATCCCAAAGGACTTAATTTCGACATTATTTCCAATCCCGAATTCATGGCCGAAGGCACCGCCGTCGACGACCTTCAGAATCCGGGCCGGGTGCTCATCGGCGCGATGGAAACTGAATCCGGACAAAAGGCTTTGCAGGCGGTCATGGACATTTACCGCCATTGGGTACCGGAAGCCAAAATCAAGACCACCAACGTCTGGAGCAGTGAACTCACCAAGCTGGTCTCGAACGCCATGCTGGCGCAGCGGATTTCATCGGTCAACAGCATTTCCGCGCTGTGTGAAAAAACCGACGCCAATATCCTGGAAGTTTCCGCCGCCATGGGAATGGATGTCCGGATCGGACCGCGTTTTCTTCAGGCCAGTATCGGTTTCGGCGGCTCCTGCTTCAAAAAAGACATTCTCAATCTGGTTTATCTCTGCGAATTCTACGGGCTGCCGGAAGTCGCCGCCTATTGGGAACAGGTCGTCCTGATGAACGAATATCAGGAAAAACGTTTCGTCCAGAATATCATCAACCGCATGTTCAACACCGTGGCCGGTAAAAAGATCGCCATCTTCGGCTTCGCTTTCAAGGCCGATACCGGCGATACCCGGGAATCCCCGGCTATTTACGTGAGTAAATTACTGCTGGAAGAACACGCCGCATTGAGAATCCACGATCCCCAGGCCCTGGAATACGCGAAACTTGACCTGGCCGACTGCACCGGCGACATTTCCTATGAAATCGACCCGTATAAAGCCGCCGAAGGCGCCCATGCCATCGCCGTCCTGACGGAATGGAAAGAATTTCGCGATCTGGATTTCGCCCGGCTTCACGCCGTAATGGAAAAACCTGCGTTTATTTTCGACGGCCGCAATATCCTGGATCACCCCAAGCTGTTCAAGCTCGGATTCAATGTCTATCCGTTAGGCCAGAAAGCCTTATCGAATCTGGGACATTGAGGGTGTTGAACGGCCGTGGAGTAAAAAAATCCGGCAATTTATCATAATTGCTTCCGAAGTGGCTTTTCGTCCCTAACCGCGCGGTCAAGAGCAGCTTCCGATATTTCTGCAGGCAGTTCCTTATACTAATGAGCGATCAGTCATAGATAATGGCGATGGCGGATTTTGAGATGGATTTTGGTTATAAACCGCAGAGCGATATAGAGTATCGCGCGAGGATTTATGGCAAAAATCGGCTCAAAAGA
>JAQULZ010000121.1 GCA_028718375.1 Victivallaceae bacterium | reverse complement strand
TTCTTCCAAGCCTGTTTCAAAACTTTTCCAGTCGATTGCATCGGCTAATTTCACCAAACTGTGGCGTGTGGAAACTATGTCACGCAGAAAAGGCTTGAATAAATGTCCCTGAAGGGCTTCCGTGGGGGTTATTTTTAGACATCATTTTCCAAGAAAAACTCCGATTAAGATTAAATTCCTTGCAATATAATATCATAAAATCAGAGCCTAACAAATTCAAAATCAATTACTTTAAGGCTTTTTCGGTATCGACTATTTAAATTTGCGATTTTATCTTATACCAATTTGCATAAAATATTACATTCTCGCCTGAATATTGAAGTTATTTCGTTAAACTGGTTGATTAGGATTTGGTTTCACTTTTCCCGCTGCGTCATTTTTCCGGGGAAAACTTTTGAAACAGGTCAGTGATCTTCGGGAAAGACGATTTTCGGTTTGCTTTTGCCCTTCAGCAGCGCTTCCGGGTCGTCATTCAGATAATTCAGCAGTTCCGTAAACGCATCGATGGCCTGGTTGAATTTCAGCAGGGTCTGCGCAATCATACTCCTGCCCTCGGTAACCGAATTCGCCGCTTTACGGAAAGAATCGGCCGTCTCCGCAATATGGGCTTCCTTCAATTGTACTTCGAGCGCTTTGCTGATCTGGTGAAGCTTATCGAGCAGCCGGTCGACATTGTTGATGATCTCCCGGACTTTTCCCGGCGTCATCACCTCGCTCAGGACTTTGGAACTCTTATTCAGATTGGCGCTCATGGATTCCAACTGCGTAACCGCCTGGGACAGTTTCGGGTCGGCAACTATTTTCCTGGTGCTTTCCAGAACTGCCGTCAAGCGCTTTGAAAGCCCCTCGAAATCCACTTTCGCGATCCGTTCCAGTGAGGTATTGATCAACTGCAGAATGTCTCTGAAGGCGGAAGGCGTTGACGGCAGATAAATGGCCAATTCCGGCATGGTTTTCGGCGGCGGGATGGTTTTTCCGTAAGGCGCCGTTTTAAAATAATCCAGTTCGATGTATTTCAGCCCGGTAATGCCCGCATATTCCAGGCGGCTGCGCAAACCTTTCCCGCGTTCCCCGATGATGAATTTATTGAATACCTCCAGCTTGTTCTTACCTCCGAGTCCTTCTTCCGCCGAAAAACTGCTTAAATTAATATCCATGTCCACCCGGACCAGCTTGTCTTCGACCTGAATAGTGATATTTGCCACCGTCCCGATCGGGACGCCTTTATACTTCACCGATGAACCGACCGTAAGCCCCTGCACCGATTCCGGGAACAGGCTCACGAAATGAGCTTTGCGGACAAACAAATCGCTGAGTCCGAGAAAAAACAATCCGACCAGGAATAACAGTATCCCTGCCAGGACAAAAAGCCCCAATCTGAATTTATTTGCCTGAGCCATAAAAAATCTCCTGTTTTTATTCCTGGTTCGCCGGGGCGTGGTCATATCCCTGACGGTTCAGAAAATCATGCACCCACAAAGAGGGGCTGTGATCGCGCAATTTCCTGGGATCGCCTTCCGCCACAATGGTTTTCGCCTGCTTATCGAGCAGGATGACCGTATCCGTAATCCCGAAAATACTCGCCAGTTCATGGGTCACAATCACGATCGTCGTCCCGAACTGCGCGCGCAGCCGCAGCAGCAATTCATCGAGCTCAACCGAAGTGATCGGGTCCAGCCCGGCCGAAGGTTCGTCGAAAAACAGCAGTTTCGGATCCAGTGCCATCGCCCGCGCCAGCCCGGCGCGTTTTTTCATACCGCCGCTGAGTTCCGCCGGCATCACATTTGCCGCACCCTGCAAGTCAACCAAAGCCAATTTTTCCTGTACCCGCCGGGCAATTTCACTTTTATTCAGATTTGTATAGGTTTCCAGCGGCAGCGCCACATTTTCTCCGACCGTCATTGAGCTGAACAGCGCGCCTCCCTGATAAGTTACGCCGAAACGCCGCATCAGCCGGTATTTTTCCGTCTCAGGGCAATTGACAATGCTGCGGCCGAATATCTTCACTTCGCCGCAAAGCGGCGGATATAAGCCGATCATATGTTTGAGCAAAGTGCTTTTGCCGACACCGGAACCGCCCAGAATGCCGAATATCGCCCCCGCCGGAACGGTAAAGGTTATCTTTTCCAGTACGACGTTACCTTCGTACCCGACGCTCAGGTTTTCGACTTCGACGATCATGCCCTGCTTCGGAACCATGCGCTCAATACCCCCACAGGGTGTACAAACGGGTCAGAACAGCATCCGCGACCACGATCATGAAGATCGAACTCACCACCGACGAAGTGGTCGCCCGGCCTACGCCCTGGGCATCCGATTTGGCCTGAAACCCGCGCATACAACCGACCAGAGCGATAACGGCGGCAAACACCAGACCTTTGAGCACTCCCATCGTCAAAGTGGACGGCAGCAGCACTTCAAGCGTCCGGTCGATATATGACACCGGCGTCAGCTTCATCATCGTGACGGCCACCGTAAACCCGCCCGTCAGACCGGCAAAATCCCCGAAAACGATCAATAACGGCATAGTGAACAACATCGCCAGGAGCTTGGGCACCACCAGGAAGCCCACCGGCGAAAAACCCATAGTTTCCAGGGCGGAAATTTCTTCATTGACTTTCATCGTGCCGATTTCAGCAGCAAAAGCGCTGCCGGCCCGGCCGGTTGAAATGACCGCCACCATCAGCGGCCCGAGTTCTTTTAAAATAGAAAATCCCACGCCGTCGGCAACATAAATTTCCGCCCCGACCTTCTGCGCCTGGAGCGCAAACTGGAATCCCAGGATCACTCCCATCAGATAACAGATACAGATGACGATCGGGAGGGCCTGGCTGCCGCACAAGTCCATATAATACAGCATATCCCGGCCGCGAAACCGGCCGGGATGACGGATAAGCACCAGCGAAGCTTTCGCCAGTTCTCCGAGGAAACAGATGAAAAAACAAACATCATTCCCAAACGTGGCGGCAGCACCGCCGATCTTATCCATCATATCGACGATCGGATTGGGTTTTACGGATTTTGTCATATGTCCCTCACCGTTGACGGCGTTAACCAACGAGACCTATTCCAGCCAGGCTTCGGCAATAGTGTTCCAGAACAGCAGCCCCTGCTGGGTCAGATGAATTGACCCGGGGGTCACTTCCAGCAGGTCAGGATAAAGTTTTTTGACTTTCAGGGCCTTTTGCACCATCGTCTGCCATTCAACGTTCATGGTCTGCTGCAACGGGATTTTTTCCCAATAGTCGCGAGTCCAGCCCTCGACGGTACGCAGCCCGATGATGAAGATTTCGATCAGCCGGTATTCGGGTTCGATGATATCCCGCTCCGGTTCTTTGTCCGCCAGCCAGTCATTTAGGGAAGCCGGCTCCGTCCAGCGGTTGGCGCCGTCGAAAGATGAAGCTGCCGGCCCTAATCCGAGATAAGTCTGTCCATGCCAGATATTGACGTTATGCCGGCATTCCGCTCCCGGGCAGGAATAATTGGAAACTTCATACCGGGAAAAGCCCTTTTTGCTCAGGAAATCCCCGGTTTGAAGCCACATTTCAGCGGTCTCATCGTTTTCAACGGGGGTGAAATTTTCAATCCGGTTATCCAGCTCACTCCCTTCCTCTACGGTCAACGAGTAACAGGAGATGTGTTTTATATCGGATTTGACCGCCAGTTCAAGATTTGCCAGCCAGCTTTTCCGGGTCTGGCCGGGAATGCCGTAAATCAGATCGATACTCAGATTATTGAAATTGAACTCTTTCGCCAAATGCAGGGCTTGTTCAATTTGTTTCCGGGAACTCGCGCGGCCGAGGGCAGTCAGAAAACTGTCGGAGAACGCCTGCACCCCAATACTGATCCGGTTGGCAAACGGCCGGATAACCTCCAGACGTTCCGGGCCAAAGTTTTCCGGGTTGCACTCAATCGAAACTTCCGCACCGGCAGCCAGGGGAAGATATTTTTCCACCATGGTTTGCAACCGCTGCAGTTGCTGAGGACTGAGCAGCGATGGGGTACCACCCCCCAGAAACAGGGTATTGACCGGTGTACTCTGTCCCAGGACGGCTAATTTTCCTTCCAGTTTATCCAGGAACGCCTCAATGCGGGCCGGGGACGGATCGGCTTCCGAATAAAAGCCGCAATAAGCGCATTTACGCTTACAAAACGGAATATGAATATATATATTTTCGTAATCCATAATTGCGTGTTTTTTATTTATTGACGCTGATATACTTTAGCACCTTACCGGAAGGTTTTCCATTCATTACCGGATAAATCCGCAATTACCTTCCCCCACCCGTAATATAAAACACCAAACCCCAATATGCAACCGGGAGGAATTCGAACGGTCATACCGTAAAATTTATGGTTCCCAGAAGGGAATTGCCGTCAACGACGGCGCTGATTTTCACCGGCGTGATTACCTGTTTTTCCACTCCGGCATCGGCACAGAGGACGTTGACGTAATTGTCGCTCCAGCCCTGGAAACAGCCGGCCCGGTTTTTACGCTCGAAAATCACCGGCAGTATTTCACCCGCCTGGGGCGCGGTGAACGCCGTCTGCATCGCGGCGGCGAGTTCCGTCAGGCGGCGGCGGCGTTCCTCAGCGACAGCGCCCGGCACCCGTCCCGGCAGGGCGGCGGCCGGCGTGCCCTGCCGCGGCGAATAGGTGAAAATATGCAAATTGGCGAACTTCATTTTCCCGATAAATTCCAGCGCCTGCTCGAAATGCGCCTCCGTTTCGCCGGGAAAACCGACTATCACGTCGGTACCGAGATGAATGCCGGGAATCAGTTCCCGGGCTTTCCCGACCCAAAAAGCGAATTCGGCGGCCGTATATTTGCGTCCCATAGCGCGCAGTATTTCATCGCAGCCGTGCTGCAGGGACAGATGCAGAAAACGGCAGATTTTGGGATTGCCGGCCATGGTTTCCACCAGTTCCGGATGGTTCGGGTGAGGCTCGGTCGAGCTCAGGCGGATCCGGAACCGGCCGGGAATGCGGCTCAGGACAGACAGCAGTTCATTTAAATTCCGGCCGTGATCGTTGTAGGCGCAGATATTCACTCCGGTAAGCACGATTTCCTCAAACCCGGCCGCGAGCAACTGTTTAAATTCAGTAATGACTTCATCCCAGTTGCGTGACCGTTCCGGTCCGCGGGCATAGGGAACGATGCAGTAAGTACAAAAATTGTTACATCCCTCCTGAATTTTGAGGAAAGCCCGGCTTCTGAACGGAAAACTGCCGGCAATCTGTTCCCGGAAAATTTCCGCCGTTTGGCCGACGCTGAACTCAGAGCCGCCGGAGACCGTTTTTTCCCTTAAAAAATCTCCGACTAAGGAACTTATCTGTTTTTTTTCGGGATTGGTCAGGATAATATCCGCGGCGCTTTCGTTCTTCCACTGCGAGTTTTCCGTTTCGGCGCTGCAGCCGGTAACCAGAATACAGGCTTCGGGATGTTTTGAGCGGAAACGCCGGGTCGCCTGACGGCTCTTGCGGGATGCGGCGGCGGTTACGGTACAGGTGTTGATGATCAGCAGATCGAGACGGCCGGGATATTCGGGACGCACTATCCGCCAGCCATCCGATTTCAGCCGCGCACATATTAAAGCCGTGTCGGCCTGGTTCAGGCGGCAGCCGAGCGTAAATACGGCTGCATTACCGATAACTTGATTCATAGCTGCCTTATCAAGGGTTTTATCACCTGATAATCTATGACCGCAACCGGGGATTTTCAACCTTCGGCAGTTCATCTGCCGGAACGGTTTCCGGCTTCTTCGCGGGCGGATTTTCAGCGTCCTGTTCCTAAATGTGCCTTATTTAAGGATTTATGTCAAAAAAACTTGCAATTTCCGCAACCTGATGATATTATTAAGTTTTGTTGTCTTTAATTTCAGGCTTGCCGGCCGGATTTTAAATGGGTTTCAATAATTAATAAACGGAACAAAATAATTAACCAAAACACCAAACATGACAGAAGAAAACTTATCAAAAACTGCCGATCTGACGAACTTTGTTGACTTGAGCAACCTGACTTCAATGGATACTCTCCTGGAAAACGAAACTCAGAGCGATTTCGCGGAAGGTTCAATTATTGCAGGCGCAATTGTAGAAAAACGCAATGACGGTGCGCTCGTTGATATCGGCTACAAAGCCGAAGGATTTGTTCACTCCAGTGAATTCCGCAACTGGGAAGACGCCAAAGTCGGCGACAAAATCGACGTCTATCTGGAAGAAATCGAAAATGAAAACAGTATGCCGGCGTTAAGCCTGGCCAAAGCGTATGCAATCAAAGCGTGGGAAAAAGTCACTAAAGAGAACGCCGAAGGCAGTATTGTTAAGGGAATCATGAAGCATCGGGTCAAAGGCGGCATCATTGTCGACGTTGACGGAGTGGAAGCGTTTCTGCCCGGGTCGCAAATCGACATCGGTCCGGTGCGCAATATGGATGATTACATCGGCAAGGAATATGAGGTCAAAGTACTTAAGATCAACGAAGACCGTCATAACATCGTTGTTTCCCGCCGCGAGCTGCTCGAAGAATCACTGCGCGATAAACGTTCTTCCCTGCTTAAAGATATGACCGTCGGCCAGATCCGTGCCGGCGTGGTCAAGAATATTACTGATTTCGGCGTATTCATCGATCTCGGCGGAGTCGACGGTCTGCTGCATATTACGGACATGTCCTGGGGACGCATCAGTCATCCTTCGGAAATGATGGAGGTCGGGCAGGAAGTGGAAGTCATCATTCTTGACATCGATTACGATAAGGAACGCGTTTCTCTCGGTTACAAACAGAAAACCGCGAATCCGTGGGAAGCCGTTGAAACCAAATACCCGGTCGGTTCTATCGTGAAGGGCCGAATCGTCAATATCATGCCTTATGGGGCGTTCATGGAAATCGAGGACGGCGTCGAGGGTTTGATCCACGTTTCTGAAATGAGCTGGACCAAACGCATCACCAAAGCCGGAGAAGTGGTCAGCGTCGGCGAACAGGTCGAGGCCGTAGTCCTGGACATCAACAGGGAAAACAAGAAAATTTCCCTCGGTCTGCGCCAGAAAGAACGCAATCCCTGGGAAGTTCTCGCCGAAAAATATCCCATCGGCAGTAAAATCAAGGGCAAAGTCCGCAATATGACCAGTTACGGCGCGTTCGTCGAAATCGAAAATGACATTGACGGTATGATTCACGTTTCCGATATGAGCTGGACCCGTAAGATCAACAATCCGACTGAAGTTCTTAAACCGGGCGCCGAAGTTGAAGCGGTCATTCTCGATATCAATCCGGAACAGCAGCGCATTTCCCTCGGCCTGAAACAGGCTGAAGCAGATCCGTGGGGAAAGATTAATGAACTTTACAAAGTCGGTGACCTCGTTACCGGCAAAGTTTCCAAAATCACGGCCTTCGGCGCGTTTGTCGAATTATCCAATAAAATCGACGGTCTGATCCATATTTCCCAGATCAGCAAAGACCATGTCGAACGGGTCAAGGACATGCTGAATGTCGGCGATGACGTTGAAGCCCGGGTCATCAAGGTCGATACGGAAGAACGCCGGATCGGGTTGAGCATCAAAGCCGCTAAAGAAGATTTTACCGAAGCCGACCTGAAAGTCGCGGAGGAAGAATACAGCGCGGCTCTGAAACCCGGCGATGAAATGGTCGATATGGGCGAAGTATTCAACGACCTGGAAAATCTGGAACTTAAAAAATAATTAGAACTAAGGCCGCTTGTAAAATGAAAATTCGATTTTGCAGGCGGTTTTTTTATTTTTGAAGACAATGACCATGTTCATTTTTAAGTAAACTTCAGGTTTTGGGTCGTACAGAACAACTATCCTGAATATTTCATGAAAGATGAAAAGCCACGTTTTATTAAAGTAAATACTACTCGCTCCGGGATATTTGAGTAATTTTTTAATGTCCGAAAACGTTCAATCAAAATATAAGCCTGAAAGCAATAAGCGAAACTGATTTGCCCGTCAGTCCTGGCAGTTCGTACGGTCGGCAAACAGATCAAGCTGCTGTTCGTCCTGTGGCTCAAAGAGCGTAAGAACAACCGTTTTCATCTGGCAGTCTTTTAACGGTTTCCCCGCGGGTTCAGAAAATACTTCATCTGACCGGGCAAGAGTTGACGCAACGCCGGATTCTGAAAATAAACCTCATCAATAATATTGACCTGTTCGCGAGCTTCCCAGGGGCTTAAACCTGCTCCTGAAACCGCCAGGTTTTCCATCTGACGATGAATTGTTTTGATTTGCAAGGGCCGGGCTTGTGTTTCTGAGTCGCTAAGTATACATTGTCCCATGGTGTTTTTCCTTTTCTATTTTTTGATTTGGGATTCGAAAAATAAAGGTTAAGTCCAATACTGTTCATTTAGCTATTGACATAATTAGAATGCGTGGTATAGTATCCGCAACCAAAGGAGGTTGCAGATGTCCAGAACAAAAGCAGCGCTTAAAGGCGGTGTAAGGGTGAGCGATTATAT
>JAQULZ010000120.1 GCA_028718375.1 Victivallaceae bacterium | reverse complement strand
GACTTTGCCTTCGGCTTCCGCCAGACCACCGAAAACTTTCAGGCTCATCGTCTTTACTTCCGGCGGCAGGGCGCTGCGCTCGATCAAATGCCTGATATCCTGGAAAGTCCGGCCGTGATGGTGGTCATGGCCGTGATGATGGCGGTCGCGGATTTCGACTTCCGCCCGGATGCCGCCGTTAATGCCGTGCGACTGCCAGGGACGACAGATGATCCGAAAAGCGTCCGGCAGCAAACTCTGCAATTCGTTATTGAGTTCCTCTGCATCTGCCCCCAGACCAATCAGGGCTCCCAGAATCATGTCTCCGGAAGCTCCGCCCACACTGTCAAATCGAATGATTTTCATAGTCCGCTTTCCGGTATTTTTCGGGGTAAAAATTGGAGCGAGTAAGGGGAATCGAACCCCTGTATCCAGCTTGGGAAGCTGGTGCACGGCCATTATGCCATACTCGCTGACAGCCATGTTTATATAAGAACCCCGTTTCTGCCGAATATCAAGCTCCCTTCCGTAAAAATTGCTTTAAAAATCTTTACTGTAATGTTAAACGGTTACAGTCTCTTTGGTCCATGCTCTTCGTTAGTTTCAGCTTCGCGTACGCCCGTACGCGCCAGCTTCACGGCCTCGATTATGAAACAAAATAGGCTTTTTCAGAGTATCGACTATTTACCGAGCTCCGCATAAAGCTGCTGAATTCGGAGTGCCGCCGTGTAAAGCTGTTTGATGCTTTTTTTAGCCAATTCCGGTTCCTTGACCGCGACCGCCAGTTCCGCATTGGCCCGGGGCAAAGCCGTATACGCCTTTTCAAGTTCCTGCAGCGTCTGCATCGCCTTAACGTATTTTTCGTTGAGTTCGAGGATTTGTTTTACGATTTCGATGTCCTGATTTTTCTGCCACCGGCCTTTCAACACCTCCATTTGCTTTCCGTAACCGGCTTTGATGCCGTTCCGGATTGCGGCGAGCAGGGAATTACCCAGATTCGAATATTTTTCGACATTGCGCTGATTATTTCTTATCGCCTTGACCAGATAACTCTTGCGCCGGTTTTCTATATACCAGCGGGCCGCGTCAATGGCGGCAGCTGAGACAATAGTGAATTTTTTGCTTGCCGCCGGTATGTCCAGCGTTTCCAGCGCTTCGGAAGCATTCTGATTCAGGTTTTCCGCCATTTGAACAAAAGTTTTCTGGTTGACCGGTGAAGCGTCCGCCAGACCGGCCAGCAATGCCGCATATTTGCTGAAAGCGTCGTTAAGACCGGCCAGCGCCACACCGGTTTCCCGGACGGAGAAATAGTGCGGCAGCCCCGCCTGATTGCCCCATTTCCAGGCATATCCTTGTTCCGGGCGAACAATTATTTGAGAAAGTTTTGCTTTTTTATCGGTTACGAAAGCGGCAGCGTAACCGTTGCGGCTCCAATCGTAATTGAGCCGCATTACCGCGTTAAAACCGAATTGGGCGCTTTTAGCCGAGACTGCGAATTGCTTAAAAGGCTGCGGGTCTAAGCTGGAGCATCCGATCAGGATCAGTGCCAACCCGCACCCTGAAATACTGACCAGTTGATTGGTTTTTTTCATCATGGTCCTCCCGTTTAAGTGGGTTTATGCCGCATTCCGTATCAATTAATTAAGTAAAAGATTGATAAATTTCAACAGGAAATAGCAAAAAATAGCAAAAAACCGGATTTTAACTCCCGAAATTATTCTATTATCGTCGACCGGCAAATCTGATTACGGCGGAAAAAATCAGTTCCGGACCGCCTGAATCAGGTTAAAATCCGCGGTTTTTTCAGGTTTAACCGCCGGAAAGCTGCAATTCAGCGGGCATTTCGGGTTTAACTATGCTATAATATTAAGGAATACAGTAATTGCGTCAAAATAAAACCTGATATGGATTTTGCAGAGAGAGGTCAAATAATGTTGAATGAATTAAAACAAGTGGCTTTACAAATAGATGAACTTATCGTTAACGATGATTTTCCTACGGCTATCGAGCCGCAGTACTTGCGGGCCACCGTAATGGATTATCCTTCGCGGGGCGGCAAGCGCTTACGTCCGGCCCTGCTGCTCTGGTGCTGCGGCCTGCTCGGAGGCAATACCGAAGCGGCGCTGTATCCGGCTATGGCGGCGGAATTATTCCATAACTGGACCCTGGTGCATGACGACATTATCGATGAAGACCGAATGCGCCGAGGTCAGTTGACCACCCACGAAGCGCTGCGCCTTTTTGCCCGGGAAACTTTCGAGGCCGGTGATTTGGCCGCGGATAAATTCGGCCGTAATTTCGCTATTCTGGCCGGCGATATTCAGCAGGGCTGGGCTTTGAACACCATTTTGAAATCGGCGGAACACGGATTGTCGGCGGAATTGACCTTGGCTCTGGGACGGCGGCTGCTCAAGCTCGGCAGTTGCCGGCTGATTTCCGGAGAAGCCCTGGACATTGAATTCCCGATGCGCAAATGGCAGCATATTTCCACGGAAGATACTTTGCATATGCTGAAGCTTAAAACCGGGAATTTACTGCGTTTCTGCGCCGAGGCCGGAGCTGCCATTGCCCTGAACACCGGCAACTTCCGACGCAAAGAGATTAAAATGCTCGGCGAGTTTGCGGTTGCCGCCGGGATTGCTTTCCAACTGCGGGACGACTGGCTGGGGATTTTCGGGGATTCCGGTAAAACCGGCAAAAACATCGCTTCCGATCTGACCACCAAAAAACCGACCATATTGCTGTTGAAAACTTTTGAAAACCTGAAACCTGAACTGCAACTGCACCTTACCGGGATGCTCGGACTCGATGAGTATGATGAAACCATCCTGAACCAGGTACGGACGTTGATGCGCGATTGCGGCGCTGAAGCTTATGTCCGGGAAGAAACCGAAAAACTGGCTTCCCAGGCAAAGAAAATCCTGTACCGGTTCCCGGACAATAAATACCGGACGCTGCTGCTGGAACTTACCGCTTTTCTGGTCAACCGCGAGGAATGATAAATTCCATTGCATGTTTCCAATCCGTTATTTTCCGTTTTTTTTGCCGATTATCCCTTGCTAAACCCGCAAAATATCTTATTTTAATTCTTCAACGTTTATCTGTCAGTTTTATCATTGACGGGGCAGAAATAGAATATAAGGGTTAAAAATGGTCATCAGGAAAATCAATTCAGTTTTCACGCGCCACGGGCGGATCATATTCGGACTTTTCACGCTAATCATCATTATCTCGTTCATGGGATTCATGCAGCCGGGATCCGGATTTTTAGGGTTCGGCGGCTTATTCAATTTTGGGAAAAAATATTCTTACGGGGAAATCTTCGGCGAAGCGGTTTCCCGTAATGAGATCATCAGAAAAGCAGACCGGGATCTGATTATCAGTGATGTGATCTACAATACCGGTTTAAACAGTCATCCCGCCGCCAGCCGGGCTGAAGCGAACGCTTTTTATAATCTCTGCCTTTTAGCGGCCGCCAAGCGGCGGGGAATCACTGCCAGTGATAAGGAAATAACTGATTTTATCGTTGCCCGCCCGAAATTCAGGAATCCGGAAACCAAGGTTTTTGACCGGAAGTTTTACACCGGTTATATAAACAACGAGTTGAGCGCCAACGGTTTTTCCGCCGCCGATCTCGATGCGGCGGTGAGGGAGTATCTGATAAGAAGCAAGTTACTGGATGAATTACAGGAAAGCATTATAGTCACCCCGAACGAAATCACTGAATTCTACCGGCTGCTCAACGAAAAATATTATGTTTCATATGTGCTTTTTGATATGGAAAGCTATCTGAAACAGGTCAAGGTAACCAGTAAGGAAGCCGAAAATTATTTTACTGCCGGTACGCCCTCTCCCGAAGATTATATTCCCGGAAAGTCCAGGGTTTTACTGGTGGCGTTCAGATATGACCATCCTGAAATCCGGAAACGCGCCGAACAGCAGCTTACCCCGGAAGCGGTTAAGGATTTTTATGAAAAAAATAAAAATCTGTTTATGAAGTTTAAGCAGGGGCAGAAAGCCCAGGTTATACCGTATGCCGAAGCTGAAGCTGAAGCGGGAAAGCGGCTGGCCCGCCGTTATGCGGAGAAATTCGCTTCGGAAAAGGCGGGCGCATTCATGGATGCCGCGTATGACGCGGTAGGAGAGGCGGCGGTTAAAAAACAGCGTAAAATTTTTGAAGATGTGCTCCGGCAGTTTAAATATAAAGGCGTTATGACGGACTGGTTCAGGGACGATGCGGAAAAGATCGGCGGCCTTGAAGAAAAGGCGTTGATCCGTGAAATCAGCGCCTTGCGGGAAGTGCCGGTTTCGAATGCGGTACCCGGTAAGGATGCGGTTTATGTGGCCTTTGTTACGGATCGGATTGCCCCGCGGCCGGCTTTGTTTGAGGAAATAAAAGACAAGATCATGGTCAAACTGAAAAAACAGCAGGCCTTGAAGCTGGCGCGCTGCCAGGCGCGCGAACTGGCGGCAAAATTACAGAAAATGGACAAAACCGCCCGCCTGAAAAGCGTGGCGGATTCTAAAGTTCCCCGGTTTGAACTTGTAAAACCGTTTTCATTGCTGTCGCCGCCCCGGGTGCCTTATGGGAATGTCATCGCCGGTTTGTCCAGGGAACTTAAGAATGGAGAAGTTGCCCCGGCTCAAAATATTGCCACTGGCGCTATAGTCCTCGTCCTCAGAAAACGCGTCCTGCCGGCAAAGTCCGGTTTCGATGAAAAACAGCGGGAAATGCTTACCAATATCTACCGGAAACAAAAAATAGCGGTGACGGAAAGTGTTTTTTTAGCCTGGCTGCAAACGAAATGCCGCCAGAATGAGCCGCAATAGATCATCCGGCGCGGAGGATAAAATAATGGTAATTAAAATGCAATTGATACTTGCAAAAATAGTTAGGGACACCTAATTTATTATCAGGAATTTATTCGGCGGCAGGAATGAAGTTTATGAAAAAACCATTGTCTTTGATGAAACCCGGCGAAAATGGAAAGATTATTTCCATTTCCCGCCAAATCCGAAGTTATAAAAAGTTTGCGGATTTGGGAATTGTGAAAGGGACTTCACTTGAGTTGGAACGCATTGCCCCGCTGGGTGATCCGATTGAAGTCCGGATCAAGGGGTATAATTTATCATTGAGGAAGGAGGAAGCGGTTAATATTACCGTGGAAACAAACCATGATCGTGACGCCTGATTCTCCGGTTATTTCGTTATTCTTAGCTCCGGCGGCGACTATGCTGAGGGTGGTGGGCACTTCCGGCGGCTGCGAATTCCAGCGGAAGATCGCCGCGCTCGGTATTTATCCCGATGAGCAGTTGGAAATAGTTGAACGCCATTGTCAGGGGGCGTTGATTATCCGGGTAAAAGGGGCGCGTCTGGCAATCGGCCAGGGAATGAGCAGGAAAATAAAAGTTAAGGTTATCTGATTATCGCATGGTGACTGCATTTAAAATCGTGTTGGCCGGGAATCCGAACAGCGGTAAGACGACGATTTTTAACGGATTGACCGGTGCCCGGCAGCATGTCGGCAATTATCCGGGAGTGACGGTTGAGAAAATTGTCGGCTCGTTCAGGGTTGATGATTGCCGGATCGAAGTTACTGATTTGCCGGGCACCTACAGTCTTACCGCCAACTCCCCCGAGGAACTGATCGCCCGCAACGTGATCATTACCGAAAAACCGGAAGTCGTTGTCAACATTATTGACGCTTCCAACCTGGAGCGGAATCTGTTTCTGACCTTGCAGTTCATGGAATTAGGGGTTCCGATGGTTCTGGTGCTGAATATGATCGACAATGCCCGGGATAACGGCATTGAAATCGATACGGCCCGGTTGAGCCGGCTGTTCGGCGCTCCCGTCGTCTGTACGGTGGGAAGCAAGGGACAGGGTATTGCCGAACTTAAGAAGGTAATTGCCGGTCTTGTTCAGTCCGGGCGGAAATCTGTTCCCAAAAAGGTGGAATATGCGGATGAGTTGATGCTTCCGGTCCGGGAATTAAGCCGGATTCTGACTGGCAGCGGCGAAATTCCGGAAGGTTACGACGCGGCCTGGCTGGCGATAAAATTATTTGAAAAGGATAAGGAAATAGTCGAGCTTTTCGCGTCCGGTCCCGGGGGCCGGGCAGTTCTTGATCAGGCCGATGCTTTGATGGAAAGACTTGAAAGCGAGTTTGATGAGCCGAGTGAGATTCTGGTTACGGAACACCGTTACGGGTTCATTGCCGGTACCTGCCGGGAAATTGTTCGGCCGACACTCCGGAAACGCCGGGATATTTCAGAGGCGGTGGATTCAATAGTAACGCACCGCATTCTGGGAATTCCGTTGTTTCTCGGCCTGATGTATGGAGTTTTCTATCTGACCTTTGCCGTGGGTGATCCGTTCATGGGCTGGATCGAAGCGGGATTCGGCGGGCTGGGTAATTTTGTTTCCTCATGGTGGCCGCCCGGCTCGGAAAACGCCCTGAAATCGCTGCTTGTCGACGGGATTATCGCCGGAGTGGGCGGCGTCATCGTCTTTTTGCCCAATATCATATTTTTATTTCTGGCCATCGCCATTCTGGAGGCGACCGGTTATATGGCGCGAGTCGCGTTTATCATGGACCGGCTGATGAATAAAATCGGCCTGCACGGCAAGAGCTTTATCCCGATGCTGATCGGTTTCGGCTGTTCGGTGCCGGCGATTATGGCTACCCGGACTCTGAGCCTGCGCCGCGACCGGATGACGACCATGCTGGTAGTTCCGCTGATGAGTTGCGGAGCCCGGGTGCCGATTTACGCACTGATAATTCCGGCATTTTTCCCGGCCAGATGGGAAGCCGCAGTAATGTGGTCGGTTTATATTATCGGAATAATTGCCGCCGTCATCTGTGCCAAGTTATTGCGTTCCACCCTGTTCCGGGGCGAAAATGAACCTTTCGTACTGGAGTTGCCTCCTTACCGCATTCCCACCGTGAAAAGCGTCTGCCTTCACATGTGGGAACGGTCGCTGCTCTACCTGCAGAAGGCCGGTACCCTGATTCTGGCGGCCTCGGTGATCTTGTGGATAATGACTAATTATCCTCAAAAGAAGAACCTGAGCCGGAATTATGCGGCGGAAATCGCTGCGGTCGAGCAAAGCCGCCTGAAAGCGGAACCAAAGACCGCGGCGATAAAAGCGCTCCGGGGCAAGAAAATGGCCGAGGAATTGAGTTATACCTGCGCCGGCCGGATCGGACATGCGCTGGAGCCGGTTTTGCGGCCGATGGGTTTTGACTGGAAAATCGGTACGGCGCTGATCGGCGCTTTCGCCGCCAAGGAAGTTTTCGTTGCCCAATTGGGTATTGTATACGCGGTTGGCGAAACGGATGAATCCGAAACCCTGCGGAAAAAATTACAGGAAAATTATACCGCTTTGCAGGCTTACTGCATTATGCTTTTCTGCCTGCTGAGCGCGCCGTGCATGGCGACGATCGCGGTTACCCGGCGCGAAAGCAATTCCTGGTTCTGGGCCTTGTTCCAACTGGCCGGACTGACCGTGCTGGCCTACATCGTCACCGCCATCGTTTATCAGACCGGGCTGCTGTTCTCAGGTGCCGTTTGACAGCCGGTCCGCCAGGTCTTCCGCCAACCCGGCAACGATGATCTTTTTTTGAGTCGCGGCGACATCGTATTCCGCCCGCAACGGGGTGAGTTGACCGGTTTCGGTGTCGTAAGTGACCGAGGAGGCGCGCCAATCGAGATCGCGCGGCTGTCCCACCGCCCCGGGATTTATCAGGTATTTGTTGTCGGACTGTAAATCCAGAACGGCTGGTTTCAGCATTTCGACCCTGATGCCGTGATTTTCGGAACAGGTGAACAGCAGCGGGATATGAATATGGCCGCAAAACGCTACCTGGCATTCCTGCAGATAGAAATGAAATTGAGCTGTTTTGGCATCCAGGATGTAAGGCCAGTATTCGCCGTCCAGGGTTTCCATGGAAGAATGAACAAACTGAACTCCGGCGATTTTCATACTGAACGGCAGGTTTTCGAGCCAGTGGAATTGTTGTTCGGTAAGTTGTTTTTGAGTCCAGATTATCGCTTCCCGGCTGTAATCTTTCATATTCCAGTCGGACTGTTCCTGCCGGTCGAGGGTGAAAAAATCGTGATTACCCTTGATACAGGCGATCTCGTTGTCTTTCAGGAAATTGATACATTCCCCGGGCGATGCTCCATAACCGACAATATCCCCCAGGCAGACAATCTGCTCACAGCCCAGGCCGGTCAAACGCGCATAAACCGAGGCCAAAGCTTCAATATTGCCGTGAATATCGCCGAAAACTCCTAATAACATATCGCTGACCGCCAAATTTTGTTGTTGCTTTACCACACCGGGGGACATTATAAATATAATCCGGAAAAAACGATTCGTCTACACTTAAAGAAAAATAAATTAAATTCTGACCTGGAAAAAACTCGTGCCAGGGGGGAAGAATTGGTGGGTTTAATACCGAATTGCATCTAATAGCTAGTGTCAAGTCAAGCCTGTAAGGTCAACAAGATTGCGAATCATCCGGATGCTGGATGGTCTCGAATCTGACACGCCGCTACCGAGGTAACGGCTTGGTCAGAGTCGCGAAATCCAGGGGCGGATGAACGCAACCGCTTTGCGGCCGGGGGGTTGTGCATTCTGTCGAGCGTTGCCGGTTTGTCCGATGGGCACATCGCCCTGCGCCAACAACGCTCGACAGCTCTGCACAAATCCCCTCGGTCTTGCCGACCTTACAGGCTTGACTCGACACTAGTAAAAACAGCTTTGATTTTGAGGCTGAGTTGCCGGTGAACGAGCCCAAAAGCATGCTGCCGTGTACGGTCGGATTCTTGCGGTGCCGTTTGGCGCCAAAACGAACCGTCGCTGCTCCGGTAGCACACCGTTCGTTTTAACGCTTCCGGCATCCGCAATAATTCGGATTTTTACTTGCTCTTAGTTGCAATACTGTTCATTTAATCACCTCTATAGTCTGAAAGATATTAATTTTTACCGACTTGTGCCGACCTTTCTTTTTTACCGGCCAGTTTGACATTTTCCTTTTCACTGCGCGCTGGCGGTGCTGAC
>JAQULZ010000119.1 GCA_028718375.1 Victivallaceae bacterium | reverse complement strand
CGAACGAAGTGAGCGGTTTTATGCCGCGGAAAAACTTTACCGCGATTGAAAAAGCGATACTCAACTCGGGACTGCGGTTGCGACATTAACGGTTGGCGTTCCATTACAGATTTTTGTGAAGAACTAAATTAATCAGGTATTATTGGCAGCCGCAAGGATAATGATATTTTTTCAGATTTTTTCCGGCATTTTTTGTTTTTTTTATTTTCAGTATGTATAATAGCAAGATTGTATTTTCATCAGTGCAAATTAAGGAGTCCGATTATGGCTTATATCAGCGACATGGAAATTGTTCCCCGCGTGAACCGGTTACGCGGCAGACTGCCCAAAGTCGGAATTCGTCCGGCTATTGACGGCCGCCGCCAGGGAGTCCGCGAATCCCTCGAAGTCCAAACCATGAACATGGCGAAAGCCGCCGCCGAACTAATCAGTTCCCAGCTGCGCCATTCCAACGGCATGCCGGTCGAATGCATCATTGCCGACACCTGCATCGGCGGCGCAGCCGAAGCGGCCCGGTGCGCCGATAAATTCGAAGCCGAAAGCGTCGGCGTTTCCCTGACCGTAACGCCCTGCTGGTGTTACGGTTCCGAAACCATGGACATGACTCCCGCCATTCCGAAAGCGGTCTGGGGATTCAACGGTACGGAACGCCCGGGCGCGGTTTACCTGGCCGCGGTGCTGGCGGCTCATAATCAGAAAGGTCTGCCGGCATTCGGAATTTACGGCCGCGATGTTCAGGACGCGGATGACACTGAAATCCGGGACGATGTCAAAGCAAAGATTTTACGTTTCGTCCGGGCGGGGATCGCGGTCGCGACCATGCGCGGCAAATCCTACCTCTCGATGGGCAGCTGCTCAATGGGCATCGCCGGCTCTCTGGTGGAGCCGGCCTTTTTCGAGGACTTCCTCGGCATGCGCTGCGAATCCGTCGATATGACCGAATTCGTCCGGCGGATCGAACGGAACATTTTCGACCCCGAAGAATACCGGCGCGCCCTGGCCTGGACTAAAGCCAACTGCAGGGAAGGCGAAGACTTCAACGCGCCGGAAATGACCAAATCCAGAGCCGAGAAGGAGGCCGTCTGGGAATATGTCGTGAAAATGACCATCATTGCCCGCGATCTGATGATCGGCAATCCGAAACTGGCCGAAATGGGATTCGGCGAAGAAGCGCTTGGACATAACGCCATCGCGTCCGGTTTCCAGGGACAGCGCCAGTGGACCGACCATCTGCCGAACGGCGATTTCATGGAAACGATCCTGAATTCCTCGTTCGACTGGAACGGCATCCGCGAAGCTTTCGTCTGCGCCACCGAAAATGATGCCCTCAACGGTGTCGCGATGCTGTTCGGACATCTGCTGACCGGCCGGGCACAGGGCTTTTCGGACGTCCGCACTTTCTGGAGTCCCGAAGCCGTCAAACGGACCACCGGTCACGAATTGACCGGCCTTGGCGCCAACGGCATCATTCATCTGATCAATTCCGGTTCAACCACGCTGGATGCGACCGGTCAACAGGAAGGTGACGGCCGGCCGGCAATGAAACATTTCTGGCATATCACTCCCGAAGAAGCGGGCAAATGCCTGGACGCGACCGAATGGTGCGCCGCAATTACCGAATATTTCCGCGGCGGCGGTTTCTCATCGCGTTTCCTGAGCCGGGCCGGAATGCCGGTCACCATGTCCCGCGTCAACCTGATCAAAGGCCTGGGGCCGGTATTGCAACTGGCTGAAGGTTATACTTTTGAACTGCCGCGGAAAATTCACGAGAAACTCGACCGCCGTACCAATCCCAGCTGGCCAACTACCTGGTTCGCTCCCAATCTGACCGGTAAAGGCGCTTTCAAGGACGTCTACAATGTCATGGCCAACTGGGGCGCCAATCACGGGGCGTTCAGTTACGGCCATATCGGCGCGGACCTAATCACCCTGGCTTCGATGCTGCGCATTCCGGTCTGCATGCACAATATCCGGGAAGAAGATATTTTCCGTCCGAGCTCCTGGACGGGCTTCGGCATGGATCCGGAAGGCAGCGACTACCGGGCCTGTAAAAACTTCGGGCCGGTGTATAAATAGAGCTTTTTGCACAAATACCCGGAACAAATTTTTAAAGGGTGGCATTCGAGTCCTTTTAATAACTCTGACTTATGACTGTCAGCCAGTTTTATAATCAAACCCTTGATCTTTATCACAATTTTATAAAATAATCCTGAAATTACCTACGGTTATTTAATAAAACAGTTGAAAAAAACCGCCTCACGTACTATTCTTATCTTTGATTTGGGCCGAGATGAAAAGTAAGGATAGTATGGAAGAGAAAAAGTTCTGGACGCCGGTACGCACCAAGCCCCGGCAGGAAAAAAAATTAGCGAAATATTGTGCTGTCAACGGAATACCGCATTATCTGCCGTTGCTGCATAAAATCCATCATTATCAAAACCGGACGGCGGAATTTTCCAGTCCGATGTTCCCGGGTTATGTTTTTTGCCGCCTGGATGAAGCAGCATTCAGCCGGGTGCGGCTTTCCAATACGGTAGCATATAAAATCGACATCGACGCAGAGTCCGAACGCACCCTGATCGGAGAATTGAAAGCAATCCGGGTTTTTGAACGCATGTCCGACACTTGTGCAGTAGAGGTTCGTCCCGAACTCGCTGCCGGTACGCCGGTGGAAGTTATCCGGGGACCGTTCCGGGGACTTTCCGGCATTGTCCAATCCCGCAAGAATAAATTGCTGCTGATCATCAGCATCGAACTGCTGGGCCAGGCCGCCGCTGTCGAAATCAACGCCTCCGACCTCGAAATACAATAAAATTAACCACGAAATACACGAAAAAATTATGTAATTTGTTATGATTATCCGGACCATAAAAGCTGATATTACCACGCTGGAGGTCGATGTGATCGTCAATGCGGCGAATTGTTCGCTGCTGGGCGGCGGCGGCGTGGACGGGGCGATTCACCGGGCTGCCGGGCCGGAACTGTTGGAAACCTGCCGCAAGTTCGGCGGCTCTCAAACCGGCGAAGCCCGGATTACGCCGGGATTCCGTTTGCCCGCAAAATACGTGATCCATACGCCGGGGCCGGTTTGGCGCGGCGGCAGTCACGGTGAACCGGAATTGCTGCGGGCATGTTACGTCAATTCGCTCACCATCGCCAATGAAACGCGCTGCCGCGTAATTGCCTTTCCGGGAATCAGCATCGGCGTCTACCGCTACCCGAAACGGGAAGCCGCTCAGATCGCCGTCCAAACCGTCCGGGCCTGGCCGGGGGAATTTCCGCAGGAAATCATTTTCTGCTGTTTTTCCGCTGAAATCCTGTCTGTTTACAACGAAATCCTGCAAAACGATTAAAAAAGCGGTCAAACTTATTTTTCTGTAGCGTCATTCACTTTGATTTAATTTCAAATGCATAATGTTCAGGAAAATTTTCGTGTGTTTCATGGTAATACCGATTTGCAATCTAATACTAATGAGCGATCAGTCATAGATAATGGCGATGGCGGATTTTGAGATGGATTTTGGTTATAAACCGCAGAGCGATACAGAGTATCGCGCGAGGATTTATGGCAAAAATCGGCTCAAAAGAACCATCGAAATGTCTATGAATGAGAGCGAATTGGTATAAGAGCAAGTAAAAATCGGAATTATTGCGGATGCCGGAAGCATTAAAACGAACTGTGCGCTACCGGGGCAGCGACGGTTCGTTTTGGCGCAAAACGGCACCGCAAGAATCCGACCGTACACGGCAGCATGCTTTTGGGCTCGTTCACCGGCAAAAAGAATGGTGCGACAGACTGCTAGTGTCGAGTCAAGCCTGTACGGTCGGCAAGACCGAGGGGATTTGTGCAGAGCTGTCGAGCGTTGTTGGCGCAGGGCGATGTGCCCATCGGACAAACCGGCAACGCTCGACAGAATGCACAACCCCCCGGCCGCAAAGCGGTTGCGTTCATCCGCCCCTGGATTTCGCGACTCTGACCAAGCCGTTACCTCGGTAGCGGCGTGTCAGATTCGAGACCATCCAGCATCCGGATGATTCGCAATCTTGTTGACCTTACAGGCTTGACTTGACACTAGCTATTAGAATGCAATTCGGTATAAATTTACTTTTTGCAAGAAATTGTAAATTTTGCAATATTTTCTTTCAAAAACTTGCAAAATATTTCACAGCGTGTATATTAATCCTTAATCGGCTATAAAACAACCGGATAAATGAAGGATTATACGGCAGTGTCGCAGTGCAAGCGAAAACTTTTATCGGCGGAACGGGAACGGCTGATTCTGAATGCCCTGGGCAGCAGCGTCGGTACCATTGCCGATCTCAGCATTCGTTTGAAAGTATCGGAAGCGACGGTGCGGCGCGATCTCCAGAGCCTTGAGATCCAGGGTAAAGTCCGGCGGGTTCACGGCGGCGCGATCCGGGTGCAGTTTCCCCGCACCGAACCGATCTTTACTGAAAAAGCCGCCTTTCACGCCGCCGAAAAAGACCAGATCGCCAGGCTGGCGCTGGAATTTATCGACGATGACGATTCCATCTATCTCGACGGCGGCAGCACGGTGCTGGCGCTGGCCCGCAAGCTTGATCAGCGCAAAAATCTGACCATTGTTACCAATTCGCTGATGGCGGCGGCGGAACTTATGGAAAGTTCGCATCGGCTGATTCTGCTCGGAGGCGAATTCCGCGCCCTCAGCCGCACCCTGGTCGGACCGCTGACGGAACGCATTGTCAATTCGCTGCATCTCGATAAGGCGTTCATGGGAACCATCGGCTTCACGGTCGAAAACGGCATTTCAACCACCGATCCCGGCGAAGCCTATACTAAAGAGCTGGTCATGCAGCGCGCCGGGAAAGTCCTGCTGCTGGTCGACAGCAGTAAGATCGGCGTTTCGTCGTTTGTGGTCAGCGGCAGTATTAAGGATATTGACGTGGTCATTTCCGATCATCACATCCCGGAACAAATAGTGAAAAAACTGAACCGGCAGCACGTCGAGGTAATTTTCTGAAATATCATTAAGCCATAAATTACAACGCAAAAGTTGGTGTAAAAAGATAAAGGAACTTTTCGCAATGAGCAATTATTACAGTGACTTGGGACCCGATTTCAAGCGGCGGACAATCAAGCTGGAAAACATTCCCGCTTATCAGTATGACCGGGACCTTGCCGCCGAACTCAAGGCCAAAACCATTACGAAGGAGGAACTCCTGGAATTATACGAGTCCATGCTCGTCATCCGCGAGTTCGAGGAAATGATCCTCAAATGCCGTACCGGCGCTTATGAGATCATCAGCGATTACGATTACCGCGGCCCCACCCATTTGTCTATCGGGCAGGAAGCCACTGCTGCCGGAGCCTGTTCGGTGTTGAGCGTTACTGATATGATCACTTCCACTCATCGCGGTCACGGCGATTCCATCGCCAAGGGTTTTCATGCCATCAAACGCATGACGGAGACGGAATTGAAGGAACGCTGTCCTGAATTCGCCGCGCTCACCGGCGAAGCGCTCCGCGAGGCGGTTATGGAAGATCACGTTTACCGCACTATCGCCGAACTTTTCGGCAAGGAAACCGGTTACGGCAAAGGCCGCGGCGGCGGGATGCACATCGCCGATTTCCGGGTCGGCCATCTGGGCGCCAACGCCATTGTCGGCGGCGGCGTACCGATCGCCACCGGCGCCAGCATGATCTGCCGGATCGATCCGGAACTGCGCCGGAACGTCGTCTGCTGTTTCGCGGGGGACGGAGCTTACGCCAACGGCGTAGTGCTCGAATCCCTCAACTGGGCGGCCCAGGAGCAGTTCACCGGCAAAATGGCCCGGACTAAATACGGTCTGCCGATCATTTTCGCCGTCGTCAACAATCATTTCGGTATGACCGGGCGCGCTGACGGCGAAGTCAACGGGGTGGATTATCTCGCCCGCCGCGCCGCCGGTTTCGCGAACAACAACCTGCACGCGGAAGTGGTGAACGGGATGGACGTGCTCGCAGTACGCGACGCCATCACCCGCGCTAAAGCGACTATTGCCGGGGGTGACGGTCCAGTATTGCTGGAACTCGATACTTACCGGTACTACGGTCACAGCCTGTCCGATCCGCGCAATGAATACCGCACCCGGGAAGAAGAAGCCCGCTGGAAGAAAGTCGATCCGATCGACGTTTTCCGCCAGCAGCTCAAGGAGGCCAAGGTCGCCACTGAAAAACAGCTCAAGGAACTGGAACGGAAAGTTGCCGGCCGCAATGCCCGCGCCGCCCGCCGCGCCGCGGATGCTCCCGACCCGGTGCCGGAAGACGTCATCAAACATATGTATACCGACACAATCTGCGAAGTCGTCCCGGAACCCCACGCCAAACCTGAAATTTATCAGCCGCTGCCGGTCATTAAACGCGGCGAAGATTCCCGCATCACCTACCGCGACGCGATCAAGGAAGGTATTATTGAAGAAATGACGCGCGACCGGCGGGTGCTGTTGTTCGGTGAAGACGTGGCCGATTACGGCGGCGCGTTCAAACTTTCAAAGGGACTGCTCGAATCCTTCGGCCGCGACCGCGTTTTCAATACTCCCATCTCCGAGGCCTGCATCTGCGGCAGCGCCGTCGGCATGGCGATGTGCGGTTACCGTCCGGTTGCCGAACTGATGTATATGGATTTTGCGCTGATGGCTTCCGACCAGATTTCCAATCAGGCCGCCAAATGGCATTACATGACCGGCGCGTCCACTACCGTACCGCTGGTAATCCGGTGCAGCGTCGGCGGCGGCAAAGGCTACGGCGGCCAGCATTCCCAGTCGCTGGAATCGGTCTTCGCTCACATCCCGGGTATCTGCGTGGCTTATCCGTCCAACGCCTACGATGCTAAAGGCCTGATCAAAACCGCCATCCGCGACGACAACCCGGTGATGTTCGTCGAAGGCCAGCTGCTGTACAATGAAAAAAGCATCGTGCCCGAAACGGAATACACTATTCCGTTCGGTCAGGCCAATATTGTCCGGGAAGGTTCGGATATTACCTTCGTCGTCTGGGGCCCGGCCGTCCGGGACGCGGTGAAAGCCGCCGAAATTCTGGCCGCCGAAGGCGTCAGCGTGGAAGTCATCGATCCGCGCACTCTGGTGCCGTTCGACTGGGAAACCGTTTTCGGATCAGTCCGGAAAACCGGCCGCTGCGTGGCGATCAGCCAATGCGTGGACATCGGCAGTTTCACCGGCGAAATCGTCTCTCAGGTTACGGCCAACTGTTTCGACTGCCTGGACGCCCCGGTATTGAAAGTCGGCGCCAAAAACGGCATCGCCCCGCAGGCTTATACGCTGGAAGCCGCCTTTCTGCCGACGGTTGACGATATGGTCAACGCCGCCCGTTCCCTGATATAAGTATTTTTGATGGAGAATTTTAAAAATGGCTACGTTAGTACCGATCCCGAAATTAGGCCAGTCCGAAGAAACGGTCAGCATCGATTCCTGGCGCGTGAAGGAAGGCGACGTCATCAAAAAAGGCGATGTATTGTTTGAAGTCGAAACCGACAAGGCCGTGCTAGAAGTTGAATCCCAGTTCGAGGGCACGCTGCTCAAAATAATCGTCCCCGCCGGCAGGGAAGTGCCGGTAATGTCCACCGCCTGCGTGCTCGGCGAACCCGGTGAAACGGTTCCCGAAATACCGGCAATATCAGCTCCGGCAGCGGCGCCGGCGGCGCCTCCCGCCCCGAAACCGGCCGCCCCTCAACCGGCGGCGGTTCCAGTTCCGAATTCAACCGGCCAGGTGCAAAAAGCGAACGTCCCCTTCGAACCCGCGTTCGCCGCTGCATCTGTTCCGGTTCTTAATCTTTCCAGACCGAGCCCGCGCGCCCGGAAATTTGCCCGGGATTTCCTGATCGACCTGAAGCAAGTTACCAGCACCGGCGGCCCGTCCGGGCGCGTCACCGAGCAAGACGTCCGGAATTATCTCGAAACTTCCGGTTACTACGCCAAAAAAATCACTCCGTCCGCATTCAATCTGGCGAAAAAGGAAAACATCGAACTGCTCGCAGTAGACGGCAGCGGAGACAACGGCCGGGTCACCTTGGCCGACATCAAAGCCGCAATTGCTGAAAAGCCGCAGGAAATGAATGCCATGCGCCGGATCATCGCCCAGCGGTTGACCCGGTCGAAACAGACTATTCCGCATTTTTACGTTACGGTCAGCGTCGATATGACCGCGCTGCTGGCGAAACGCAAACGCCTGAAAGACGAAGAAGGGATCAATCTGAGCGTGAATGTCTTTATCGTTAAAGCCGCGGCTTTGACTTTGAAGGAATTCCCTTACGTCAATGCCGCGGTCCAGGGCAATGCGATTGTCCGGCGGAGCAAGGTGAATATCGGAGTCGCGGTGAGCGTGGAAAACGGCCTGGTGGTGCCGGTGGTGAACCACACCGACCGCCAGGCGCTGGACGAAATCCAGGCGGAAATCGCCGAACTGGCGGAAAAGGCGCGCACGAACAAACTCACTCCGGACGAAATGAAAGGCGGGACGTTCACGATTTCCAATATGGGGATGCTGAACGTGGAAAATTTCGGCGCGATCATTAATCCCGGCGAAGCCGCCATCCTGGCCGTGGCCTCCTGTATCCCCACGCCGGTCGTGTACGACGGACAAATCGCCGTCCGGGAGATGATGAAGGTAACCTTAAGCGCCGACCACCGCGTCGTCGACGGCGCCATGGGCGCGGAATTCCTCAACGCCTTCAAAAATAAACTCGAAGACCCGGAACTCTGGGAAAAACTGATGTAATACCAATTCGCTCTCATTCATAGACATTTCGATGGTTCCTTTGAGCCGATTTTTGCCATAGATCCTCGCGCGATACTCTGTATCGCTCTGCGGTTTATAACCAAAATCCATCTCAAAATCCGCCATCGCCATTATCTATGACTGATCGCTCATTAGTATAAGTCTAAATTAACCACGAAATACACGAAAAAAATAACTTAGAGCCTGTCCGTAAAAATCTAAGAATTTGATAATGAGAGAGATGCTTTGTTTTGAAATAGGTGTAAATTAATCAAAAAAGACCAATTCAATGAAAAATTACATCTTATAATCAAAAAAAGAACC
>JAQULZ010000118.1 GCA_028718375.1 Victivallaceae bacterium | reverse complement strand
TCCTATGGCATGACATGGCTCGTTACCTCACTATGCCCATAGTTCCGTTCCGGGCTGGCGGCTAACCTTTACCCGGGCTGGATTGTCCAGCTTGCAAATGCCAGCTTTGCTTGGCGCACTCATTTTGGGCACCTCCGGTTTGATTGGTTTAATTTATCTTTTTGATTTATCCGCACCGGGCGGCTGTCGTTTGAGCAATAAGCTCTACGCTCCAGATATTCGGCCAAACTTACCCTGTTCATCGGCCCCGGGTAACTGCTTCAGACTGCCGGAGCTGGCTGTCACCGCCGGAATTTTCCCTGCATTATTGATTATACGTGTGTTGGCTCCGGATGGCAATACCCTTATTTCAGTTTTGTCATTTATTTTCAAATATTTGTTTTATTTTTCCGCCTGAAAAGTTTTATCTTAAACTGCCGTTTCCTTTATTTGACAGTCCAATTACTTTTTCCGTTGACCGCCGGCGAAATAATCCAGCAGATACGGCGGCAGTTCGGGAACGTCCTGCGGCGCATTTCCGTGGCGCATGGACTGATGTCCCAGTACCCCGGCCGCTACCGCGTTACGGGCGGCAACCGGGGAAGTATTGGTCTTAACCCCTTCGCGGACGAATTTGATGAAAGTATCGACGATCTCCGGATCGGAGCCGCCGTGCGAACCGGGGATTTCTTTTAACTTGTAAATTATATCCGGAGTTTGCCGGGGCCCGCGCTGAGTCCAGACGTGGATTTCGCATTTGCCGGAATCGCCGATGTTTTCAACCCGGCCGCGAGTACCGATGAAAGTATAATTGCGTTCCGCATCCGGAGTGTAATGACATTGGACATAGGACATCTGAACCCCGTTATCCAGTTGCATCAGGATCATATTGTGGTCTTCGACATCAATGACCGGAGACATCTCGGTTTGCGTTTCGGGCGGCCAGTTCGCGTCGCTCCAACTCACATTTCCGGGCATTTCAGGATTGCGGCGGGTGCATTTGTCATAAACCGACAGCCGTCCCATCCCGACCACCCGCCGGGTGTAGCCGCCGCACAGCCAGTGCATCACATCGATGTCGTGGGCGCCTTTCTGCAGTAACAGCCCGGTGCTGTAACGCTGCTCGGAATGCCAGTCCTTGAAATATGCGTCACCGCCATAGGCGACGAAATGCCGGCACCAGGCGCTCTGAATTTTGCCGATGCGTCCCGAATCGATGATTTCCTTCATTTTCAACACCATCGGGAAATGGCGCATATTGTGCCCTAGGTACAATTTGGAACCGGTACGACAGGCGGTTTCCAGCAGCCGGTCGCAACCATCGATCGTGATCGCCATCGGCTTTTCCAGATAAACTGCTTTCCCGGCTTCCAGCGCGGCCACGCCGTGCTCCTCGTGCAGAAAATCGGGCGAGGTGACAAATACCGCATCAATGTCGTCACGCTTGAGCAGTTCGCGGTAATCGGCGGTTACGAAAAGGTCGCTGCCGATTTTTTCCTTTAATTTTTCAAGCGCCTGCGGGTTTACGTCGGCTCCGGCAATAAGCCTTGAACCTTCGCCCGGTTTGTGGGCGTTGAGCGCCAGTTTTCCGCGTCCCCAGGCTCCGATAACTCCAATCCCGAGATCTTTCATCATTTTTCCCTGTTATTTTTTGTGTAGTGTAATTTATTTAAATGAACTATATTATCTATAATAACTCTGGTTTCTCAAAAAACGAGCACGATAGGATATAAAAAACATAATAATAGATGTAAAATTTTGACCAAGGCAAAATCGGTTTTCAAATTAATACGGGGAATGGTATCAAATCCTTAACGGTTCGGCTGAAAATAAAAAAACGGAACTTGGACTGTTCACCGGGAATTATCCAAATTCCGATACATTTCAAGGGCGGATAACCAATTCAGCAGATTTCCAGGGCCGCACCGTAAAGCGCCGCCTCCGCGCCCAGGCTACCGCTCCTGAGTTCAGGTTGTCCGCCGGTTGGCTGCAACTGTTCTCCGAGTGCCGGAGCGAACAAAGCGAAATCTCGGGAAATCTGGCCGCCGAAGACGATAATCTGCAAGTCGAAGCGCTCACACCAGGGCGTTAATATTTTGCCCAGATCGGAGCCGAAACCGGCGTAAACGGCAACTGCGGCGGAGTCTCCCTGTTTGGCCGCATCGGCAATTCCTTTGGCGCCTCCCGCCGAATCGTAATCCGGGTCTATTGCCCGGTAAGCGGCCACCAGAGCCCGGCTTGAAACATAGTCTTCAACGATTCCGTCGCGATACGGATTGTTCCATAAGCTGCTCTTCGGAGCCGGACTGCCGAGTTTATTGTTAACGAATCTGCCGTCGAGGCAACAGGCGGCGCCAAGGCCGGTTCCCAAAGTTATGCCCCCGGCTCTGGTATAGCCGCGCGCCGCGCCGCGCCATAATTCTCCGGCTAAAAATGAATTGGCGTCGTGCCGGAAACGAATCGGAATTCCGGTGACGGCATGTGATGCCGCCCTGAGTCTTTCCGCCAGATTGACTTCATAAAGCGCCGCGAATTTATGTTGCATCAGGCTGACGCCGTGCCGGTAATCGAACGGGCCGGGGGTAGCGATTCCAATCCCGGCCAGGCGAAGTCCGGCTTGAGCCGCCTGTTCCGAAGCGCGGACAATCAGGCCGGTATATGCGGCGACAATATCCTCGACAGTTCCCTGCGCGTGAGCCTCGACCTGGGCGAACGAGCCGGGGACCATCGTTCCGCAACTGTAGATCAGGGCGGATTTAAGATAAGTCCCGCCCGCGTCGATGGCCAGGACGACGCTGTCGCAGCGGGATGTTTTTCTCGTTTCACAACTCATACGTATTCCGCAAAATTCTTTTTCAGACAGGTTTTATGGATGCATACCGGCTGATTGCCGAGATTTTCGATCACATACTCGCCCACGTTGGCCGGGACGACCACCATATCCAGATAATTCATCTGATAGCACCGTTCCGGGTGAGCCTTCGGGTAAACTGTAACCGCTTCGCCGTCAACCAGATTCAGAACATGGAAAACGCCGCCGGTATTGCCTTCGATCCGCTTTTCGAATTCATAGCGGTACAGGCTGAAATATAACAGCTCATGTTCGCCGAGCGCATATTCAGCCCCATCCGGACCGGAACGCAGCAGTTTCGGTTCCTGAACCAGATTTTTGCTCACCCAGGAACTGGTACGGCCGGTTTCCAGTGTCCTTTCGCCGTGGTAAGTATGGATCGGGCGCGGGACGCCGTCGAGGTCGGGCCGCAGATAATCGTACATCTTAAAGGTATAGGAACCGACAGTCAGGCTGCCGATCTCCAGGATAAGCTGATTGCGCCCGGAGGAATGAATAGTGCCCGCGGGCAGCAGGAACTGCATGCCGGGTCTTGATTGCAGATAATTGACGTGTTTTTCGTAATCTACCGGCGAGAAATCTTTTTCCGACTTCTTCGTTGCCGCAATGAAAGCATTCGCGTCTTCACCTTCCCGCAGTCCCACGAAAGTTCGCGCCCCGTGGCCGGTGACGATCACGTAATAGCTCTCGTCCTGCCGCCCGTGCTCGTTGAAATTCTCTTTGATGTATTCCGTCCCCGGATGGAGCTGGATGGACATGTTGCCGCTGCTGTGATAAGTGTCGTCGTAGTTGAAACGGATCGGGAAATAACCGTTGAAGGTATCGACACATTCCTGCCCCATGAGAGTGACGCCTTCCTTGCAGACAAAAGTGAAAAACGGGATTTCCACCAACTGGTTTCCGGCTTCGATCAGCAGGCTGACTTCCAGCGGAATAAGGTCAAATATCCAGGCGCAGTTTTTCATTTCAGCCGGCAGGCCGCGCAGTTTCTTGATGTAATACCCCCCCCATACGCCTTCGAGATATACCGGTTTGCAGCGGAACGGATAGCGAACCAGCGCGGCGCAGATTTCATTGAAAGCCGCTTGCGGGATAAGCTGGATCTTTTCCGGGCAATCGCCGGCGATATAGAAATCCAGCAGGTCTTTTTTGAGCAGTTCGGCCCGCAGGTGCATGGCGAGCTCAAAATCGAAGTAGTAACAACGGCGCATGGCTTCCCTGAACGGGCGGGCATATTTATCGCCGAGGTTTTTGTAGCTGCCGTTCTTCACCCTGAGCACCGCTTGTTTTGGCGTAAGGTCGAGATATACCTTAATGTCGCTGAAACTGCGGAGTTCTTCACTGCAGGCGCCCGCGCCGTAGACAATGTTTATCGTACCCGGTCCGGCAGCCAGGGATTGTTTCAAGCCGGTCAGCTTTGCCGCATCGAACAGGCATTCGTAACCGCCTTCGAACAATCTGCCGAACAACAGTACCGGGTCCCGCTCGCGATCCTGCGGCAGATAGGGCGCCAGCGTTGCGTCGAGTTCCCGGGAGCTTTTGTAGCAGGAAGCCACATTGAAAACTCTGATCTGAAATTTTTGCCTGACCAGTTCACCGGTCAGCAGATTTACCAGTTGCCGCCAGTCAGCGCCGACATAACCATCCATACAGACCGTTAATACATCTGTTTTGGTCTGTTGCCGGTTAATTATTTCCGCTGCCAGTTGAGCAGCGGTGTCCGGCAGTCCGGCAGCAATAGCGGTTACGGTCTGTTCCGATAAAACCGGCCGGTTTACCGGATTGAGGTCTTCATACGGATACGGATTGAACATGAAACTCATAAAGAAATATCCTTTGACTGAGGGGTTTGGTTAAAACTGTTGTTATTATTCAGATGCCATAAATATCTTGCCATTGTGACTTGCAGCTTCAATTTTATGTCCCGACGGACCTTGCAATTTAAAGGCATAATCCGGCCAATGTTCAGGGATTGCCGGCGTAATTTTAAAATCTCCGTTTTTTGATATTTGTAAGAACAGCTCATTGACCGCTTGAATAAATGTTCCTTCAGCAGTTGTGAACCATGGCTTGTGCCCGAATTCGTAAATCTCAAAAATTTCGGAAAAGCAACCTGTCGCCTTTGCCGTCCGGCTCAATATTTCATATGCCGCATCGCCATTTCCCATTCTTGCATTAACAATAGCTTCCCAGGTTGCATACCAGGTACAAACGCCTTGGCCGACATTATACATATTGCCGAACATTTTCTTGTTTTTACGGAAATCGGCAACTGCCGCAAGTTGTTTGGTATCTTTCAGAGAAATGACGGAATATGGAAAAATACCACTGAGAACAGCAATGCTTTTCTGTTCACAGCCCGGATAGGGCAGATATTTTTCACCATCGTGGGGAAGAGACTCGCGCAGAGCCGCCGCTAGTTTTTGCCATTCCTGCGCTAATTTTGAATCTCTTCCAAGCAATTTTGCCGTCCGTACGGCAGTTTCATAGGCAGCAATTGCCCCGCAAGTGGTCAGAAATGCATTTTCCCGTCCAATTCCGAGGCGTTCCAAATCAGTACACTTGCCAATGATTACTGAACCGTCAGGCCGCCGTTCTACGGCCAGCAGATCATAAAACCGGGCGCACGCCCGGATCACCGGATAACCTTTTTCCCGTAAAAACTCAAGATCGCCGGTATAAAGATAATAATCCCCACACTCCAGCGCAATGTGAGCCATATGACAAATGTGATCAAGCCAAAACCCCGGCGGCGACCACTCAGTGCCGTCTTCCAGGTCTACCCATGAATAGCGCGCCGCTTCACGGTCCGCGCCATACACGCCGAGCGATTGCCGCTTTATGGCATTATCCAGAATCGAATAGCGGAATTCCGGGATTTTTGCCGCCCCTTTGGCATGTCCGCTGCTGATCAGCCCGAGAAAGGCAAAATATTCATCATAGCCGAAATATGCGCCCTGCCAGTGGGAATCAAAAAGCCCGATGGGAATGGACCATCGGGTTGACGATATGCGTAAATGATATTGGGCGGTATAATAAACTTCCTCTATTTTTTTATCGGGTATTTGGATATATGATTCATCCCAATAAGTCTTCCAGGCGGCCCCGTGCGAAGCCAGCAGGTCTTTGAAACTGCGGGCCCGTCCCCATTCAATATCCGCCTCATCGAAGGCGATGAACACTGTAAATTCACGGGCATTGCCGCTCAAAATGCCTTTTCCGGTAAGTTCCAGGGCATCAGACCATATTGCTATGGTTCCGCGGTATTGGCCCTCGTCAACGTTGTAAAAAATTTTATCCCCCTGATCGGAGATTTTCATGCGTTTGGGATGTCCAAGCCGGTATTTTATTTTGAAATCAATCGGGTCCTTACTGAAAATACGTTTCCGGATAGCAATAATATTATGTTCAAGGTGGCAGAAAATTTCACTTTCCACCCGGATTCCGTTGTGATATTCGCAATTGGTTTTGACCATAGCCTGGGTTATATCAAGGGTTTGAGTCCATGCGGCAACGTTTTCAGAACCGACAAATTCCTGCTCGAACCAGCCGAAAGGGATCAGATTGTAGGGCCTGGAGTCATAGCGGAATCCAGCCCTTCTGATACCCGGCATCATTATGTTATCAATCTTGAGTTGGCTGGAATACTGTCGCTGAAACATTGCACCTTCATAATCGATTTGAAATGACAAGTCCCCGTTGCCCATTGCGACAGGAACATATTTCGATTTTGAAGCCTCAAAATGGTTACAAGTTATTTTCATCTGCGTCTATCCGTAATTTTTGAAAATTCAGCTTCTGAATGCTGATCAAATAAATCGTTTTGTGTTTTGTGCGAATCAAAACAAATACATATACTGACTTCAGCTCCGGGGAGGGCAGCCATAGTTCTCCGTGGAGCGGGAAAAGCTTTCCACTTTGCTCCACAAGTAAATATTTCACGGGCAACTTTCGAATGGAGAATTTTGTTATTCCAGAGAAGAATTTCAAGGGAAAAACTGCCGACGACAAATTCTCCGGCCGGAGGAAGTTTTATTTGGATTTTGTTTTTGAGGCAAATTGTCTCCAATGCGTTTTTATTGAGTGGAATACAACATCTGGAGGCATAGGAAACGTTTGGCGGCAAAGGGCCGATTTCAATACCGTTGAACGAAACCATGGTTTCGTTATAATTTGAATACATACCGAAAACATTAAAAGCCGCAGCTTTTATTATTCCGGCATCAGTCAGGGTTAAGGAATGTTTAAACGGCTTATATTCCGGAGGAATGACGTTCTCCGGTCTGCTTCTTCTGTTTTTAAGGGAAGCAGAGGCTTTGTCTCCCCGGCAGGAGTTCCATTCCACATCCATTTTATTATGATCAATTTCAATAAGATAAAATCCCGGCGAACTGTCTTCACCAATTCCCCACAGCAAATTATCCTTACCGGAAAATCTGGCAAGCGCGTGAATTTCATCAAGCGCAATTATTCCGGCGTCTTTATATCCCACCGAAGATGCCATTATTTGCAAAAAGCCGCCGTTGTTTTTACGGGTTTCATGAAAACTTACCGCCTGATTATGGGTATGTCCGCACAGATAGGCGTCGACAGGATATTTTTCAAACAGTTTGATAATCCTGCCGATGAAACGGGAATCGCTGAAGAAATGTCTGCCCCAAGCGTAAAGTGGAGGATGCGCTGCAACAAAAATTCTTTTTCCATGGTCAACTGCGTCCTTAAGGCCTTTTTCAAACCACATTTCCTGTTCAGCATTAAAGCCTAAATAGTCAAGGAAAAAAAAGGCCGTCTCATCATGATCATAGCGAAAAAATTCTTTTTTCAGGGCTATTCCTGCCGCTTTGGAAATCCCCGGTAAAACAATATCCCGGTAAGCTTGCGCTCCGACAGGATTATGTTTCCCCGAACCTTCATGGGTTCCTTTGGCAATTAAACACGGACACCCAAGCGTTTCCATAAAAGCCCAGGCCTGTTTCATTTCCGCATAGGTTTTCTCTTTGTCATCAGGCATTTCTCCTTCAACAAAATCTCCAACCGAAATGACAAAATCAGGCTTTCGAGTTCTGATTATTTTAAACATCGGTTTCAGGATTTGTTCCGTCATCTCAGAATATCTGATGTAATCCGGCAAGTTTGGCAGATAATATTTCCAATTATCTCTTCCCCGGGTTCTGTTCAGGCAAAAATGCATATCACCTAAAACGGCAAATCTTAATTTTTTCATTTCAGTTAGCTGTCCTTTTCAGAGTGAAATATCAGCTGAAAAGGTCCTTAATTCAATTAATTATTTTTCGAAGACCTGCCTGAGCAATAATTTATAGCTTAAATCTTTTATCATTTTATCTATTTTATCTGAACTCTGAAGCAAATAATTTCTTTGGGTGATGTTTTTAATCAGCGCTTTATTAGCTTCCAATGTTTCCCGGTCATATTCTGAATTCACTTTAATATCGTCTTTAAAAAGCGAGGATTCCAAAATCCTTGGGCTGATAGCCTTCTCCCCCTTTTAACGGGCTCCAGCTGAAATAATATTTATTGGTATAAGCCCGGCCGATATTAAATTTCCATTGTTCATTCGTTTGGGGTATTTTCAGCATTGAATACCAGGGGATATACAATTCGACCGAATAATAATCTTTCCCATAGTAAATTCCGCTTTCCCAGTAAATATATTTACCGGTATAATCATATTTACCGAGAAGATTAAAATATTTCAGACCTTTCGGATTTATAATAAAATGAAAATGATATGGAATTCCGTGGGGAATCACATATATATCGATATTGTCGCCTTGCCGCACCTTATCCGGGTTATCAGTACATTTTACGCCAATAAAAAGCCCGGCGCTGTTATAACCGACTTTAAAAACAGTCTGCCTGGCCGGCTTACCCTTAAAATCTGTAAATTGATCCGACGAATAGGCCGCAGGCTTCCAGGCCGCTTCCTCCAGCCGACCGTCAATGACGGGAGCCGCAGTTAAATAATGACAATTATAAATCCGCTCTTCGCTTGCTGAACTTAACAGACAAACCTGGCAAAGAAAATATATTCCAATTAGTCTGAACATGATTGAAACCCTTTATTTTATTAATTTTAACAGGTATTGAATTATTTGCAGCCTCATCCAATTGGGATCATGAGAACCATAGTAAGAATTATAATCCTGACCCTCGAGGAATTGTTCGGCCTCATGGGCAATATTAGCTTTTTCCGGAATATTTTTAGCTTTGGTGATTTCCTCTTTTAATTTTGTAGCGTATTTAATATCATCAAAAGCTTCCCGGTAGCCGATAAACGCCAGAGTATCAATCACTCCGTTTACCGTAGGATAAACGAAATTAGAATCCTTCAGCAGCGGATGATCATAGTCATTATAACCTGAACTTCCCGGAAATGATGTAACTATGGAGTGGGGAGGTTAAAGTCGATGTCGGTGAGGAAGTCACGAGTTTTCTTCGGGATTTCCTGAATTACGCGCTTTCCGTCTTTTCCGATCGCCAC
>JAQULZ010000117.1 GCA_028718375.1 Victivallaceae bacterium | reverse complement strand
AATTACGGCAGAGCTATAAACGCAATGGGAGAAAAGCTCTTTTAAAGCAAAGCAGTTATGCTCATGCCAGACAAATGAAAAGAGCCAAAAAACAGACCAGAAACTTAAAAACCTATCTGGGACGGGTTATCCGGGATATTGAACGCAAAGTTCAAGTCGTTGATCCCGAATTGCAGGAACTTCTGACTTTGGGCAAGCAGCTTCACAAACAGCAGAGGAGTGATAAAAGCAAGATTTATTCCATTCATGAACCGCAGGTTGAATGCATTGCCAAAGGCAAAGCTCACAAACGTTATGAGTTCGGCTGTAAAGCCGGTTTTGTGACCACGGCAGCGACGAATTGGATTGTAGGAGCCTTGGCTTTCCATGGAAATCCCTATGACGGACATACCTTGAACGAAGCTTTAGAACAAACAGAAAATTTAATCGGTTTTGAACCCAAACAAGCTACTTGTGATTTGGGGTACCGGGGACACGACTATAATGGGGACTGTGATATTCAAATAGTCAATCGCTTCCGCAAAAGACTGCCGGAATCAATGCGACACTGGTGGCGGAGGCGATCTGCGATTGAACCGGTCATCGGACATACCAAGGAAGAAAACAGATTAAGCCGTAATCGTTTGAAAGGTAAAGAAGGCGATCAGCTTAATGTGATATTGGCCGGATGCGGGTTCAACATCAGGAAATTACTCAGGGCGTTCGCCCTTTCTTGCGCTCTTATTGCGGAGCAATATTTTAAAGTACTCAAAGAGGTTTTGAAAAGGGAGAGCACGAGAGGGAAACAACTTTTACTCAAAAAGTTTTTCCTTCTCGTGAAATATCCACTTTTTCAGTGACAACTACTTATTTTTTCAGGGGGATTGATATGGACAGGCGTAAAATACAACTTATCGGGCTGGTAATTCTTTTTCTGCTGGCGGCCGCCTTTTTCGTTTACCGGGTAACGCACTTGGGTAATGAGTTCACCATTGACGATAAAGAGGCCCTGGCGGCCCTGAAATGGCTGCAACTGGCGGATGACGGCAAGTTTGACGAATGCAGCCGGAGCACGGTTGACGCCGGACGGTGGTTCGAACTGTTCCGGGATAACCGCCAAAGCTTGGGAAAACTGCTTGGACGCCGGTTGAAATCCAAGACTCCCGCGGAAAACGGAACCTGTAAGATCGTTTTCGATTCCGGCTTTCGGAATGCCCGCAGGATTCATGAGACGATATGGATTTCCGGGGACGCCAAAGTATGGCAGGCGAAATATTTCTACCCGCGGCGGCCCTATCCCGACTGGCGTTCCAAAGATTCGGGCAGCTCCGATGACAATGAAAAAGTAAAGGCGGCCGCGGAACAGGCCATTGCGGCGATGCGGAATCTCGATGTCGCTTTTTTTGATAAGATAACCCTCCGGAGTCAAAAATTCAGGTGGGGAAAACACATCGTGGACAACATCAGGAAACAACGGAACATTACCGGAAATCCCTGTAAATATCAATTGGCCGGAACTTTCAGGTATACGCGCAGTTTTCCGGGGAGAACCGAACTGGAAGCCACGGCGGCTCACATTACCTGTTTTTATGAAATAAAGGGAAAAACCTGCCTCAGACACGTTTTCCTGATTTTATATAAAGACAACAGCAAACCCCGGCCGCAGTGGGAAATTTACCGGTTCGGATTCGGGCGGCTGACAACGCCGAGAACGGTAAACCGCCGCCGATGACCCGGGATCAGGGAAAGTGTTTTTTCAGGAGCTCCCGGATATCAGCGATTTTCCATAGTCCCAATGCCTTATCCCGGTAAATCCCCTTTGCCTGAGTGCAGCCTTCATTGATCATTTTCAGCGGCACGGGAAATGAAAAGGGCGCGAGCCGCAGATTGAGGGGGCGCCATTCTCCGGTCAGAATATCCCGGTTTTCCTGCCGGCCGGTAAAGGTCGTAGTCAGTAAATATTCGGCCTGACTCCGGCAGATATTGGCCAGCGCCGCGAAAATATCCCGGAAAGAAAAATGCACCAGACAGTCGCGGCAGAAGATCAGGTCTGCTTCCGGCAATTCGTCCCTGATCAGGTTCAAATGCCGGAAGCTCACGTGTTTTCCGGCGTATCGCCCGGTGTTCCGGTCGATCAGCTTCCGGACAATGTCCGCGCCGATATAATCGATCTTATCCAGCTTGACTTGCCGCATCCAGTAGAAATCGCCGCACGGGATGTCCAGAAAAGAGGAAATATTGAAATCGCTGAACAAAAGAGGTAATTCACGGATAATTATCCCGGTCTGGATGAGATCCGAGCCCTCGCCCGAAACCGAACTTTTTCCGCTCCAGGCGTTTTTCCGGTAGATTTCCGTGAAGATACTCTCTGCGCTGCTCAATTTCAGACGGCAGAAAACATACTGGTTGCGCAATGTTTCGTAAATCGACCGGATCACCGGTAATTTTTTGGCGATGGTTTTGATTTCCCTTAATTCCTGCATTGTGATTCGCTAAATTTCAGGAGATTACCGGAGAGAGGAACGGTTTTCGGGAATCGCGGCCGGGTATTCAAAACATACAGGTCAAGCATCATTTTTACTTTGGCCAGGCTCTCGCGCAGGTTATTGTACAAATTGTCCGCGGGAATTCCGGAATCGGCGGCAACAAAGCCAGTAACTTTCAGGTCACGGTGCAGGGCGAGGCAAACGGCCCGGGCAGTATGGCCGTATTGCGAAATGGCGGTGAAACTTTTCAATCCGAATACGTCCTTAGCCCGGTAAACCGAATCCAGGGTACGGTAACCGTAACCGTCCCGGATAATTCTGGCGGCGGGAACGCCGGCGGCAATCAGGGCGGCTTTCATGGCGGCGGGACCGTCGTAATAAGGCGGAGCGCCGTGAACCGCTCCGCTGGCGAGGATATATTTGATTTTACCGCTGCGGTATAACGCGACGGCGGCTTTAATGCGCTGAGTGAAATACGGATTTTCCCTGCCGTTAATGGTTCTGGAGGTGCCCAGGAGGAGGCCGAATTCATTGCCGGGAACGGCGCTGAGATCCCGGTAGATATGTTTTTCAGCCCGGATTTCAGTTATGGTCTTGCAGGCCGCGATCACGCCGATTACGCCGGTTACAGCAAGCAGCAGCGCCGAAATCAGGCGGACTATCGGCTGTTTCCGTTTTTTTTCGGCCGGTGAAGAGGGGACGGATTCGGACAATTTACTGGTTTCCTTGGATTACCGGATTTATTTACGGATATTAATATACTGTAAATCGGTAAATTTTTCCAGGCGGAGAGAAAAAATATTTGGTCTTCAAGGTTATGGGTGTATACTATACGGCAAGCAATGACGGGGGTGTCTGATGAAAAAACTGGTGGTGCTTCTAAGTTTGGCCCTGATCCTCGGTTCGGTTGCCGCGGCAGAAAACCGGCAGACGCTGGAAGACCGGGCGAATGCGGAATTTGAAAACAACAACTGTAAAGACGCTTTTTATCTGTATAAAAAAATCCTGCTGAACTACCGGGGAACTCCGGAACTGTACCTGAAGGCGACGGCAAGTTTGCAGAAAGCTGAATTGGAGGCCGAATTTGACGGTTTTTTCGCCGCCGTCGCGGCAAAATACGGCAGGGAACCGGCTATGGCCGTGGCGCTGGCGCAGTCGAAAATGCAGTTGCCGGACTACGGTTATATCATTGCCGGGCAGTTTGTGCGCGGCAGTCACCGGGGCGGGGGCGAACAGGTTTGGAGTTCGGAACGTGACCGGGTCGAAGCTCTGCGGCTGTTGACGGGGGTACTGGAGCACCTGCCTAAGGACGGCGTTCAGGCCGGGAAATTCTACCGGGTACTAAGTGAAGTGATAAGTTGGGAACGGCAATACGACCGGGCCTGGAAGCTGCAATACTGGACCGATCTGAATCAGTTGCCCGACTATGAACACCGGGCTCATTATTACCTGATGAACCGGATTCACGGGGCTCCGGTCGGAACGGACGGCAAACCGCTGTTCTATCATGCTCCGGAAACCTTCGGCAGCGCCCGGAATGACGGCGAACGCTGGCGCTGGAGCATGGAACAGATATTACAAGATAAAAACGCCGGGGGTGAGCTGAAAGCGCGAACCGGCCTGGCCATCGCCGCTTTTTTCAAGTCTCAGTTCGGCGTCGAAACCATCGGCTTCAATCTTCGCGATAAAATCCAATCGCTTCGGGAGGGACCTTACGCCCTGCAACTGTTGCATGATAATGAAAGCATCGCCAATTTAGCCACCGGGGTACAGAAAATCAAGCTGCCGGACGACTGCAATTATATCGCAATGTATAAGCAGCTGGATGCGGAGGAACTGGTACGGATTTACGAAAACCGCCGCCAGTATGCGCAAGCCGCGGCAGTATTGCGGGAACTGGTCAAAACCGCCGCTCCGAAGGAAAAGGAAAGGTATAACCGGCGGCTGGCCGAAATTACCGGCAACTGGGTTGAACTCCCGGATTGCGGGACGTTTCCGGCCGGGAGGAAACCGGCAGTCAGTCTGACCTTCAGGAACACCCGCGCCATATCCTGTACGCTTACCGGGGTCAAAATCGCCGCATTTCTGGCCGGCATCCGGAAATATCTCGAGCACGAGCCGACCCGCCGGGAAATGAACCGACTGGGTTATCAGCCCGAGCAGGTGGGAAGCTGGCTGCTCGAAAAACAGGGGGAACGCTATCAGGGCGGAAAAATCGCCGAATGGCGGGAAACTTTGCAGCCGCTTCCCGGGCATTTCGATAAAACAGTTCAACTGCGTCTGCCGGTGGAAAAAGCCGGCGTGTATTTTCTTACGGTAACCGCCGACCGCGGCAATACCAGCCGGATTATCGTCTGGCTGGCCGACCTGGCTGTCATCGAACGCGACGCGAACGGTGGGAAACTCTACCTGGTTACCGACGCCCTGACCGGGAAACCGGTTGACTACTGCCGGCTGAAATTCTCCGGTTATAAATCCAGCTATATCCGCGATAAAAACCGGCGCAGTCCCAGCGGGGACAAATACGTATTTACCTTCAGCGATTTTTTCACCCAAACCAACGCGAACGGCACCATTTTCGTGGATGCCGCCAAATTGAATAAATGCGGCCGGGTCATGGTGCAAGCCGAGGCAGACGGCCGGTTCGGAGTACTGGGTTTTTCCGGCCTGTACTGCCGCCAGTACCGGCCGCAGACCATGAAAGTGCAGCATAAAATTTACGCCATTACCGATCGCCCGGTCTATAAACCGGGACAGACGGTTAAATTCAATTACTGGCTGCGTACCGTCGGCCACGGGTTGAAGGATTACGGCAGCCGCTTTGCCGGAACTAAAGTTAAACTGGTCATTCGTTCGCCCCGCCGTACCATGCTGGAAAAAGAACTTGCCGTGGACAATTCCGGCGCGTTCAATTCCGCGTTCAAACTTCCGGACGATGCGGATTTAGGAGTATATTCCATGTCCCTGGACAAAATAGGCGGCGGGGTAAATTTCCGGGTCGAGGAATACCGCAAACCCGAATATGAGGTTAAAGTAACCGTACCGGACAAACCGCTACTGCTGGGGGACGACATTCCCGTCACCATCAGGGCCGAATACCTGTTCGGTTACCCCGTCGCCAATGCCGAAGTCAAGTACAGAGTTTATCGGACTCCGAAACCGGATTGTTATTTACCGTTCGACCAATGGAACTGGCTTTATGGCCGAAACGCCGGCGGTTTTGAAGCGAATTACCGCTATGTCAGCTGGCAGAGCCGGGTACCGACGGAACTGGTGGCGGACAACAGCGGCACTACGGACGCCGAGGGCGAGTTGACTTTCACCGTCAATACCGCTTTGGCCAAAGCCCTGTTCGGCGACGAGGACTCGGAATACCGGATCGTCGCCGAAGTTGCCGACCGCTCCCGTTATACCGAAACCGGCCAGGGAACGGTAATTGCGGCTTGTACTCCGTTCCGGGTGTTCTGTACTGTCCGCCGGGGTTTTTACCGCATCGGCGAAGTGATTGAACTGACGGTTTCCGCGCCGACTGCCGCCCGGGCGGAAACGGCGGGAAAATATCGGCTCACTTTATCTAAAATCAACTATGACGCCAATAATGCTCCGGTACGGACCAAACTGAAAACCTGGAGCGGAGAAAAACCGGCTGCATCCGTACCGATTCGCTTCCGGCTCGGTCAGGGCGGCCATTACCTGGCCGAAGCCGCGGTCACCGATGCCGCGGGACGTGCGGTCAGCGGCGCGGCGATCATCCGGGTCAACGGCCCCGGAACCGGCGGGACCGGGAAACTTACCGCCCTGCCGCTGGGACTGGCGGCGGATAAAAAAACTTACCGGCCGGGTGATACCGCTTCCTTGCTGATCAGCACCGCGGCTCCGGATCAAAGCGTTTACCTTTTCGTCCGTCCGGCAAGTACCGCCCAACTGAATTTCCCGGAACTGCTGCACGTGTCCGGCGGTGCGATGCGAAAAGAATTTTATATCCGGCGCGCGGATATGCCGAATATCTTCATCGAGGCGCTGGCGGTACGTGACGGCCGGGTCTATGATGTAACCAAACAGTTGCTGATCCCGCCGGAAAAGAAGTTGCTGCAGCTTGAACTGAAAACCGCCGCCGGTAAATATCAGCCGGGGCAGCAGTGCCCGCTGCAGATCCGGCTGACCGACGCCGCCGGCAGACCGGTAAGCGGCGACGTGGTGGTCACGGTTTACGATAAGGCGCTGGATATCCTGAGCGGAGGCAGCAATATTCCGGAAATAAATTCATTTTTCTGGAAATGGACTCGCTACTGGTATGTCCAGTTGCGGTCGAGCCTGGATAAGCATTTCCGCCAGGTATTGAAAAAAGACGAGCCGGCAATGAGTCGCCTGGGGATTTTCGGTTATCTGCCCGCTCCCGGCGAAGTTTTCGGGGCGCCGCGCGGCGGTCTGCGGCAGACGAAAAATATGACGGCGGATACGGCCGAACCGGCGGAAAGCGCCGCCGCCGAAACCGAAGGCGGGGAAGTTACGGTCCGGAAGGATTTCGCCGATTCCGCCTTATGGCGGGCAACTCTCAAAACTGACCGTAACGGTATCGCAGAACTGCCGATTCCGCTGCCGGACAACCTGACCGCCTGGAAAATCCGTGCCTGGGCGATGACCGGCCAATGCTGCGTCGGACAGGGCGAAAGCGAAGTGATCGTGAGCAAGGATTACCTGGTACGCCTGATATTGCCGCGGTTTTTAATCAGCGGCGATACCGCGGTGTTTTCGGCCATTGTCATGAACCGGGGGAAAACGGGCGGAGAAGCCGCCGCCGCCCTGACCGTCTCCGGTGATTCATTGCAGCTGCCGGATGCTTCCGAACACCGATTCCGGCTCGCGGCCCCCGGCGAACAACGCCTCGACTGGCAAGTCAAAGCGGTACGGGCGGGGAAAGCGACAGTTAGGGTAAAATCGGTCTGCGGTAAGACCGCCGACGCCATGGAATTGCAACTGCCGGTCGAAGTAAAAGGCATTACCAGGCAGACCGCCTCCAGCGGCTGCATCCAGCCGGAGCAGACCGGCGCGGCGGTAAATATCGCAATTCCCAGGCAGCGGCGGGAGAAAACGACTGATTTGACCGTAAACTTTTCACCCTCGATCGCGGCGGCGATGGTTGAAGCCCTGCCGTATTTGATCGATACCGACGATAAAGACGTGTTTTCGACCCTGAACCGGTTCATTCCGGCCCTGGCGGTATTCAATACCCTGAAAAAACTCGGCCTCACCCTGGCCGAAACCGGCGGCAAAACCGCCGATGCCGGGCCTTGGAAACGTCTTAAATGCAATCCGGTATTCGATGATGAGCAGTTGAACCGGCTGGTTTCCCGCGAACTGACCACGCTGGCCGGGATGCAGAACCGGGACGGCGGCTGGGGCTGGTTCAGCGGTTTCGGCGAAAGTTCATCCGTTTACCCGACGGTGCGGACGGTACGCGCGGCGCAGCGCGCGGCGGCGGATGGAGCCGCGGTCGATAAAACCATGCTGAGCCGCGGCGTGGCCTGGCTGGAAGCCTGGCAGCAACGCCGAAGTAAGGATTTGAAGGAAGCCGACAATACCGACGCCCTGGTGTTCGACACTTTAGTCAGTGCCGGAATCAAGTCCGGACTCATGCTGGAAAAACTGTTCACCGACCGGAGTAAACTGAGTCCGAACGGCTTAGTATTGCTGGCGGCGGCGTGCCATACCCTGAAGGACGAGGCGAAACTCGCTATGCTGCTTAAGAATATCGATCAATTTGCGGCAGAAGACGCCGAAAATCAAACCGCTTATCTGCGCCTCCCGGAAAACCGCCGCTGGTGGTGCTGGTACGGGCGGGACATCGATACCCAGGCGGCTTACCTGAAACTGCTGGCAAAAACCGATCCCCGCGGCCACCGCGCCGCCGGCCTGGCCAAATATATCCTGATCAACCGGAAACACGCAACTTATTGGACCTCGGCAGTCGATACCGGCTTGTGCGTGGAAGCGCTTTGCGACTTCCTCCTGACCAGCGGCGAGGCGAATCCGGAAATGACGGTCGAAGTGCGGTTTGACGGCAAAGTCGTCAAAAAAACCGCCATTGACCACAGTAACCTGTTCAGCGGCGATAATACGGTAAAACTTGCCGGTGCGGATTTGACCACCGGCGACCATAAACTGGAAATCCGGCGGGAGGGAAAGGGAGCGGTTTATTTCAATACTTATCTGAGTTATTTTACGCTGGCGGATTCCATCAAAAGCGCCGGGCTCGACCTGAAAATCAAGCGGCGCTATTTCAAACTTATCCCGGTTAAGGCGGAAGCGGCGGCCCGGGGCGGCCGCGGCCAGGCGCTGGAAGAGGATACGGAAAAATACAACCGTATGGAAATACTCGATCCGGGTAAAGTCAGCAGCGGAGATGTGCTGGAAATCGAATTCACGGTCGAAGCCAAAAACGATTACGAGTATATTGTGATCACCGACGGCAAACCGGCAGGTTTCGAACCGGTCAGTATCCTGAGCGGCTACACCGGAAAGGCGCCGGGGGCGTTTGCGGAAATGCGGGATACGACAGTACGTTTTTATCTCCGCTGCCTGGCGCGGGGCACTCACAGTCTGGCTTACCGGATGCGGGCGGTAACGCCGGGTAAATTCACCGCTTTGCCGGCCGTGGCGACCGGAGTTTATGCCCCGGAACTACGCTGTAACTCGGATGAATTCAGAATCGAGATAAAAAAGAAGAGGATCTATGCGGGAAAATACGGCAATTCTTTTACAACTTCATCTGACCACAGCCGGTAGAGAATTTCGATGACACCGCCAAAAGTCGGCATGCAATGTTTTTCGTCCAGCTCGCCCGCTCAACATCCGAAAAAAAATACGCTCCGCTGATTTTTCCGGACATCGCTTAGCGAGAGCGGTACTTTCTCAGGCGCAACAAGTTGCGCTATTACTTCCGCTCGTTGGAGACGAGCGGCCAACGCTTTCGGCCGCTCCTATGAGAAGGCCTTTGTCAAGAGCTGAAGTTTATTTTGTTTGAAATTTGCTGTTTTATGTCTTGCTCCTATTCGTGCTCTTTAATGAGGAATGCCACTTCCCCGGCTACATGATGATGTCCGTCTTTGTGCTGCTATCTGGACCTCGAACTTTCTAATGGTTGGCAACCTGTTCTAGCCCAACTTCCGCGGGTTAAAAAAAGGCGTGTTGATTATCAACTACTTAAGAGCAAAGCTGGCACAACGTCCCTTTCACATCTTCTTGAAAATCGTTGTCTTGGCTGGTAAAGTGTTCCAGTCGA
>JAQULZ010000116.1 GCA_028718375.1 Victivallaceae bacterium | reverse complement strand
AACTTGACTCGACGCCCCGGCAAAAGAGCTGATAAACAGTTCAAAAACAAAAAAATTGTTTTTTTGTTTTTGAAAACAGTGATGATCTTCGCTTTTGATTGAGCTGTCAAGTTTTGGAGCGTATAAATAGCGAACGAAGTGAGCGGTTTTATGCCGCGGAAAAACTTTACCGCGATTGAAAAAGCGATACTCAACTCGGGACTGCATTGGCGACATTAACGGTTTGCGTTCCATTACAGATTTTTGAGAAGAACCGAAATAAAATTAATTTTCAACAAAATAAGTATCGAATAATATAAAATCGTGTTTTTTCTCATCATCTCTGCTATACTTAATATGATAACCGGTCACACCATGATCAACAAACGGAAATGAGTTATGAATAAATGGTTGGCATTGTTACTCCTGTTGTGGGGAGGGCAACTGGAAGCCGCGGTCAAAGTGGAGAACCTCTACTATAATAAAGAATTTGCCGGGTATCTGGTAAGTACCAGATTTTTCAAGACCGTTCTGGTAATGCCGAACCGTTTGGACTTGGATCGTAGTGACGCCGATGTCATCCGCGGCGGCTGGTTTAAGAGTATCGTTCTGAAGGACTCGGTAAATTTACTGGGTGAAGGTTTGGCTCCCGACGGAACTATGCAGTACGGTCTGACCCAGCTATTCGAACCGCTGGTCGAACTTCCGAAAAAACCAAAGGAATTAGTCCTGCCCGGTATCGGGCGAGGTACGATCGATGATAAAGCGGCCTTGCGGATTACGGAATTTTTCCCCTGGCGTTCAACCGTTACTGGAGAAGGGCAGAATAAGGAAAATATCCGGATTTCTTTTTTGCAGGATTGTGACAACAGTAAAAAGGAAATCAATTACAAAATGCGGATTGACTGTGTCTTTTCTGATACCGCCCTGGTGGAAATAAAAGGAATATTTTTCAATTTAAGCGATAAAATTTTAAAAGCGCGCGTCAGTCCGGCTGCGATATTTAACCATTCGCAACCGGGTTTGAGCCCGTGGATTGTAGTTCCATACCAAAAGTCGCGGGTTATCGATCAGAAAAGAATCACTTATATCGACAGTTCTCTGACCCCCATAAACAATCTCCGCAATCATCATGAATTTGTCCGTGACCGGCTGTCCAAGGCAAAACGCTGGATTGCCATCGGGGGGCTGGCGCAGCAGGGGGTATTTGCGCTTATTTCCCCGGCGGTTATCGAAAAAGCCGTATTCTGGAAGACGGCTAAATGTTTTTCCGTTTTTCCCTATATCAACCTTGAAGCCAAACCCAAGCAACGGGTGGAGTGGACCTGGAAACTCATTGTCGGGCGGGGCATGGATGCCGTCAGCGATGTCGCTGAAAACGGCTTGCTCGGGATTGCGCTCAAAAAGTATGCCGACGGCAAACGTTATAAATGTGAAATTCAATTTATGCCGGTCCGATCCGCTGATGATATGGTCATGGATGTCCTGCTCCGGTCCGCGCGCGGCGCCGTACTCTCAACCAAAAGTTATGAAATGTTCAAAAGTTCTCCTTTGCATCCGGAAATTATCGTCATGAAGTTACCCCCGCGGGTCTCCGCTCAGGAACGCTATTCCCTGAAGCTGGAATTATACAAAAATGATACCGCTTTTCTCAAAGTGGATCAATGGCTGTTTCCGGAATGATTCCTCGTTCCCTGACTTTCTCAGAAAACCGCCGGCTCCGGTTTGCGCAAATGACGAATTGATGTTAAATTACTGCTTTTTCCGTCGGCAAAACAGTTTTCAGGTTACCGGAGCTTTATGGCTGAATTTAAAAGGATACGGAATTTTTCCATAATCGCGCATATCGACCACGGCAAGTCCACCCTGGCTGACCGGCTGATGGAACTGACCCATACCATTTCCGAACGGGAGGCGCAGGAACAACTGCTCGACGATATGGAACTGGAACGCGAGCGCGGGATTACTATCAAATCCCATCCTGTCCGGATGATCTACCGGGCGGACGACGGTGCCGATTATCAGTTCAATCTGATCGATACCCCCGGACATGTAGACTTCACTTATGAGGTAAGCCGCTCGCTCGGGGCCTGCGAGGGAGCACTGCTGTTGATCGACGCTGCCCAGGGAGTTCAGGCGCAGACGGTAGCCAACGTAAATCTGGCGTTTCGTCTGAATCTTAAAGTCATTCCGGTCATCAATAAAATCGACCTTCCCGCAGCCAGTCTGGAGATGTGTTATGAACAGATGGAAGAGATTTTGGCGATCCCGCGTGAAGAGGCCTTGCTGTGCAGCGCCAAGGAAGGCACCGGCATCAGGGAAATTATGGAGGCGGTGATCAGCCGGATTTCCCCGCCGCGGGAGCCGGAATTCGACGGTTCGGCCGCCCTGATTTTCGATTCCGCTTATGACGCGTTCCGCGGCGTGGTCATTTACGTCCGGGTGATAAAGGGCGAATTCCGGCGCGGCACCCGCATTCGGCTGTTCAACAACAATCTTGAATGTGAAATTAAGGAAGTCGGCTGTTTCAGGCCGAAAATGACTGAGGATACGATCCTCGGCGCCGGCACGGTTGGTTATCTCATCCCGAATATTAAGAGTTCCTCGGATACCCGGATCGGCGATACGGTTACCGATGTAAAAAATCCCTGTCAAAAGCCGCTACCCGGGTTCAAGGAAGTGCATCCGATGGTTTTCAGCGGCATCTATCCGATCGACACGGCGGACTATAACCAGTTGAAACTGAGTATGGGCAAACTGCAACTGAATGACGCTGCGTTTTTATATCAGCCCGAATCTTCGGTCGCACTGGGCTTCGGTTTCCGCTGCGGTTTTCTGGGACTGCTGCATATGGAAATCATCCAGGAACGTTTACGCCGGGAATACAATATGGACCTTATTGCGACCTATCCGAGCGTGATTTACCATGTGTTTCTTAAAAATGGCAGTACGCTTGAAGTCGACAACCCGGTACATCTGCCCGACCCGGCGGAGATTGACCGGATCGAGGAACCGCTCATTAAAGCCTCGATCATGCTTCCCACCGAATATATCGGCGACATCATGAATCTGATTATGTCCAAACGCGGAACGGTTACCCATACGGACTCGGTAGACGGCAAACACGTCATTATTACCGCGGCTTTGCCGATGCACGAGATTCTGATCGATTTTCATGACAAACTCAAATCCGTGACCCGCGGTTACGGCAGCATGGATTACGAACCGGCCGGTTACGGCGCCGCCAAGCTGGTTAAGCTGGATGTCATGGTCAACGGCGAACCCGTTGATGCGTTTTCGTCGATCGTGCATGTTGATCACGCCTATTCCCGCGGCCGGCAGCTGGTCAGGCGGCTTAAGGAAGTGATTCCGCAGCAGATGTTTCAGATCGCGATTCAGGCCGCTGTCGGCAGCAAGATCATCGCGCGCGAAACCGTCCGCCAGCTCCGCAAAAACGTGCTGGCGAAATGTTACGGCGGTGACATCACCCGCAAACGCAAACTGCTGGAAAAGCAAAAAGCCGGCAAAAAACGGATGAAACAGGTCGGCAGCGTGAGCATTCCTCAGGAAGCGTTCGTCGCAGTGCTGAAAACTTCGGACGAGGATTAAAACCGGTAAAAAGGATACAGCTATGATTTTTTCCGCTGAACATAAATTGCGCAAAGAGTTGGAAAAACTCGGCGTTCACGCCCGGCATACTCTGCTGGTTGATGACGATATTCTTAGCGACGGGCAGAAAAAAGCCTTACGACAAATCGATCAGACGGCTGCCGGCTGCAATCCGGATTCAGCCGGGGAACTGAGCCGGGCGGTTGAGGATTGCCGCCGTTCCTATAAAAAATTTCTGCCACCGCCGAAATACGCCTGGATTCGCGAATACCTCGACGTACTCGCCGTGGCGGCAGCGGTGGCGTTCGGAATCCGCGGTCTGTTCCTCCAGCCGTTCAAAATTCCCACCAGCAGCATGCAGCCAACCCTGTTCGGAATCCATTACATTGCCCAAAAAGGGCAAGTGAATCCTTTGCTCGGCCAAGTTTCCGCTCCCCTGGATTACCTGCTGTTCTCCTGTGAACGCGCCAGGCTGAGAATCGAACAGGACGGCATCCTGGAGGGCGGTAATCCTTACGAAGCATTCCGGCAAAGTCTGCGCTATGGGGTGTTTCCTTACACCTGGTTTACCATCGGCGGGGTGAATTACGGTCTGCCGGGGGAGTGGGACAAAGTCAGTGAGTACAGCGGCCTGTACCGGAATTTCAGCTGTATCGGAGAAACGGTATGCCCGATTCCCTATAAAGCGGGAGAGGTATTATGCAACGGCTGGCTGTCGTCCGGCGATCATCTGTTCGTCGACCGCTTTTCCCATTTGCTGGCCGGTCTGCGCCGGGGTGACGTCGTGGTGTTCAATACCGAAAACATTTACTATAACGGCCGGGCACTGGCGAAAAACGGCTATTATTATATCAAGCGCCTGGCGGGTCTGCCGGGGGATACGCTGAAAATCGTTCACCGGACGCTTTACATTCGTCCCCGGGGCGAAACGCGGTTCAAGCCGGTGACTGACTTTTCGCCTAAATTCCGGAAGCTGTACAGCAATCAGGGTGGTTACCATGGGCATTTGAACCTTCCCCATGAACATGATCTGTCCGGGGACGGCTTTACCGTTCCGGATGATTCGTATTTCATGCTGGGAGACAACTCTCGGACCAGTCTGGACAGCCGTTATTGGGGAACGGTGCCGCGCCGGAATATCGTCGGCAAAGCGTTATTCGTCTTCTGGCCGTTTTCCCGGCGTTGGGGGCTGACCGACCGTCTGCCGCCACTGCCGGTAACCACCGACCCCGATTCGCTGGTCTCGATGCATTTACAATAATCCCGCCGCACGGCAGGAGTCCGAATTTCTTATGTTGAAAATAACCAGCAGCAAAAACCCGGCCGTCAAGCGCGTCTGTGCGTTGCGCGACCGCCGCGCCAGGGAAAAGGAACAATCGACTCTGCTCGAAGGTTATCGCGAACTGACCCGCGGTTTCGAATACGGTCTGAAGATCACGGAAGTATTTTTCTGTCCGGAAATGTTTCTGGGGGAAAACGAGTTTCCGCTGTTGGATAAACTGGCGTCGTCCGGGACCGTAATTGCGGAAGTTCCGGCTCATTTGATGGCCAAAATGACCTACCGCGACCGCCCGGAAGGCCTGATCGCAGTAGCCCGAATGCGGCGGCATCAGCTTTCGGGACTTGCGCAACCGCCGAACGGGTTGTATATTATAACTCAGGCTGTGGAGAAACCGGGCAATCTCGGTTCGATCCTGCGTTCCGCGGATGCGGCGGGAGTCGACGGCCTGATAATTTGCGATAAGTGTACCGATATTTATAACCCGAACGTAATCCGGGCCAGTACCGGTGCGTTGTTTTCGGTGCCGCTGGCGGAGGCGGACACTGAAGAAACCATGACCTGGCTGAAAAATAATAGAATAAAATCATTGGCGGCAACTCCGCATGCCGAGTTGATTTACACCGAGGTCGATATGACCCGGTCCGTAGCGATTATCGTCGGTACGGAACAGCACGGGCTTTCCCGGCCGTGGCTTGAGCGGGCGGATTTTAAAGTCAGAATCCCGATGCTGGGTAAAATCGATTCCCTGAATGTCGCGACCGCGGCGACTATTCTGCTGTATGAGGCAGTCCGCCAGCGGAAGTGGAGAGGGTAGTGTCAAAAATAACATGAAAAAAAATGAAAAAAGGCGGATGCAACGCCTCGGTGATCCAACGGCCGAAAACGTTGGTCGCTCATCTCCAATGAGCGAAAGTATTGCGCGGCAAGCCGCGCTTGGACAGTACCGTTCTCGAAAAGCGATATTTTCAAAAAAAGAACGAAGTGGGTTTTTGAAAATGCTGAGCGTTCGAGCTGAATTCAAACGCATAACGTTACTTTTCGCCACTTCCTTGTCAAGGCGCAAAATCGAGCTCCTTACAGTCGCGGTTTATACGATTTTGGCCGTTGACAAAAAAGCAGCGACAAAGTGAGACGGGAGGTGTTCTGAAAAACAAAAAAGCTTTTGTTTTTCAGTTAAAACAGAAAGATTTACACAATGAGTTAATAATTAAATTGTGGCTAGATTTTGACAGAACCGTGGAGAGCCAAGGGATAAAAGATTATGAAAATAGCTTTTATCAGGAATGCGTATTCGCCCGCCGGCGGCGGCGCGGAAAAAGTGGCGGCGAAATTCGTCGAGAATTTTATTGACCGGGGCCATGAGATCACCGTTTTTTCCGAAAAATTCACCGCTCAGGAATCCGATAAACTGAAATGGTGCAAAGTCCCCCGGGGCACCGGCCTGAGTAAAACCTCGTCATTTCACCGCCGGGTGCAGAGTCTGCTTAATCAGGACAATCGCCGGGATGAATTCGATCTTGTTTATACCATGTGCCGCACTTTTCCCGCCGATATTTTCAGAATAACCGAACAGCTTCATTATGAGTGGCTTCCGATCGGATATTCCCGTCTGGCGCGGTTTAATCCGCGCCATTTTTCCATTTTGAATCTGGAACGGAAAACCATTCAGCCGGCAAATGTCCGCCACATCATCGTCAATTCACAGTTGCTGAAGCAGCAGGTTATTGAACATTTTGCCTATCCGGCGGAAAAAGTTTCCCTGGTTTCGAACGGCATCGACCGCGAAGTATATTTTCCCGCCGAAACCGGTGAAAAAGACGCAATAAAGAAAAAACTGCACCTGTCCGACCGTTTCGTCTGTATTTTTGTGGCCGCCAATTTCAAGATCAAGGGTCTTAACGAAGCCATCCGCGCCATTGCCGGCCTGAACGGGGAAATGCGCCGGCACGTGACGCTGCTGGTGGTGGGCAAAGGCAATCCCAAGCCGTTTCTGGGGCTGGCGGAAAAACTCAATGTGACCGAAAATCTGGTTTTTGCCGGCAAACAGTCGCACATGCGCGATTACTACATCGCTTCCGATTTGCTGCTCTATCCGAGCCATTACGAAACGTTCGGCAACGTCATCCTCGAAGCCTGCGCCTGCGGGGTACCGGTTTTGACCACCAGCATGGTCGGGGCGTCGGAACTGATCAAGGATAACAAAAACGGTTTCCTGGTAAAATCGGCCCGGGAAATCGATCGGATTACCTCAATCCTCGAAGCTTATATGAAACTCCCGGCGGCTGAACATCTGAAATTTGCGAAACGGGCGCTGAGCGCCACCAGAAATTACACCTGGGAAAACCATATTGCCGATCTGGAACGGATTTTCGAACAAGTCCGCCGGGACAAACAGGCGGCGCGGCAAACGGGGAAGGCATGAATTTCGAAACCGTATTATTTGACGGCGGGAAACTTACTGTAAACGCCGATTTTGCCGAACTGCTGCGATTCAACGGGATTGATTCGGCACGGAAACTTTGGGAGCTCGACTGCGCAACCGTCAAAAAAATCCTGGTGCAGCGCAGTACCGGCCGGACGTTTCTGAGTACTCCGGACGGCAATAAGCTGGAAGTTTACCTCAAGCGCTATACTCCTCCGCCGCTGAAGGAACGGCTTAAACAGGCATTTTCCCTGAAATTCCGGAATTTCGACGCACTTCACGAATGGTATGCTCTGCGGGCGTTTCACCGCGCCGGTCTGGATACCATGGTCCCCATTGCCGCAGCCGCGCCGGGAAAGGGATGCACCTGCAACCTTACCTTGGGGATTACCGGCGGTGTCAAGGCCGAGGAACTGTTCAGAAATTTCACCCCGGAAAACTGCGGCCGGAAGTCGGCGCTGATCGAAAAAACCGCCATTCTCAGCGGCCGGATGCATGCCGCCGGTTTCGCTCACCAGGATTTTTACCTGGTCCACCTGTTGGTCAGGGAAAATGAACACGACCGGGTTTATCCGATCGATCTGCAGCGGCTGATCATCCAGAAAAAACTGAGCCGGCGCTGGCGCGTCAAGGATTTAGGTCAACTGCTTTTTGCCGCCCGGCCTTACGTGTCCGACCAGGACCTCCGGCGGTTCTGGAAATTTTATTGCGTTTTTGCCGGCGAAAAATTCTACCGGGATACCGCCCTGATCAAGGCGATTATCGCCAAAGCCGATAAAATTGCCGCCCGGGAAGCCGGAAGAAAATAATTGTTAACCACGAAATACACGATTTTTTTGATTAATTTTAAGATCGGGTTACTCACATTAACGTCGTTAGCAGGAATATCTTATGATTTCTTCTTTGGAATTGGCTGAGTTATGCGGCGTGTCGCAGGGAACGGTTGACCGCGCGCTGCATAACCGCGACGGCATCAGCCGGAAAACCAAGCAGAAAATTCTCGAAACCGCTGAAAAATACGGCTACCGCCCCAATCCGGCCACCCGTGAACTGCTTACCGGAAAAAGTTGCATTGTCGGTGCCATCGTTCCCCATTTGAATGGTATATTTTATATGGACTTGCTGGCGGTAATCAAACAGGAAATTGCCCGGGAAGGCTTTAAACTTATGATCTCGCAATATGATTCCCGGCGCGAACTTTTTGATTTGCTGTCGGATTTTTCCGCGCGCCGCTTTGGCGGAGCGATAGTAATCCCGCCGGGAGATAATACTGAGATCCCAGATACCTTTTCGTTGAAAATGAAAATAATTGCCCTGCTTTCCCCCGTAACCGGAAAAAATACCCGGTTTATTTCTCCGGACGAAGAGCGGACCGGCATTGATGCGGTCAATTTTTTACTGAAGCGGGGACGGAGGCGGATTATTCATTTTACTTATGACCATCCGGATTATTGGGCGGTACGGCTGCGGATGGCGGGATACCGGAAGGCGATGCGTGAAAATGGTCTCGAACCAGTTATAATTTTAAATAAACCGGAAAATAATTTTCAGGAAATTATCCGTCGTTGTCAGCCCGAGGCGATTTTCTGCCACAACGACTGGTTGGCAATGACTGCTTTGGAGCAACTTCGGGCCGCCGGTGTTAAAGTTCCGGAACAGGTTGCGGTACTCGGCGTAGACAGCAGTCCTACGTTCAACGCTTTGTTTTCGGACTTGACCACTATGGAATATCCCCGAGAATGGATAGCGGCGGAAACCTTGAAAGTCCTTTCCGGCAAAGGCAAGCCCACCGACCCGCCATATATGGCTGTAATTCCGCGCAAAACTTGATTTTTTCCATATTTTTTGTGGTGATACCCCTTGACAAAAGAGCTTTTCGATATTAACGTGTAACTACACGTAAAAATAAAAATGCAACAGGACGGAACGAACATTGCCTTTGTGAAAAAAAATAACATATATCCAGGAGAATGATTTTTGTCAAAAATAAACGGTAAAATTAATCGGGCTGAAAAAAGCTTAAGAGGTTTCAGAGTGATCATTGGCGGGTTAATTTTCATTTTTTCTTTATGGGTTGGCGCTGGTATAAAATTTGATTTTGAAACAGGAGATTTACAAGGCTGGAAAATAGTAAAAGGCAAATTCAAAGAAATGCCTTCAAGCAACAATAACGATCGTCAGGAGGGGAACTTTAACAAACAAGGCAAGTATTTTCTGGGAACTGGTGAAACGGGAAATGGAATATGCGATGAAGAGCAGACCGGTGAAATTCATTCGCCGGCATTCGATATTGATTTTCAATGTCTTTCATTTTTAATCGGCGGAGGGGTTGATTCTGCTTATATAGTGCTTGAACGAAAAAGCCTTAAATCGGCAAATTTCAGCGGAATCAGGCGATTTTACAAGGAGTCTGTTGGTCCGAAGCTAATGCGAACTATTATAAACGAAGCCAACGACGATACCGGAAAAA
>JAQULZ010000115.1 GCA_028718375.1 Victivallaceae bacterium | reverse complement strand
CCTGCCGCCTGGAACATGCCGGATATTGATCTTACAACAGACCCTCAACTCTATGTGCTTGAGATAGCACAGGTCGGCACAAGCATATTCGTAGCGGTCAAATACCCGGACATCAGCGATGGCAATAACGCCACAATCGAAGTCGGAACCGTAACCACTGGAGAAGCTGGAAGTTCTGCATCTGTGTCTAATTCCGGCACTGAAACCGCTGCGATATTCGATTTTACCATTCCGAAAGGCGATACCGGGGCGGCTGGAGCAACTGGAGCCACTGGAGCTGACGGGGAAGATGGAGATTCCGCATATGATTTGTGGATTGCCGCAGGAAACTCCGGAACTATGGATGATTTTCTACAATACACAGAAGGTAAACGGGCACAGGTAATACAGATAACCTCTGGCGACCTTAGTGGAAATTATCTCTATATCACGGCCGACCATATGGGAAAAGTCCTGGAATTTTACAACACCGACTATGCCGCCGTTTATATCCAGCATGATTCGGTGTTGGAATTGCCGGTTGGATCGGTATTCGTCGTTGACCGGCTCGGAACCGGCGCTGTGGATATAAACGGTGCCTATACCCCAAGCGCAGTCCAGATAAACGGTGAAAATTTACCCACTGGTGCGCGTATGATAGCACAGCAATATACTGGTGTAACTTTGCGTAAAATTGCCGCGAATTCGTGGCTTGTCCAAGGGAGCATACTGTAATGAATCCCATCGTTTTACACACTCAGCGGAAGAAACGCCTGCAACTGGGCGGGTATAATTGGTACCGTCTTGGCTTCAGTCATTCATCCTCGGTGGGATTGGTCTGCAACATGCTGATGACCGACGATTTTTCAAAAACCGATGACGTTACCGTCGCTCTGAGCAACATTTACTGCGGCTACCATAATGGTTCCAGATACATCATCGGCGGCAAGAAGAGCAGCGGCGACAATTTTCTGATGATTTCCGAAGATGGAGCTTACTGGGAGCCAGTTCCCGTTCCTGATTTCGAATACGTTATGTCCATTGGCTGGAACGGCAGCTACTGGCTGATTTCTGGTTCAAATTCTGCATACGAGGGAATTATAAGCTGGTCTGCAGATGGGGAGAGCTGGTCAATTCCAACAGTTGTGGGTGCGGCGTCTTCGTCAGCAGGAAAAATAATAAACAATAATACCCACTGGTTCATCAGAACTTACAATGACGGCATTATCAAGGTACCGTTTGCGACAGCGGACTGGGGCAATATTACACACTTTAACCCTGGGCTGAACGAGATCGGAACAATTGAATGCAATGCGTCTCACATGCTGGTTGGCAACGGGAGCATTTTCAACGGTGAGCCGACGATACGTTATTCTACAGATTTCACCAACTGGTTAACGGCGGTTTACCCATCGCAGTTTTTAGCGGTAGATTCGTTTTGCAGGCTGGGCTCGCTGTGGTTCGCCGGGGCGCATACGGACAATCCGGTATCCTACGCGCTGTTGAAATCGACCGACGGAATCAATTTTTCGGAAATTACGGTGGACAGCGAAAACGACCTCCGGGCAATGGAAATCTTCAGTGACGGGGCGAAACTGGTGATGGAAACCGCGATAACCACCAATCCCTACCAGTATCTCGTCTACACTTCCGACAACGCCGGGGCAACCTGGACAAGACATGATTTCGCCTATCGTCCGACATTCGCTTCCATCGTATTCTGCATGCCCAAATACGACCCGGACGGCATTCCGCCGATAACATAAGAGGAATTTTATTATGCAAATATTACAAGTAAAGACAGCAGATGATTTGGGAAGTTGACATTTAACACAGCAATATAAAAATATACAGGAGACTGAGATTATGTCAGAAGAAATTGTACTTTGGAAGTTAAAAGACCAAGCAACTGGTAACGAAATGGACATCAAAACTCCATACGTTGTTCGTGAAAAGCAAATTCCACAGAGGCTCCGCATTCCGCTGTATGTTCAAGGCGTAATTATCAGCGATGATGAACTCGCAGCGCTTGGACTGGAACGGGTTGGGTACACACAGGATCAGGTTGATGAAATGCATTATTCAGCCTTATACGAAGTCAATCCAGACCTCGAAACCCGTGTCCGGCAGTATAAGGGATACCTTGACGAACTTGGACTGGAATACACCGCGACGCTGGATGAGATTACAACGGCCATTGAAGGGTCAGAAACCCTGACTGATACGGAAAAAACCGCTCTTGCCCTTAAGATCAAGACCGTGTACGACGCTATCACGACTAACCTCGAATATTGCGGATCTGAAACGCCGCTTGTGGATACCTGCGAGTATCTCGCAAAACTGATTCAGTACCTGCCGGAAGCTACCGAGGAAGAAACGGCAACTGACGAATCCGAAGCGTCCGAAACCACCGAGGAAACCGAAACGGAGGAATAGGATGTTTACATCGTTGTCATTGAGGAATAGCCGTTGCATTACGCCTGAACAGCAAAAGTCTTTCGATGAACTGCTGGAGGCGTATTGTGCTACCCCGGAAGGGGAGTGGCTTAAAAATTTCAATTACAAGCAGTATAAAATCAAATGGTGCGACGCGATGAATATCGAAAACGGAATAATGGGGGCATTTATTCCCTGGGCCGGGAAAGCGGTTTATCTGATGCCGAATGAATGCAATGTTCCCGGTTTTCCTGATCCCTGGCCTGAACAAATTGTTTTTACGCTTGTCCATGAGTTGCGTCATGCCTGGCAGTTTAAAAAGTATGGCATTCTCTACATTTTATGCTGTCTGCCGGTTCTGCGCCAGCTTACGCTTGAAAAGGACGCATGGCGCATAACAAAGCAAGCTGAAAAGTTTTTCACTGAATACGTAAATAAGCGTTGCGCCGCAAAATTTAAGAGGAAATAAGCTATGACTATTCATTTTGGACGAACAACTTATGAAAACATGCGCTATCCCGGTGATGACTTGGAACACTGGAACGGCGAAGAATACCTTGTCGAGGATTTCAATAGTCATATTGAGTTTGAAAACGGGCTTGTCTACGATTTCTTCATTGACAAAATGCTTACTGATGGACTGAGTGTTCCTTCTGCTTTCCAAGACCGGATAGAACGCTATGGCTGGTATCTTTTAGGCGGCCTGGAACATGACGGTTTGTATGCCGGTGAAATATTCCCTCGCTCTCTTTGCGACTGGATATTCCTCGAAAAAATGGAATACAAAGATTTGTCGCGTCCAACATGGCTGTCACGGCGAACCGGAGCCGTCCTGCGAAATGCCGCATGGCTGGCGGTCAAAGCCGGCGGCGGGTTTGTATGGAGCGGACACGAAAAGGAAAAAGTATGTGCGTTCCGTGAGTTGGCCTGGCTGAAAATCAATGAGTGTCCGGATGAGAAACTATTGGAGCGGGTATTGAAACACGAAAACCAGATGATCGAAAACGGTTACCCGCCGGTCATAAAACTTGCCTTTAATGAGGCTATAATTTAAAAAAGTAAAGGGGCAATAATGACCAATTTTGAAAAAGAAGTTATCACCAGGCTGACCAGGATGGAAGCCAAACTGGATAATGATTATCGCGAGCTTCACGGACACGAAGGGAAACCTGGTCTTATCGACAAGCACGATGCTCTTGATGATCGCGTACATACCATTGAGACTACTTATAAAACATGGGGAACGGTGCTTGGTCTTATTGTCGCAATATTCAGTATAGCAAGCGCAATCGTCGCGGTTGCGGCATTTTTAAACAAGGAACCAAAACAGAAGGAAAAAAATCATGAAAAACCTGCTTTCACTTATCGTGCCGGCGTTGCTGATCGCAATTCTGGCGGCCGGTTGTGTAACTGAAAACAAGGCTGTGGGGCTTTCCGACAGCAGTAACGGCTTTATGGTGCGGGCGACCGGTTCGGTAACGACCGGATCTTATCCGTTTCCTGAGTTGTGGCTGGCCGGAAACCAGTTTTCCTATGCCAGTTCGCCACTGGTTAAAAAAGACGACCAGGTAACTTCTATACCGGTTTTTACCATGACCGCGCACCGGAGCTTTTTCGGTTCGCTGTTCGGGATTGATGATACGTCCTATTCGTTGAGTTATATAGGTTGTCCCGGGGAAACCGCCGAACAGACTGCCGGACGGGTAAAAGCTATCGGAGAAGCGACAAAAACAATCGCCGAAAAAACCGAATGAATGATATAAAAAAAGCCGGGATTAACCCGGCCTTTTTTACGAGCAATTTTAGCTAATAAATCATGCTGAAAAATATTCTATTATCTTTAACAAATCCTTATCTAATTCTGGAATATTTGATAATCTTTCATCTATGGCAGAAACTGAAACTTTAAAAACATCAGCCAGTGTATTTAAATGTTTTATTCCTGGAGAATAATCATCATTTTCATAAGATGATATCATCCCTTGTCTTATTCCGGTTTTTTCAGAAAGCTCTTTTTGTGTCCAGCGTTTCTGCAATCTAAGCGTTTTTATTGAATTTCCAACAGAGAGCATAATCTTACCTATATATTTTTTAATGTTGTTTATATAGTATATAATAATACTTAATATAAAAAAAATCAATATATTTTTAAAAAAATACTTGCAATATTTGAAATCCTATATTATAATTACTAAAACACGGAAGAACAAACCAACCAAAAGGTGATAATATGAATAAGCAAGAAACTATTATTATTAAGCTCCCCGCCGGCTTCAAAAAGGCCATTGAAGATGAATCAAAAAGACGTTGCTATAATACAACTTCAGAATTTATCCGCGATCAACTTCGCTTTTGCCTGCCCGAAAATATTGGAAAACAGATATTAGAAAAAAATGAATTTGAAAAAAAACATGCGGAAGTTGCTGAACAATAACTAACGACAGGAGGAGAACTGGCATGAAGCTTTTATCATTTATCTGCTTTTTATTCGGGCTCGGCTGGCTATATATCCGAATCATCGACAACTGGCGGGAAAGCCGGGAATACAAACATCGCTGGAACGCTAAATATCACGACTTGGAGGAGGATTAACATGTACGAAGCAAACCGCATTAAGTCAATTGCCAAATCTCTGCGGAAAACCCCGGCGGATATCCGGGACCGTGCCGCCAAAGAGACCGGCGTTCAGCTTGAACGGCTGATGATCCAAGTTGGGGCAATGGAAAGCACGGTTGCCAGAATCGCTGATGAGTTAGAAACCATCGCAAAGGAACTGGAGAAATGAAATTAAAAAACTTTTTACGATCGGTTCGCCGTTATCTCCGGCATAGCTTCCGGGCCGCCGCAGACAATTGGAATATCGAACAGCACCTCCGCGATGAGCGGAATAAGGAATCTATTTACGATTAATCCCGAAACAAGGAAAGGGGGAAAATGAAGGTGCAAATTGATTTTTGGAACGGAAAGAAATCTCTGGAGTATGAAGCCGAAAACTTGAAACAGGCTGTGGAAATGGCCGTCAAGGACGGCGCGAACCTCCGTTGCGCGAACCTCTACGGCGCGAACCTCCGTTGCGCGAACCTCGGTTACGCGAACCTCGGTTGCGCGAACCTCGGTTACGCGAACCTCTACGGCGCGAACCTCCGTTGCGCGAACCTCTACGGCGCGAACCTCTACGGCGCGAACCTCGGTTACGCGAACCTCCGTTGCGCGAACCTCCGTTGCGCGAACCTCGGTTACGCGAACCTCCGTTGCGCGAACCTCGGTTGCGCGAACCTCGGTTGCGCGAACCTCGGTTACGCGAACCTCGAAGGCGCGAACCTCGAAAATGTCGCAATAACGTTGCTGGTGGGAATTCACCAACGTTACAGTGTCGTTATGATCGACAACGACATAAAAATAGGCTGTGAGCGTCATTCTGTGGAGGCGTGGGAAAAATTTACCCAAAAAGAAATTATCGTTATGGACGGAAAAGAAGCATTCAAATGGTGGAAAGAGCATAAGAACATCATTATAGCACTTGCCAAGCTTCACCTCAAAAAAGTATCCGAATTGAAAGCCCCAAAAAGCGAATAAAAAAAGGAAAAAGTATGGCCGAAAAAAAACGAATTCAAAGCGCGCCTGGATCAGATTTCCAGCGATTTATCACAAAAGGTCTATGACCTTGGAGTTTTTAACAGCGGCGAGATTTGGCGGGGGTTGAGGATTGAAGTGTCCGAGGCCGTTCGTCGTTATCCGGCTTGCGCTTTTTTTCCGGTCGAGAAGCTCGATGCGATTGTCGAAGCTGTCTTGAGCGGCCGCAAAAGCGTTCCGGATTGTCTTATCGAAGCCGAAATCAACCAGATTCTCAACAAAATGGTTCGCGGCCAGCAAATCCAATTCTGTAAAAAATAACGGCTGAAATGCCGTCAACCAATAACAAAAGGAAAGGAAAATGGAAAGGTATCCGAAAACTGAAGAGCAGCTCGAATGCGTTCTGACGCAGGATGAGTTGGTCGAAATGGGGCGCAAGTTATCGAAAGAAACGCAGCGCCGGAACAGTCTCGAAGATGAAAAAAAATCTGTCAACTCAAGTCTCAAAGCAAGCATCGACGCTTGCAACGCCGAAATTAACCGCCTTGGAATAATCGTTTCCAACGGCAAGGAAATGCGTGAAGTCGAGTGCGAAACGCGCTATAACACCCCGCAGAACGGGATTAAGTCCCTGATCAGGATGGACACCGGCGAAGTTATCCGCGAACAACCGATGTCCAGCAACGAACGCTCAGACCTGTTTATCAATGCCATCGGGCCGCAGGAATCGGATGAGGATGCGCCGGTTTTTGTTTTCGCCAATAAACTGGCCGTGCCGATGGTTGACCGTGAATCCGAAGGGTTCTCATCTGAAGGATGGGAAAGCTACAAAACGCCCGTGGATGCCAAGGAACTGGTCAGCCACGCTCCGGGCGCAGACGGGCTGGAAAAGAATGTTTACCGGGTTGTATTCGGAGACGATTCCGAAGGCGACCGTAAATATCTGCTCCAGCGTCAACCGGTGGAAGTTGTGGATGCCGGAGTAATCGAGGATGAGCCGGGAGCCGAATTTCAAACCAAACCTGAACCGGAGCAGAAAACTGAATCCGAACAGGAAAACGAGCAGGGAGAGTAACCATGAATGAGCTTGTTAAACAGGAAAATATCCAGTTGCCGGTAGCTTCAATCAATGATCTTGCCGAAATTGGAACCGCGATCGCAAAATCAGGTATGTTTGGAATTAATTCCGATTCTGCCGGTATGGTTCTTGCCATGACCTGCTATCAGGAAAAAATTACGCCGCTGGATTTTATCCGGACGTACCACATTATCAAGGGCAGGCCTACGATGCGTGCTGATGCCATGCTGGCAACGTTTTCGCAGTTTGGGGGCAAATACAAGATAGTCGAATATTCCCCGGAAAAAGCGGCAGCGGCGTTTGAAATCGACGGCCGGACATTGGAGAACTCGTTTACCTGGGAAGAGGCCAAACAGGAATCCTATGTTTATAGAGAAGATGGAAAAACGCTCAAGGACAACTGGAGCACGCCGCGGCGGCGCAAGGAAATGCTGTGGGCGCGGCTGGTAAGCGAATCTATCCGCACGATTGCCCCGCAAGTCTGCAAGGGTGTCTATACTCCGGAAGAAACGGCCAGTTTTACGGAGGTTGCTACTCCGCGCGAGGAAAAGGCCATCGATCCTGCAGCTGCGAACGCCGCGCTCAAGAAGACCGGCAAGGCCAAGCCGAAACCGGAACCGCAGGGCGAAACCGTGGACGTGAAAGCTACCGAAATTAAGGAAGATGAAAACACGGATGAACACGGACAATCACAGACGGACACGGACGCTGGAAAACAGGCGGCGGCCAAAACTCCCGGTGAACGGCTTTTCGATGAAGCTGACAGACTAAAGCGGGAAGCCGAAAAAGTGGATTATTCCACGTGTCCGATTAGCACGATTCCGGCCTTTGCCGGTCTACCTTGGGCGAGGTTCGAAAAGACAGAGGCTTTGATTTCCTGCCTGAACGCCAAAGACAAATTCCCGGAAATGACCGCTGGACATGTCGAGGCCCTGAAAGCGGAAATCCGTAAGCGGCAACAGGAGGCTGGAAAATAATGGAACTTCAACTGAAAAACATCACTTCCAGCGTTGCTATCCAGGATGACTGGTTGAAAACGCGCGATGAAATCCTTCAGGAATCCAAAGCCGTTACGGCCATTGCCGGACAACAGGATTACACCAATGCCGAGTTTGTCCTGAAAAAGGTAACCGGCCATTCCAATAATCTGGAAAGTAAGCGTCTGGAACTGGCGCGTCCGTTCAATGACGCTGTCAAAGAAATCAAGATGCTTGCTGACAAGGAACGTGCTGAACTCGAGTCGGAAAAAGACCGCCTTAAAAAAGCAATGGCACGGTGGGTTGAAGATCAGAAACGGAAACGCCGGGAGCAGGAAGAAGCCGCCGCCAGACTGGCCGCTGCGGAAGCGGAAAAACGCCGTCAGGCAGAGGAAGCCGCCGCCGTGTCCGATGATCCGTTCGGGGATGCGGCTCGCGTTCCGGAGCCAACGCCGGTCATAAAACCGGTAACGGCCGCGCCGTTTAAAATGGTCAGCAGTTCCCGGATTGTCTACGAATTTACGGTAGTCAATCCTAATCTCGTACCGCGCGAATTCTGCAGTGTGGATGAAAGCAAAATCCGCGCATACATCAACCTCCACAAAGACGCCGCGCAAATCGAAGGCGTTGAAATCAAAAAAGTAACCAAAATTCAATCAAGATAAGGAAAATGTATCATGGAAACATTGTTCAGTTACAAAAAAAAGTATGAAAGCCTGTATAAAAAATGTTCGCTTTCAGGAAATGAAGCCCTCAAAGCCGTCGAACGCAACGGGGACGCGCTCCGGTACGTGAAAGAGCAGATGTTTATAAAAATTGAAACCAAAAAAGCAAGCAATTAATCAAAAGGAAAATGCATCATGATGGAACCAAAAGCCTATTATCAACTTGGAGTTGGCAATCATACCGGTGTTATCACCGATGCCAAGGTTATCCAGCCTCGTTTCGAAAACAGCAGCGCACGGTTTGAAGTAAAAATCTCCGCTGTAACCAATAATTACGGCAAGGCAGATATTTACATGGAGATGTCCGAGGATTATACCCCGGATGGTACCCCGCGTTATCAGCTTGCGCTTAACACGCTGGCCGAACTCGGATTGCCAACTCCAGACATGACTAAATTAAACGTCCTGAAAGGAAAGCCGATAAGTTTTTTCGGGAAGGAAAGCAAAGGCGGGTATGTCAACTTCTATGTCAGCAAGAATTTTGACGTTGAAGTCGACAATAAAGACGCAAACGCGAAGCTGGCCGCCATGCTCGGTAAATCAGGAAGCGGCGCGGCCAAACCTTCGGGAAACGCATTTGACCCGTTCGGCGGCAATAACGATGATGACGATGTCCCGTTTGCATAATGGGCAAACTCCGCATCATCATCGATACCCGCGAGCAAACCCCGTGGGCATTCCCGGAGCTGGAAGTGTTTCCAATCCGGGGATGCCTGCGGGCGGGCGATTATGCCCTGCAGGGTGATGACAAGTTCGCGATTGAACGGAAAAACCTGGATGATTTTTTAGGGACAATTTCCAGCGGATGGGAACGTTTTCAGCGCGAGCTTGACCGGATGCGGGATATGGACTTCCCGGCGCGGGTCATTATTGTCGAGGGGGATTTTATCCGTTGCTGTTTCACTGAGGAAAGCGGAAAAATTGAAGCTCCGAAAAACAACCATCCCCGGCTTACCCCTCAATTTATCGTGTCCCGGATCGCGGAATTAACATTGGCCG
>JAQULZ010000114.1 GCA_028718375.1 Victivallaceae bacterium | reverse complement strand
TTCATGTTCGCTACGAGAAAACGGCCTGCGCATACAACGGGTTGCTTTATTTGGCCGCTACGATAATCACCATGAATAAGATAATGTCAATCTATCCAAAATTATAGAATTATTAGTTGATAAGCTCATAGTTTTCCGGCAAATCTTCCGGCAGTGAAAACATAGTTACAGCAAAAGTCCCGTGTTCAAAAGGCATAATACCACTCCTGAAATTAAAATATCCGGACGAAGACGTTCGGGAATGTTAATAATGATAAATCGATGAATAAAAATTGCTCTTTTTTACTAAAAGTCAAGGATAAAACTTGCATTTGTAAAGGGACTTCGCCATTGCTGTTATGCACGTTTGTCAGGCACCGGATTTAATACTGGCCTCTGCGCCATCTTTTTGCCGTGATTTTCTCAAGTCTTTTTCGATATTTTTGGGGCGAAAACTCCTTGATATTACCCTTCATCAGGTCAAACATATCTTCAGCCACTATCGCTCCGATCGCATGGATCGCTTCATGCCGGTTTAAACCTTGCCGGATTAATTTTTCGATGGTTTCCGGGACTAATTCAACTCCCATTGCCAGTTGATTTTCAACTATTGCATGAATAGAAGAATGCAAAGGTAAAGCGTCCTCCGGCAATCCATCATCCAGATTTTCATGAAAAGCCCGAACCAGTCTAATTCTCTCTTCTTCATCAAGAGCTAACCATTCCTCAGGATTTATCGGCCTGTCTGGAGAATAGTTTTTCATTTCCCGGTTTTCCCGAATTTTGGTTCATAAGCAAAACATTTAAATTCTTTTTCTCCCGCCTGGTCATTCCTTGTCAGCAGGCACAATATTTCTTCCTCTTCCATATCATCTTTTTTACACGTCAGGCAAAGGCTTGGTTTGGAAATTAACGCCGGATTAATTTTCGTTCCGTCATCATTGTAGATTCCGGAAATATCATCATTCTCATCCATATTGTGTTTCTCCTGAAAATTTCAATTAAGACAACATTTCTTGTACTTTTTTCCCGATCCGCAAGGACAAGGATCATTTCTACCGATTTTGGGTTGAGAAACGAACGGGGCTATTTTGTTTTGTTTATCAATTTCCTTTCTGAAAATCTTATAGTGTCTTTTCAATCTCTCGACATAAGAAGTGTCATTTTTTAAGATAAAATCTATCTTTTTCAATAAGGCTTGCGCCAGATTGGATTGAAAACTGCTCAGATTCAAACCGACGCCGACCAGGGAATCTATGACATCAGGATTACTGTCTCCCATCCAGTCAATGTAGTATTGCCGTTTTTCCCAACCATAGGTAATAACCGCTAATGATTTTTTAGTGTTTTCAGAAAGAACATCAAAAAACACCCGACGACAATCACAGTTTTTTTCATCGCAATATAATTCCACAAGAATATATCTGTCATCAGGTAATTCAGGGTCACCGTGTATTATTAATGATCTTGTCTCTTTTTCCGCGATATCCGGGAACCTGGCATGAAACGGAGCGTAAGGCATAAAGTCCTTTTTTATTTTTCAGTTGAAATTATTTCATTCCTTAAATTACCCGCCTTATGAAGAAAAACAATTAAATTTGCAAAAAATATACACATCATGAAACGACTATTCCTGGAAGCATTCCAATCTTTAGTTGTTCATGAATTTCCTTGCCAAAAAGCGTAGCAATCCGGTGAAAAATTATAAAAAGCGATTGAAATTTTACCTGTTTCTTCCATATTTTTTAGTGATGGTTTATAAATCGGAATTTTTGAATAGAATTAAGAATATGAATTATACCGGGAATAAGAAAAAATGAACAGGAAGAAGCGTTCAAACAAAAAACGCCGGAAAGGGATGACCGGGACGCAATCCAGTTGTCCTCCGAATCCACAGTTTTACAAAATGCGGGAAGTGATGCGGGAGGCAAGCGCGCAAAAATTCATGTCTTTATGCGCCACCTGTCATCGCATATGTTACGGCAACAAACCCATGCCGCCTGAACGGGAATTGGAGACCCGGAACAAAATATGTTCTTTGGCAGTCGTTGCATGGAACATTACTTCGGACTCCGACACTTTGGATGAATCCCTGAAACGCGGACGTGAAGCCGTCAACAAGGATTTGTCGCCGGCGGAACAGGAAGCCGTTTTCGGGATGATCGCCCAATTGATGAAACTGAAATGGACGTATTGCCGTGACGTCGGGGAATATATTGATGACGCGGAAATACAGCGTGGAACCAATGACAGCCTGAATCTCGCGATAGCTTGGCATGAGCCGCTTCCGCCCCTGACAAAACAAGAAACATCATGAAAAACAAGAAGATAAAAATCAGCGACCTTGATTCACAGGAAAAATTGACGGTATTTGAACAGCTTCTCAAAGAGCCGGCCATTCGCAGGAAAGCCGAGGCGCTTGCGCTTGGACTCGTTTCCGAAGTCAGCGCCGAGGCGGTGGCGGATGACTTGTATTGTGCGCTCGACTTTATTGACGTTGAGGAGCTTTGGGATAATTCCGGAAGAACCCGCAACGGATACGTCGATGTGAACGATCTCGCATGGGAAATGTTCGAAGACGCCCTCAGCCCGTTTGAGAGCGAACTTGAACGCCTCGTAAAACTGAAAATGTTCAAACAGGCAAAGCTTTATTGCATGGGGATTCTCAAGGGGCTATGGGAATATGAAAAGCACGGTAATGAATTTTCCGACTGGGTTCCCGACGCCCCCCGGGAATCAGCCAATAGCATCTTTGAAAAATGGATGAAGCATGCGCCGGAAGAGGATATAGCCGAAATGGAGCGGTTCAGGGAAACGTTGGAGTCCTCCGGTTAATTGAATCGGTGCATCATTATTTTTTCCCGCGTGCGACTTGTACTTTTGCGAAGACTCCCTCATCAACATCATTAACAATAAATCTCTCATCCTCTATCAATCCCTTTAACAGCTCTTCCTCCGAAAAAAGCAAATAACCCTTAGTAATGAATTCAAGATACAGGGTATTTATATATCGAGGCTTTATTTTGGGCTTGAGAAAGTTATAACAGTAATCCAGAATTTTATCCGACATTCTCAAAATTACGGGTTTTTCAGTCCAAACAAAATCATTTTCATTCTTTCCCTGTGCAAATAACGCATCAAGAATAACATGTTTAAAATCATCAATACCTGGTCTCTTTCTGTGGTGTTCGGCAATAAATACAATTGCTTTCTCGTATTCTTTATTTAAAACATAGGCTTCCCCCAAATAAAACTGTGAATATGGATCGTCAGGAAAACGTTTTGCTCTTCGTTCACAGTATTTTACCAAGCCGGGATAATCTCCCTCCTCCAGAAGTTCGGCACGCGCCTCCCACTTTTCAAAATCCATATATTCGTTATCGTATTCATCGTCAGAGAGGTTTGACTCTGAATAATTGCCAGAGGACTTGATGATCTTCAGCGGCTTGCCCATTATTTTTTCTTCCAGCAGGTACATTTACTTGGAGTTTTGTGTATATTTTCAGACCAGGCATCCCCAATCGTTTGTACATTCTTCAATTTCTTTATTTCTTTTCCTGTTTGACCATGCGCGGTAAGGGTAAGCTTATTATTTGCATTAACGGCGAAGTCGCTTACAAATGCCAGATAGTCATCAGAAAACCTTTTGATGAGTTCTTTGATAACAAAATGACTGTCAAAAATACTTCCCTGCGGAACTTCATCCACGATTGTTTGAATTGCGCTTGAAATTGACATTTTTAACTCCTATTCAGATTTCATTAATATTTGAAGGTTCTCTAAAAAAATCTCCGATATCGGTTGGTTCCAAGTATAATTTTTAAACCAACTCATATCTCTATGTAAATATTTTATCATGATCTCGACAGCCGCATTTGAAGTAAATGTTTTATTACATTCAAGTTGCTTTTCTCCAAATTTAATAAACAATTTATGTCCTTCTTTTTCCGTGCCAATCCAAAAGCAAATATAATAGTCTTCGTTTATCTGTAATTTAACAATATCATTTTTATGGATAATATTATCCGGATATGATATTGCTCTCTTAATATCTTCTTCCGCAGGATTATTGACCTGACCAATTGTATCGGTTCTTAACTGCATATTTTTTCTTGACAAACCATTCGTTTTTATATACCGTATAAACTACCCGCCTTATTGGGAAAAACAACAAAACTTTACAAGGAATATTTAAGCATAAAAAAAGAGACGGCTGAGACGTTCCCGTCTCAGCCTCCCATTCCACCGGGAATAAAAACTCTCCGGCGGCGTTCCTGACTGTAAAGATAATCTTCCTTTCGAACCGGCTTACAAAAAGGCTTCAGCACCAGGCGATATTCGCTGAAAACATCCGCTTGCTGCCGCCGCATGGCCGAAATTTCAATAACCTGAACAGTCAAGAACTCAACCTCATCCGGTTTGCCCGGAAGCGGTCTAGCTGGATAACCAAGCTTCCGCATGCATTACGGCATACTTCCGCTTGTCAATATATTTAACAGAAACAGAAGTTGTTTCCGAGAATGTGTTCCCTGCTTGGCGGCCTGTCATTTCAGCGTTGACTCCGCCCCGCAAAGGAACTCTTAACATATAACCTCTGCCGGTTTTGCCCGCTTGACAACCTTCCGCTCCAGCTGCGGCAATCCGTCCCGCAAAGCAAAACGACATTAGTATATTAGCAGTATTTATTGAATTTGGCAAGGAAAAATGGGATTTCCAATTGACATTTTTCATTTTTCCGATTAGGTTTATCCATGGTTATTAATACAGAACCAGACCATTGTTCTGAAATTGAGAAAAGCGCGGGAAAGGATATGACACGGAAAAATGCGATAAAAGTTTTTGAAGACCGCAAGGTTCGTACTTTATGGGATGATGATAAAGAAGAATGGTATTTTTCCATAGTTGATGTTGTGGCGATCCTAACCGACAGTCCGAATCCGCGTAAATACTGGAGCGTCCTAAAAACGCGCCTCAAGAAAGAAGGAAGTGAGTTGACTACAAATTGTAGTCAACTGAAAATGCAGTCTCAGGACGGCAAGTTCTATAAAACCGATTGTGCGACTACCGAGGCATTATTCCGACTGATTCAGTCAATCCCGTCGCCGAAGGCGGAACCGTTTAAGTTGTGGATGGCGCAAGTTGCCGCTGAACGCCTCGACCAAATTCAAGATCCCGAGTTGTCAATTCAACAGGCAATGCATGACTATAAGCAACTGGGATATTCCGAAAACTGGATCAATCAGCGCCTCAAGAGCATCGAAATCCGCAAAGAACTGACTGACGAATGGAAAAAGCACGGGCTCAAAGAAGGTGTGCATTTTGCGGCCCTGACCGATGTCATTTACCAGGCATGGTCGGACAAGACGGCCAAGGAATACAAAAAATTCAAAGGATTGAAGAAGGAGAACCTCCGTGATAACATGACCAATAAGGAATTGGTGCTGAATATGCTGGCGGAGCTGTCAACTAAAGAAATTTCGGAAACCGATAATCCTGAAAATTTCCCCGCTCATATTGATGTTGCCAAACGCGGCGGCAATGTCGCCCGGGAAGCAAGGCTCAGGCTTGAGGCGGAAACCGGCAAAAAAGTGGTTTCGCCGCTCAATGCCGTCAGCCTTCATTCCCGCGCTATTGAAAAAAAAGAAGATTGAATAACCCAATCCCGGGGTAACTTTCAATTCTTCAGGTGGAACGGTTGTCCAGGTGCGCCGGCAGATCGCCGACTACGACTTGCCCGTCTTCATCATCCCAGAAAAAATAGACGGCGAGACTGTAACGCCTGTCCTTACTGTTGCCTTTGCGGAGATGGAATTCCAAAAAACGCCGCTGCCCATTGTATGCCACAAAGTATTCTTCGCCTTCCGATCCGGCCCGCGATCTGGCAATCGAGCCGCTGAAGCGCAGTTCAAGTTCGGCGCATTCCCGGTCAAAATTATTGCGGTCGCTGTGGCCGAGACGCATATCACGGTAAGTGAATCCCAGCAGCAGAAGCGCCTTGTAAACCAGTTGCGGTGATTCATACATGGCGTCTTTGATGCCGCGGATTGCCCGGGGATGCAGTAACAACCGGCCGGACAGATATTTTTCAACCCATTGCGGCAGTTCTTCATAGGCTGCCGGGATTTCAATATCGGCAAACGCCGTTTTTGATTTTTTCCCGACCGCCAGCCGCAAAGTGTCAACCTGACCGAGCAGGTTCAGCGCCTGGTTACGATACTTTTTGGCTTCCGCTTCCGCCTCATGAACTTCCTGTGTATAATATTCGTTTTCCCGTTTCAGCGACGCCACCTGTTCCTTGAGTTCCTCGACCAGTATGTCAAACGCCCGACAGCGTTTACAGGCTTTGCCTTCGGTCATTTCCTTGGCGGCGATTTCCCGGCTCAGCAAGCGGGCGTCCGGAACAAAAAGAACCTGTCCGAATTGCCCCCGCAAACGCGCCTTGTACAAATGCATATACGAGATAAGCTGGGCCGCAAAGGCATTGGGGCCGTGCTGATCCCGGTAGCGGCAACGCCAGATGTACGATTTGAAATAGACCGGATGATCCTGCAAAGAATCCGTTTCGGTATTCAGACCCGGATAATAAATTCTTACCGCACCGTCATAGACCGCCCATGACCTGCCGATGCGATGGAAAAATTCAAACGCCATCTGGAATGAAAGTCGGACCACGTGGGCATATCCCAAGGATTGTTTCGCCAGCCATTCGCAATCAATCAGGGAGTTAAGCGGAACATTGGGGGTATAAGTCCAGCGGTTGGCATCCGGCGCCGAAACCACAATTACCGGCAGCGTCCGCTGCGGCAAATACAGAATGGATTCCAATTCCGATAGCTTTTCCGGCGTGTCGACCAGCCACGAAAACGTTCCCAGTTTTCTGCCCTGGCGCAATCCTGGCTTGGTCGTGAGCCGTTCGATAAGCGATGGGCGAACATAGGGAATAGCTTCGTCATCGTTCCATGGAACCATACAGGATGACTTGAACGCGAATTCCACCCGGTCATCAACCCGGTGCAGCCCGATGTCAAAGATATAACTCCGTCCGGAAATCTTCGGCATATCTTTCAGGCCGGAACAAACCCACCGCATCGACCAGATGCCGTTGCTTCCGATATCGACGCATTCAACGCGGTTGTTTTTCCCTTCCCAGAGAAACGCCGTTTCCCGGCGCAATTCTTCCGGCGGATTTTCCGTGCATTCCTTCCAAAGCCAGTTCAGGATGATGGTGATACTCTCTTTACAGGTTTTATCCGGCGCGCCGGAATCAATCAACTCGGCATATAACCGGTAGGTGATACGTTCACGGGGCGTAGCGGATACCTTTACGCGCGGCGGTTGATACATAGGCTCTCCTCTGTTTCTTCAGGGTTGCAATTTCAATTTATTATGGAAGCTTATCACAAAATCAATAGAAGTGCCAGTCAGATTATCATTTTCATGAAGGATTTTTGACTACAAGAACAATAGTGCCAAGGAGCCGTTAAAAACGGTTACGATGATTTTTAAGAATTCGATATTCCGAATTCCTGCTCCTGCTCCTCCCAGTCAACCGGGATGTTCCCGTATAATCTTCTAAGCGCCATGGATTGCGGAATGTTGTCTTCGACGATCATCTTCTGAATTTTCGGGGAGAGGCTGGCCAGATTCAGGATTTTCAGCGTCTTGGAGAGATCGTAGTCGACCGCGTCGGCCAGTTGCGCGACCGTGGCGTATTCACCTTCTTCCAGCATTTCCGTCCACTTATGCGCTTGTGCCAGGCGTTTTGCCATAGCGGTGGGCTCGTGTTCCGGCAGTTCTGGTTCGCTTTCCTTTTCGTCCGGGGTGATGATGAGCTTGCGCCCATTCCAGCGTTTAACCAGAACCTGGATGTTCAACTGGATAATTTCGCAGTTTTCCGGCTGATACACTTTCACATCCTGATCGGTTTTGAGTTCGCCGATGAGGGATTTTAACCCATAATGTTTAACATCCATGACAATGTGGTCGGCGAACAAAGTGATCTTGTCAATGAGCTGATGCGCCAGTTTGTAGCGTTCCGCCGGGAACAACTCCTCCCAGATTGCTTCAATTGAACCACAGGTTTCCGCTAAATTGTCCGTGGAATAGATTTCACCGATGCCTTCAAGCTCGCGTTTTACTTCATCAACCGCGTTGGCAAGTTCGGTATATCGCGGCGTCAGAATCGCGACGTCTCCCCTGTCCCTGAGTTGTTTACACACCTCGTCCTGTTCAGTTTTTAACTCCGAGAAACGCTTCAGGAGTTTAGCGCGCTGTTCTTTTTTGAGTTTTTCAAGTTCCCGGTAGGTTTTCATCAGCTTGTCCGTAAATTGTGGACGTGACGCTGACTGTACAACGGCGACGGTCGGTGCGATTCTGGGAATTATTAATCCCACAGGGATTGAAGAAAAATGGCTTAAACCGATTGGCCGCAAACTGGTCATCAATGATGGCATAGTCGGAATATCTCCGCCAGATACCCTTGAGGATTTTACAGAAATGATAATTTCTTTACATGAAAGAGTTACTTTACCTAAAGAATACATTACCGCGGAAATCGATTTTTCAAAATATACAATCAGGGCGGAATGTGGAATTTATTCTCCTTGGTTTGCGCAGGACGAAAACAAGTTTAAACCGGAGATACCGCCAGATACCCAAACGATTGATTTTCCAGGAGTCTATGGCTGCATTGAGGCGGCAAAAATTTTCTCCGACAGTCTCTACATGATGCGCTTCAAGTTTATCCTGGAACAAACGCGAACTGTCAGAGTAATGTTCAATACCACAGCAAATAGCCGGATCTGGATTGACGGTGAATACGCTTTCGGGCGTGAAAGCGGACGCATGGCGCCGAGTTTTCACCGTTGCCCTGAAAACCAGTATGCGGATATGAAAATGCAGGCGGGTAAACATGAACTTCTTGTCGGAATTGCGCCAGCGGACAACCAGAAAAAACTTGAATGGATAATTGGCGTTGGCGACTCTCGATCAAAACAATGGCTTATTGACATTTGGAGATAATAAGTGAAAAATAGTCCAATTATTGTTTTTTCCAAAAAACAGACGGCGGAGCTTCAATACCGCGAGGCTGCGGCTCCCGGCGAGGGAGAAGTTCTGGTAAAAAATAAAAAGTCGTTGATCAGCATCGGCACGGAGATGACCGCATTCAGCGGGGATTATCCGAAAGGGTCGGCGTGGGAAGAGTTTTTCCCGTATCCGTTTGATGCCGGATATGCGGCGGTTGGAGAGATTGTGGAAGTCGGCGGAAACGTCGACAAGTCATGGCTGAGCAAACGCGTCGGCAATACCGGGCCGCATTGCCGCTATGCCAAAGTTCCGGTTACTGATTTGCGTCTTGTTCACCGTCCGGAAATCACTGATGAAGAAGCGGTATTTTACATCATCGCGCAGATCGTGATGCGCGGGATCAGGATGTCGAAGGTCGGCTGGGGTGAGTCTGCCGTGGTTTTCGGGGCGGGGCTGTTAGGCCATTTCGCCGCCTGTTTCTGTCGCCTTTCCGGCGCGAAGCCGGTGATCGCCGTGGACACTTCGGATTTTCGACTTGCCATTCTGCCGGAGGATAAATCGCTGATAAAAATCAATCCCCTGAAGGAGGATTTGACGGCATTGATAAAAGAGCATACCCGCGAACGCCTGGCGGGTATCGTTTTCGAAGTGACCGGAAACGCCAAGCTCATCCCCGATGGGTGCGCCGACAAAATAATGTTCCAGAAATTTTTTTTGACTTTATCAATAAATTGCCTATGAAATGATGTAAAGTATGTTATATTATCCGTTGTAACCAATCATAATTCAAGGAGATGATGTAT
>JAQULZ010000113.1 GCA_028718375.1 Victivallaceae bacterium | reverse complement strand
TAACGGGGGTTGGGGGCATGTGCCTTGATTGCTGAAAATCGACAAAAAATCTGTACTAAATCTACTGTCAAACAAATTTTTACCGCATTAGCCCAGGCTTCCAACCTTCATGCAACATGCAGGCTAGCGGTGTAAAACCACTGCATAGCGCTGCTATGCGCAAACTCCAACAAGTTAAACCCGACTGCTTGCCGGGGCAATGGCACAATGCCCAAAAATCATTCGATACCCGATACTGCCCGGTATCGAGTACCACTTTTCGCCTTTTCCCGGATGGAATCCGGTTATGCCGGCAGGATCAGCAGCGAAAACACCAGACTGAAAATAGCGACGGTTTCAATCACCCCGAGTACGGTCAGGTTGTTGGCGAACCCTTTGCCGGTTTCGGCGAACGAGTCGCAGGCGCCGGCGCCTGCTTTGCCCTGATACCAGGCCGAAACCCCCATCGCGATTCCGCCGAACAGGCCGACTGCTAAATACAACGGCCAGCGGTCGGGCGTCGTGGCGATTTGGCCTTTAATGAAAATCAGCATCAGCAGCCCGTAAATGGTTTGGGTCAGCGGCGCTCCAGCGTAAGCCAGCAACAGAAACGGCGCCGGTTTGTTTTGAGCATAACATTTTTTCCAGGCCCCAACCGCCGAGCTTCCGGCCACCCCGGTGCCGATTGCCGACCCCATAGCTGCAAAACCCACCGCCGCATAGGCTCCGGCTTCTCCGATCGCCCGTAAACTTGAAAGTACTGTCGCATCACCGATCATAAGTTGTCCTCCTTATTTCATGATTCTGTTTTTTTAAACGGTTTAAATTCCAGGCCGGACCAGGTAAGGCCGACGTGATTCGAAAATTCCAGAGTATTCAGCCGCACCCCGTGCACCAGCACGCTCATCAGACACAGGACGATGTTGAGTCCATGGCCGAATAAAATGACCAGCGCGCCGCCCAGGAAACAGAGCGGAACCATCCACCAGGAAAGTTCCGGCAGCCTGATCAGCGTTCCCCCCATCTCATTAAAACTGTCGGCGATCTGATAACCCGCCAGCCCGACTGCGAACAAGCGGATATAGGACAGGATATCGACGAAACTGTTAATGACGCTGAACGGGAAGTTGAACGCCGCGCCCACGTCCAGCCAATCCACATCGCACAGGATGATCAGGACGATCCCGATGCCGTACAGATAATACATATAAACCGGGAACGGTCCGGGATATACGATCAGCTTCACGGTCAGGAAAAAATTACCGCCGAGCAGCAGTATCCAGCCCAACTGGCCGAATGCTTTACGGATTTTGCCGTGGACGATTGCCTGCCAGATATGTCCCATGGCAAGCTGGGCTACAGCAATTATGAAGCAGATGAACATCACGTTGGCATTTTTGACCGTGGGGTTAGCCTCGGTCAGAAATTTAATGCCCGGCGCCGCCAGACCGAACCAGTTGCCGCTCAAAGCGCCCCAGGTAATCGTCGCCAGACTCAAGGTCAGAAACAGCCGTAAGGCCAGTTTCGCGGTTTCGGATTTATTTTTGATGAATTTCATTCCGGCCAGCGTGCCCAGCAGGAACAGCGCCCCATATCCCGCGTCCCCGACAATGATCCCGAAGAAAACGGTAAAGAAAAACAATACTCCGATACTGACGTCGATTTCATGATAGCCGGGCGAAATGCCGAGAAATTCAAAAAAGGGCTGAACCATCCGGAATATTTTCGGCAGCGTAATCAAGGTCGGCGCCCGGTCTTCCGGGGCGGGATTTTCGATTAAAAGCGCCCAGCCGTGCCGGACGGCGGCGGTTTCGACTTCATTCATTCGCGGTTCAGGAATGAAGCCCCGGATAGAGACGATTTCGGCGTGATCCTGCATGCCGTCCCGCGCCGTCAGGAATTCCAGTTGTTCGAGGATTTCACGGTGATAAACGCGAAGTTCATCGGCCTGTACCGCCAGCGCGTCCAGGGCCTGTTCCAGCTCGGCACGCTGCGCTTCCGCCTGCCGCAACTGTTCCCTGACCTGACTCAGACTCCGGTCTTCCGGCAGCACCGCCAGCGGCAGTTCCTGCGGATTCAGTTCGGTTTGAGATAAAATAACGAACCGGGAATTCATTTTGTCCGCATCAATTTCCTGAACAGTTAAATCTTCCCGCTGGGCATATTCGGCAGCGATCTGATGCGGTGCTTCACAGCAGCAAACATAAATGCCGCCCGCGCCCAGTTCCCGGATGAGCTCCGGCGAAAAATTGCCCCACGGAGTCAGGTTTTCCTCGATCCGGAACAGCGCGTCGATTTCCTTTTCCGCCGCCGTCAGTTCATCGGTCAGGCGTGCGACCTTGGCATACAGTTGTTCCGGAGAAAGCGGTTCCGGAGCGGCGGCCTGATGGTGATGGCGGCGCGCTTCCAGAAGGCGGACGCTTTTTTCGATTCCGGCCGCCCGGTTCTGCAGTTCCGCGCGGTCGGCCGAATCCCGGAGTTTTTCCACGGTCAGGTGCAGCGCGCCAAGGCGCCGGATTTCCTTCAGCATAGTTGCGCATTCCGTCGCCAGACCCAACAGCGTGACTTTTTTCATCGGCACGATCATAACTGCGCCTCCTGGGTTTTGCGTTTGGCGATTTTGGAACGCACCACGCCGGCAGTGTCGAGGTCGCCCAGATAAATCCGGATTCTCCGGATGTTTTCCCGGCATTCGGGAATTTTCACTTTTTCGAACAGATTCACCCGCTGAGTGGTAACCCGCAGTTCATTAGCCAGCAGCCGGTATTGTTCTTCCAGCACCTGATGCGCTTCCTGCTGGGCGATGAGGGTTTTTAATATTTCCAGGGCATCATCGATCCAGCAGTCGTTCCGGAACAGGTCGTACTCCGCCACTTCAAAGTCCGCCTTCCGGAATACCGGAACATTTATTCCGGCGATATTGGTCACGGCTTTATCGACCCGGGTCAGTTTCAGCAGCGCGGGGAACAGTTCCAGACCGGCTTCGTCGCCGAACAGGGCAATCCAGGCGTTGAGACCGCGGCGGGTCAGTTCCTGTTCCTTCTCATTGGCGCGCAGCCGCGCCGCGCTGCTGCGCATTTCCAACTGCAACTGTTGTTTCTTCAACTGCAAGGTGGGCAGAAAACGCGAAAACTGTTTGTACGCGTTCTGCTGATTTTTCAGTTCGGTTTTAGTAAGTTTTAATTTCGCCATAACGCCTTGCCCGATAAAAAGTAAACCGTTATTTCGGCCAGTATTCCCGGAGCAGATCGGTCTTGATGCCGGTCTCGGCCCGATCGAAACATTCCGCCAGGGTTTTCCAGCCCAGGTCGAGCGCTTCCTCCAGCGGGATGTTCACCGACAAATCCATCATCCGGCGTTCGAACAGATCGCCGTATTTGAGCAGTTTATTGTCCCAGGCGCTCATCATGAAACCCATGGACTGCTTTTCCAGCGTTTCCTTGTAGTCGGCATAGAGCCGGATCATGGTGTCCATAATGACGCGGTGGTCGTCCCGGGTATCGGCATTAACCTGCTGTTTCAGGCGGCTGAGCGAACCGAACGGCTCAATGCGGCCGTGGCGCAGATAAAACTGCCCCTCGGTGATATAGCCGGTGTTGTCGGGAATCGGGTGGGTCACGTCATCGCCCGGCATGGTGGTCGCGGCGAGAATGGTAATGGAACCCGCGCCGTCGAAATCGACGGCTTTTTCATAGCGGCAGGCCAGCTGGCTGTACAAATCGCCGGGATAACCGCGGTTGGACGGGATTTGTTCCATGGTGATGGCGATTTCCTTGAGGGCGTCCGCAAAATTGGTCATATCGGTCAGCAGTACCAGAACGCGTTGTTTATTCAGCGCGTAACTCTCGGCCACGGCCAGTGCCATATCCGGGACGAGCAGGCATTCCACCACCGGGTCGGAGGCGGTATGAATGAACATCACCGTCCGCGACAGCGCGCCGTGTTCGTCGAGAGTATTTCTGAATTTGAGATAATCGTCGTATTTCAGTCCCATGCCGCCGAGGATGATGACGTCGACTTCGGCCTGGAGGGCGATCCGCGCCAGGAGTTCATTGTAGGGTTCACCGGCCACTGAGAAGATCGGCAGTTTCTGGGATTCGACCAGCGTATTGAATACATCGATCATCGGAATTCCGGTACGGATCATGTTGCGGGGAACGGTGCGTTTGGCCGGATTGACCGAAGGTCCGCCGATTTCGATCAGTTTATCCGTGATTTCGGGACGCCGGTCGCGCGGCTGGCCGCGGCCGGTAAAAATCCGCCCGAGCAAATCTACGGAAGACGACACTTTCATCGGATGTCCCAGGAACCGCACCTGATTGTCCGTGCTGACGCCGCGGGATCCGGCAAAAACCTGGAGCTTGACCTGATTGTCCTGAAGCCGGATGACCTGGGCCAGAGAGGTACCGCGGGAAGAGGATACTTCCGCGAGTTCGTTATAACTGACCTGGTCGGCTTCGACGGTGATGACATTGCCGGCGATCTGGGTGATCCGGTGATATACTTTACGCATGGCTGTGCTCCTTGACTTTGGCGTCGATCGCCGCTTCGAGTTTTTTGAACTGGGCGGAATCCATGGCGGCGTAGTTCCAGTCGATGAAAATCTGGCGCAGTTCAAGGAAATACCGCCGCGCCTGGTCCTTGTCGCTGAAATCGAACCGGGCCGCCAGGATTTCGCTGACCTGGTCGAAAACATACCGCTGGCGGTTCTGATCGGTCGCGCCGTCGACTTTGTCGAACGTGTTCTGCTGGAGGTAAACGTAGTCGAGAAACTCGCTTTTAAGATAAACGATGAAATCGCTGATATGGGTTCCTTCTTCCCCGATGACTTTCATCATCTGGTTGACTTCATTGCCGTTGCGGAGCGCTTCCCGCGCTTTGCGGATTTTGTCGCCGTCGACGATGCTCCGGTAATGACTCCAACTGTCCAGGGGATGGATTGCCGGGTAGCGCCGGGCGTCCGAACGTTCGCGGGACAGCCCCAGGAACGCACCCACGACTTTCAGCGTCGCCTGGGTTACGGGTTCTTCGAAATTGCCGCCCGCCGGGCTGACCGCCCCGCCGATGGTAACTGAGCCGAGTGAGCCGTCATTGAGCTTGACCAACCCGGCGCGCTCGTAAAAACCGGCGATCAGGGATTCGAGATAAGCCGGAAACGCCTCTTCGCCGGGAATTTCCTCGAGCCGGCCGGACATCTCGCGCAAAGCCTGCGCCCAGCGGGAAGTCGAATCCGCCAGCAGCAGGCAGTTCAAACCCATCTGCCGGTAATATTCGGCCAGAGTAACCGCCGTGTAAACCGAGGCTTCCCGCGCCGCCACGGGCATCGAACTGGTGTTGCAGATGATGATCGAGCGGTCGATCAGGGTTCTGCCGGTGCGGGGGTCTTCGAGATGCGGAAATTCGCGGAGGATTTCCACCACTTCGCCGGCGCGTTCGCCGCAGGCCGCGATAATCACGACGTCAGCTTCGGCATACTGGCTCAGCGCATGCTGTAAAACGGTTTTGCCGGCGCCGAACGGCCCGGGCGTACAGAAAGTGCCGCCGACCGCGACCGGAAAAAAGGTGTCGATAATCCGCTGTTGAGTAATCAGCGTGGTTTCCGGAAGGATCTTTTCCTTATAAGCGGTAATCGGGATCTTGACCGGCCAGTTCTGAACCATGGTTACGAGGCGTTCCTCGCCTTTGGCGTTTTTGAGTTTCGCCACAGGATCGGCGATTTTATATTTCCCGGGGGGAGCGAGCTCAGCAAGTTCCCATTCGCCCCGGACATCGAACGGCACCATGATGTAATGCTTGAAAATGCCCTCCGGCACCTGTCCGAGCCGGTCGCCGGCGATGACTTTGGCGCCGACGGCCGCGGTCGGGGTGAATTCCCAGAAAGTTTCATAGTCCAGCACCGGCAGATAAACGCCGCGCTGCAGGAAAAAGCCGGATTTCTCCGCCAGTTCGTTGAGCGGGTTCTGCAATCCGTCGAACACCTTGGTAAGCAGTCCCGGCCCCAATTCCACGCTGAGCAGTTCGTCGGTGAACTCGATCGCCGAACCTACGGTCAGACCATTGGTGCTTTCAAAAACCTGCAGATCGGCGCGCTGGCCGCGTACCCGGATGACTTCGCATTTAAGGCGCTCTTCGCCCAGAACCGCATATGCCACTTCATTCTGAGTAACATGAGTGTCAAACTCCACGGTAACCATATTGCCGTTGACCCCGACGATCCGGCCGGTGTTACTGTCCTGCATGCTGGAAAATCTCCCTTTTTTGTATCAATTGATTTGTTCTCTATTTGTTTTAAAACCTCTCGGAAATCAACCAGTAATGAAGCGCCGCCTGATATCGATTGGGGGCAGTGATTTGTCAGCTGCCGCATTTTTTTCAATATCAATAAATTCGTATTCCGGATTTGAAATAAAAAGATCTTCTTTAATGGTTTCAAGTTTTTCAACGGTTGCCTTGATTGCATAATCAGAATGGCCAATCCCGATCCATTTTCTGCCAAGCAAATGGGCGGCTTTCAATGTAGTTCCAGAACCGCAAAAACAATCGAGAACTATACTTTCAGGATTAGAAGAAGTGCGAATAATTAAGTTTAACAAGCCGGAGTTCTTTTCTGTCGGGTAAGTCGGATATTGAGAATCTTTATATTCCCAAATATCCTGTACTCTTTTACCTTTTCTTTCGTCTGCAAAAATAATTTTTCGCGGATTGCCGGTTGAAGACCACTCGATATTCCCTTCTTCATCCCATTTTTTCAGCGTTTCAACATCAGTTCTCCAATGTCTGCCTTTCGGCGGCAATATCCCTTTAAACGGCTGACTGGATTTGCCATTTTCGGTTTCGCCCGGAGCGTGGATAGGCACAGTTGTATATCTTCTGCCCTGTTTATCGATTTTAGGGAACAACTTTTCGAAGTCTTTTTCAGTATATTTGCTCCTTGGCTCGTGCCATATAGGCTTTGATGATTTAGCGTAAAACAGAATAAGATATTTTATGTTGCTATAGCCAAGCCGGTTAAAGTTTTTAGGGTTACATTTTATTCTGGTAATGTCATTTCTGAAATTTTCTATTCCAAATATCTCATCCATCATTATTTTCACGTAATGTCCAATTTTGTAGTCGATATGTAAATAAATGGATCCTTGCTCAGACAGCAAGTCTTTTAACAAAATCAACCGTTTTCCTAAAAATTCAATAAATTCCTTACCAACAACTTTGTCAGAATAGGCAATATTGCCCTTCTTTGAATTACTTACCGTTGAAGCTCTGCCGTCTGTAATGGTAAAATCACCGTTAGTCGCAAAAGGCGGGTCAATGTATATAAGGTCTATTTCACCCTTTAATCTTTTGTTTTTTAAAAGGCAATCAAGACCCTTAATGTTATCACCTTTTATCAACATATTCTGCATTTCTTCTTGCTCTCGCCATAAAAAACTATAAATTGTATAAAAATTCCCTTAGAACCAATGCACTCATTATATTGTAGTCCCGATAGGGAATTATTATTACCTTGAATATAAAGAACCCCATCCAGAACAGCCAGTCTTCAGTGTTGTCTTTACAGCAAAATGCCTTTTCAACAGCATTCCATTTATCTTTATTGATTTCTCTTATTGCCTTCAGGAATTGTCGGATAAACTCGAAATAAATCATCCAAATAGAATTTATGCTCAGCATATTCAATGCTTAATTTTGTCCAATGATTCATTTGTTTTTTCCTATAAATAACGTTAATATTATACCATTGACCTAACATAAAGCAAAATATATTACATCCGTGTTTTTTTGAACAGGTTTTATTTCATTTTATTCTTCGAAATTCTTATCAATCCCTTCGAGTACCGCATCCAGATTTTTACCCCCCTGTTCCGCCCGCCGTTCATTCCATTTGGCCAGGAGCAGCAGTTTCAGCTTATAAATACATAACTTGTCGAAATCGAAATGATGACCGGCCTCGAAATCATCGAGCGCCCGCCAGCGCAGCCGGTCAAGATATTTCTCGCGTTCCAGCGGATTTTTCAGCGCGAACGCCTCCTGAACGCCGGGATCGGTTTCACCGAAATAGGCGGCTTCGTCCTGCAGCCAGCGATGAATATCCTTGCCGTGCGGAATACGGCGGGACGCAATCCGATTGCGCAGGCAGATTTCCCATTGCCGCCAGCGCTCCGCGGCGCTGCCCGCGGGATAAGTCAGTCCCGGTTCCGGGATCAGGGTCAGCCGGTTGAGGATACGCTGATCGGATTCCGTCAACTGTCCGGCGCAGGCCGCAGTGAAATCGGCAACGGTCAACGGCAGCCGCTCGTCAAACATCAGCAGCGGCAGTGAACTGATCAAGTAATAATATCCGGCCATTATTCCCAATTCTCTTTCGGATTCAGTTTTCCGGGGAAGCGAGCAGTTCGGCCAGTTTCGGGCTTACGTAGGCGCAAATCAGCTCGGAAATCGCGTCGTCGCTGAAATCGAAAAATACTTCGCTGCCTTTAACGCCGATTTTCAGGCCGCTGCCGATTTCGCTGTCGCCGAAAACCGCGGGGGTTGCGGCGAAACTCGCGGCCAGGCTGCCCTGCAGCCGGGCAGCAAGCCGTTCACAATCTTTCGGTGCAACGAGCAATTCCAGCTTTAAATCGGCTGCGGACGGGTTCTTGCTGAACGCCGCCGCCAGGTCTTTGATAAGGCCGGCCATGAATTCCGGGCTCATGCTGTCGGCGGTAACATCCCGGACGATATTTTCCAGCCGCGCCTGCAATTCCGCCTTGAGTTTAAGCATGATGTCCCGCGCCGCCTGTTTTACCGCGATCTGAGCGCGTTTTTCCAGATTGGCGGCATCCTCCTCCGCTTTTTTCCGGCTCAGTTCCGCTTCGGCTTTCGCCTGAGCAAGAATCTTTTGAGCTTCCTGTTCAGCTTCGTCGAGAATCTTCCGTTTTTCCGTTTCGGCTTTCTCCAGCCCTTCCGTTTTGATTTTTTCCAGCAAACCCTGTAATTTCTCAGCCACGGTGCTACCTCCATCCGGCACATTATATAAACGTTGTCAGGAAAACTTCCCCAAACATAACCATAGATATTATGCATTCGAACTTAAATCGAAAGCGCATGACGCTATTTAAAAATAGTTAATGGCGCAAATTCTGTGCCGAATACCATTTTTTCAATCGCAGTAAAGTTTTTCCGCAGCATAAGCCGCTCCCCGCGGTCGCTTTTATACGCTCCAAAACTTGCAGCCCAATCAAAAGCGAAGATGGTTATTGCTTTAACCCGTCCGGAACAACTTTTGCGACATCAACAAAAAATTCCAAGACCGCCATCAAAGCCAAGTCATTGATTACAAGCATATTGCTACAAGAATATGCAGTTTGACTGCAAAATTATATTTTCCGTACCGTTACGCTCAGACTATCACGGTTTTACACGGGTCCAAAACATCATTGGCAAATACTGGCAAATAAAATCTACACTCAAAATCTTGTCTTTTCAAATCAAGAATCCGACAAAATACCGTAATGCGAAAATCGTCGTTATCGTCTGTATCACAAATAGTTTTTCCCCTTTTGTTTTTCGGTAGCATAATTCTGCTTGCCGAAAAACGATATAAGGGGATAATAAACCATCGATAAAAACCAAAGATTCTCGCCGTGCCAATGGTACCGGTCTCATTTACAAAGCCAACGGAGTTTATTCGTTCTTCTCAAAAATCTGTAATGGAACGCAAACCGTTAAGGTCGCAAATGCAGTCCCGAGTTGAGTAATTTATTTTATCAAATCCCGATTTTTAATTGCAGGCTTTTCTGCTTATTCTTATATTTTCCGTAAAAAATTGCTTTAAAAATCTTTGTACAGTTAAACGGTTACAGTCTCTTTTGTC
>JAQULZ010000112.1 GCA_028718375.1 Victivallaceae bacterium | reverse complement strand
GTAGCATTGTTATATAATATAACAATATAAGGCAAAAAAACAAGCTGAAAAATACCCAGCTTGTCATTTTATGCAGAAATTTACTTGGTTGCTTTATGCCTTGTTATATTTTACGGGAATCCAGGTCTCTGTGAACCGTACCGATTATAATTGTATTGGCAAATATTGCTCCGAGACGGAGCACCCGTAAATAAAGGTCATTGTCCGAACTGACCGATTACGTCAAAAGAACTTTTTTTCAGCTATAAAACCAGCTTTTTGACTTGTAAAATAAAATCCTGCAGCTATGGTAAATTATTATTGCCGGGTTCCGGAACGGCATTTGAAAAATATAATAATTTCTGTTCCATAAAAGGATTTTAAGATATGTTTAAAAAGTTTTGGTATGCGGAAATGATCCAGCACCATATCCTGGAACGCCAGGGTAAAGAGCCGCTCAATTCCTATTATTACGCCACCCATTATCCGGACGTTTACGCTGCTGCCGAACGCACTTTCGGTTCGTGGGGAGACGCGATTGAGTCCTGCGGGATCAATTACGGAACGGTGCGCAAATATAAAACCTGGACCAAGCAGGCGGTTTTGAATGAAATCCGCCGTCTGGCCAAGGCCGGCGAGCCGCTTTATTCTCAATATGCCCAGAATCATTATAAGCCCTTGTATATGGCAGCGGTCAAACGCTTTACCAATTGGGGGCAGGCGTTACGGTGTGCCGGGATAAAATATGATGAAGTCCGGCTGCGCCGCAGTATGACTCCTGAAGAAATCAGAAAGGAAATTCTCAAGCTGTTCCGCAACAGGGAAAATCTTTCTTATACCTATATGCGCGAAAATTATCAGTATCTGCTGGCGGCCGGAATGAAAAAACTGGGCGACGGCAGCTGGGCGCGGGCGCGGCGACAATGCGGTATTCTGACCAATTATCGCCTTAGCGCGGTTAAAAAGAAGAAAGGAATCCCGGTGTAACCGCGGAATTTTATAAATCTGCGTTTTTTATTTGTTTATTAAGCCGGATTTTTCGGAATTACTTTTTGGCTTTTTTCAACTCATCATAGGCCTGCTGGGCCTTTTTTAACTCTTCCGAATTGTTGCTCTTGGCGGCTTCGGCTAATTTTGCCAGAGCATCGGAAAGTTTATCATAATAAGATGCCCCTTCCGTATTTCCCTTTGTCCGTAGGGATTCGGCATATTTTTTACATTTTTCCGCCCGTTTCTGGTATTGGGCGGCCTGTTCATCGGCATTTCCTTCCGATTTCTTATTCTCCTCCGTCCCTTTCGACTGGAGTTTTTTGATTTGCCTCAGATTCTCCCGGAGTTTTTTGAAGGCTTCCCGGGCTTCGTTTTTGCCGGCCTGACCGGAATAATAATTGCTCATGGTAACATTGCATTGGGCGCAGTCGCGGTAAAGCGCGGCCACTTCCTGCTGTCCCGCCTGTTCCGCCTTTTGGGCTTCAGCCTCGTAATTTTTAGCCTCCTGCTGATATTTGGCGGCTTTGGCCGGATTGGTTTTGGGCGCTTTTTTGCGGGAGCCGTAGACCTGCACTGAAGTTCCGGCAAGCAATAAACCGACCAAAAGCACTAATACAGAAAATCTTTTCATAAAAATATCCTCCTTACTTATTTAGAGTTGACGGGAAAGTTAACTCCAGGGGTTAAATTTTACAACTTTAATTCGCAATAATTTAAAAAAATAAGTGCCCCAGGGCTTGACATAAGAACTTTTTAATTTTATAGTTATTAGCATATGCCAATAATCTAATAAGACTAAAGGAGCCGGTTATTATGCCCCGCCCCTTCAAAAATCGCAGAATAACCGGTTTTTTCAGTACAGACTGTTATAAGCCTAACGGCATTCCGCGGGCAATGCTCACCGAGGTAGAACTCGGAGTGGATGAGCTTGAGGCGCTGCGGCTGGCCGACCTGGAAAATCTGTATCAGGATATTGCCGCGGAAAAAATGGGTATCTCACGTCAGACCTTCGGCAATATTGTGAAGCGGGCGCGGAATAAAGTAGCCGACGCGATCATCAACGGCAAGGTACTCAGGATCGTGTCGCAGGGCTTCAGCTATGCGGAAGCGCTCCGTTGCTGTAAAAGCTGCGGTCGGATTTGGCGCAACCCGGCGGCCGAACCGGTCCCTTGTCCGGCTTGCGGCAGCGGAGATTGGACGATTCCGAATGAAGCTTTCGGCGCTGCCGGTTTTTTCCGGTGTGGCCGAAAACGAATGAAAGGACGGTAGTGTCAAAAATAACCTGAAAAAAATGAAAAAAGGCGGATGCAACGCCTCGGTGATCCAACGGCCGAAAACGTTGGTCGCTCATCTCCAATGAGCGAAAGTATTGCGCGGCTTGCCGCGCCCGCGCAGTACCGCTCTCGAAAAGCGATATTTTCAAAAAAGAACGGAGTGGTGTTTTGGAAAATGTTGAGCGTTCGAGCTGGATTCGAACGCATAACGTTACTTTATCGCCACTTCCTTATCAAGGCGCAAAATCGAGCTCCTTACAGTCGCTGTTTATACGATTTTGGCCGTTGACAAAGCCCCGGCGATAAAGTGGGACGGACAGTATTCTGAAAAACAAAAAAAATGTTTTGTTTTTCAGTCAGCAAAAGGGGGAAAATGGAAAGATTTACGTAATGAGTTAATAATTAACAGCCTAAATGGCAAAGTGGGCTAATAAATTTTGACAGAACCGAAAGGACAATAAGGAGGATAAAAAATGAAACTGGTTTTCCCGGCAAACGGGACGAATCTAACGGCGGTGATAGAGCCGCGTTTCGGCAGGAGTCCTTATTTCGTATGTTACGACACTGAAACTGCAATTGTGGAAAGTATTCCCAATGACCAGAACCTTTCCGCCGCCCAAGGGGCGGGCATTCAGGCGGCGACGACCGTCGCCGGGCTCGGAGCGGATTATGCCGTTTGCAGCCATTGCGGCCCCAAGGCCTTCCGGGTACTCCAGGCTGCGGGCATAAAAGTCATTTGCGGCGCTCAGGGGAGGCTGGAGGATGTGATCAAAGACTTCGAAGCCGGCCGGCTTAAGGAAACGGCGGCGGCGGATGTCGAGGGGCATTGGCTTTAGATATGAACATTGTGATCGCAAGCGGCAAAGGCGGCACCGGTAAAACCACCGTGGCCGTGAGTCTGGCCCGGATTTGGGCGAATGATCCGGAAAGCGTGGTTCATCTGGCGGACTGTGACGTGGAAGCGCCGAACGCCCGCCTGTTCCTGAATGCCGGCCGCGCTGCAAGCCGACCGGTAAGGTTGCCCAAACCGGTAATCGACGCCGCTGAATGCACGGCCTGCGGCAAATGCGCCGCGGCCTGCAATTACAACGCATTGACGGTCATTGCCGGCCGCGTTTTATGTTTTCCCGAGTTGTGCCATAGTTGTGAGGTATGCAGTTACGTCTGCCCGGTGCAGGCGGTCACTTATACTCCGGTGGAGATCGGTAAAATTCACCGGGTGGAAAAAGGTTTGCCCTTTACTTTGAGCTGGGGGGAACTCGCCGTTGGACAAGTGCAGGCTCCGGACATCATCCGCGAACTGCGGAGCGGTCTCGATCCCGCGGCCGTCAATATTCTCGACGCCGCTCCGGGATGCGGCTGCGCGGTGCGCGAAACCTTCGCCGCAGCTGACGCCGTAGTCCTGGTTACGGAACCGACCCCTTTCGGCCTCAATGACTTGCGCCTGGCGGCCGAATTGTCTTTGCAACTCCGGCTTCCGACCGGCATTGTCATCAACCGTTCCGAAGGCCGGGATGAAATAATTGAGGATTTCGCCCGGGACCGCGGTATTCCGCTGCTGGGCAAAATCCCCTTTGAACGTAAATACGCGGAAAGTTATTCCGCTGGCGCAATCCTGGCGGTGCAGTATCCGGAAATTGCGGCCTTTATGCGGGATTTGAAGAAAAAAATCCGCATTTTGGTTTCAACTGTTCCCTCCGGAGGGACGGCGGTTTTCGAGTCCTGCCGGGAAACCGCCCCGGAACTGTTTTCCGCGCTTCCACCGCCTCCTGATTTAATTCAAACCGTGGTGATCAGCGGCAAAGGCGGCACCGGCAAAACCACCCTGAGTGCGGCGCTCGCCGCCCTGCGTCCCGGTTCAACCTTTTTCGATGCCGACGTCGACGCTTCCAACCTGCCCATTCTGTTGCACGGGACAAGAATTGCGTCCCGGAAATTCACTGCCGGACTTAAAGCCTTTATCAGCTCCGATCGCTGTACGGGCTGCGGTGAATGCGTTGCGGCCTGTCGTTTTAAAGCTATACGCCAGCGTGAAGACGGCGGTTGCGAAGCAGTTGCCGGAAGCTGCGAAGGCTGCGGTTTATGCCGGCTGGTATGTCCGGCGGACGCCGTCGAAATGCGGCCGGCGGATACCGGTTATCTGCATTGGTCGGAAAGCGAGTACGGTCAACTGGCACATGCGTTCCTGAATATCGGCGAGGAAAATTCCGGTAAACTGGTGACCGCGGTACGGAATTGCGCCGCGGCGCTGGCCGGGGTCGGCACCGGCCGGCATATTTTAGGCGATGGCGCTCCAGGTGCCGGGTGTCCGGTGATTGCCGCCCTGACCGGCTGCCAGCTGGCAATTGCGGTAACCGAACCGACGGTTTCCGGAATTCATGACCTGAAACGGGTAATAAAACTGGCCGCGCATTTCGGCATTGCTACCAGCGTAATTATCAATAAGGCCGATATTAACCCGCAGCAAACCGAAGCGGTCCGGGAATTATGCCGTACTGAACAGATAAGCGTCCTGGGAGAAGTTCCGTTTGACGAAGCGGTCGGACAGGCGCTTCAGGAAGGTAAACATTTGCTGGAAGTTCCCCCCTGTCCGGCGCGTACCGCCATTGAAAAAATAAGTAAACAACTTAAATTTGAATTCAACATCTAATACTAATGAGCGATCAGTCATAGATAATGGCGATGGCGGATTTTGAGATGGATTTTGGTTATAAATCGCAGAGCGATACAGAGTATCGCGCGAGGATTTATGGCAAAAATCGGCTCAAAAGAACCATCGAAATGTCTATGAATGAGAGCGAATTGGTATAATTATCATTAACCAGGAGGATTGAAAAATGATCATCGCGATTCCCGTAGCCGAAGAATCATTGTGCATGCATTTCGGACATTGTGAGAAATTCAGACTGTTTACAGTAGACGACCGCAAAATGATAACCGGGACGGCAGATAAGATTCCGCCGCCGCACGAGCCCGGAATTCTGCCCCGCTGGCTGGGAGAACTGAAGGTCGACCTGGTCATTGCCGGCGGCATGGGCGCACGCGCCCAACAGCTTTTTGCCCAGACGGGAGTCAAGGTTATTACCGGGGCTCCGGCCGCTGAGCCGCGGGAAATCGTGGAAGCCTTTCTTGCCGGCAACCTTGAAACCGGCGGCAATGTCTGCGATCATTAACTCGCCGAATTACCGTTCCCTTAACTGAAACTGATTATCGGCCAGTTGTTTTTCCGGGCCCCGGCTTCCAGTTCCGGACACGGGTTGGCGGCGATCGGAAAACCCACCGCTTCCAGCATCGGGAAATCATTGACGCTGTCGCCGTAATAGGCCGCATCGGTTAAAGTCAGACCGTGCGATTCGCAATAGTCCCGCGCCCGGCCGATTTTGCCGGCTCCCAAAGCGTATTCCCCCGCCAGTCTGCCGGTGTAGCGGCCGTCCCGGACTTCCAGTTCTGTCGCCAGACAGGCGTCGAAGCCGAAATGGACCGCGACCGGACGGGCGATAACCCGATTGGTGGCACTCAGCAGAACGGTCGGCATTCCGGACGCCTGAACACGTCTGACTTCGGCTTCGGCTTTGGCGTAAATGGTTTTTTTAACCCAGGTTTCAAAATGCCGTTGCGAAAGTTCCTCCATTTCCGCCCGGGTCCGGCCGACAAATTCCTGCAGCTGAAAATCCATGAAATCGGTTATATCCAGTTTGCCGTCGACGTACTGGTAATAATAGAAGGTAGCGCGTTCGAGCGCATCCGGCGGAGCGAGGCATTGTTCGACGACAAAACTTTTCCACGAAACGTCGCAGTCATTGTCGATCAAAGTATGATCCATGTCAAAAAAATAAATTTTCGGCATATTTTTTTTCTTTTCTCCCCGGTATTGACATGTTCATTCCGTAAAACTGCTTATTTTTTCCCGGCAGACTTTTCCGGCGGTATCCCGGAGCTGCGCCACCCGTTCCGCCAGATATTCCAGTTCCGCCCGGGTAATCCTGTAACGCATATTGTAACGGGCTTCGGTATAAGCGCGCTTGAGCAGTTCGAACAGGCGTTTTTCCTCGTCCGTGTTCTGGGGAAATATCCCCTTGAAACTGCTGCTGAGCCAGTCAGCCCGCTTCCCCAGTTCCACCAGGTCATGGGTGCGGGGCTTGTAATCGGTGAATACCAGCAGCACCGTGTGATAAAAACGTTCCGCCGCCTGGTGAAGTTGAAAAGCGGCATTATTCAACCAGCCATTATTTAACGCCGCTTTATACTGTCCCAGGAACTCTTTTGCGCTTTCAAACCAGTTTTTGAAATGGGTTTCGGCCTTGTTCCGGCGTTCTTTAATGCTGAGCTGCCGCGCCGCGGGAAGCCGGAAGCGCCCGGAACGGTACAGCATCACGCCTTCTTTTTTGATGTCGACGAAAAAATATTCGCCGTTGCCTACCGCCTGGTTGAATTCATCGACGCTGTGCAGGATGATGCTGAGCGGAGTGGTACAGCCGGCGAGTTTCCGCGCCCGGTATTTGATCCGGTTCCGGTAACCCTTGTACTGGTATTTGGGAAGATCCTGCACCACGACCAGCAGATCATAGTCGCTCTTGTATTCGTAGGTGATGCCGTCTTCGGCGGTGTAGCGGTCTTCGACCCAGTCGCCGCGGGCGTAACTGCCGAACAGGATGATAAACTCGGCGTCAATCAGTTCCCGGATGATTTCAACGACGGCTTTGAGTTCATCCTTTTTCTCGCGCGGCAGATGGGTCAATGACTTGTTCATGATGGAATATACAACCGATGAGTAAGAAATAAAGGGGATAGAATGAAGAGGAGCGCTAAAAATTGCATATTTCGGCTAAGAACGTTTACCCGTTCCGGCTCAGAGGCAGTTATTCAGTTCGCCGCAACTTTGCCGGGGAATGGTATTTTCGCCGCGGGAATTCATGGATTTGTAGAGATTGAACGGGGGACGTTCGACGGTAATTTCCAGGTCGCTTTCAATGCCGTCCCGTAAGATCCGCAGTTTTATTTTTTCGCCCGGATGTTTCGCAAGTACCGTCAGGCGCAGGTCGCGGGGGCGGTTTACCGCCGTCGAGTCGGCGTCGAGAATAAGGTCTCCGGGTTTTAATCCGGCTTTGGAGGCCGGGGAGTCGCGGTAGATGCCGCTGACCTGTATTCCCCGGGAAATATTCAGGGATTGCTTTTGTTCCGCGGTCAGGGTTCCCATCACGATGCCGAGCCAGGGACGGTCGACCTTGCCGTTTTTAATCAGGTCATCGCATACCCGCCGGGCGAAGTCGGCGGAAACCGCGAAACTCAAACCGATGTTGCCGCCGGAGGGCGACAGGATAAAGTCGTTAACGCCAATGACCTTGCCGTGAATGTCCAACAGCGGGCCGCCGCTGTTGCCGGGATTGATGGAGGCATCAGTCTGAATGAAGTTCTCGTGCAGGTTCATGCCGGCGCCGCGTTTTTTGTGGGATACGATGCCGACGGTAACGGTTTGTTCCAGGCTGAACGGCGCCCCGATGGCGATCGCCCAATGGCCGATTTTCAGCCGGCTTATATCGGCGAATTCCAGAAACGGAAATTTGCGGCCGGCATTGACTTTGAGCAGCGCCAGGTCGGACGGCGGATCGACGCCCACCAGTTCGGCCGGGTATTCGGTCCCGTCATGGAGAACCACCTGGAATGAGCTCTGGCCGCGGACAATATGAAAATTAGTGAGAATATAACCGTCAGGACTGACAAAAAATCCCGATCCCTGCCCGGAGGGTATGTCGCGATAGGTGATTTGGCCGCCGCCGTAAAGATAGTCGTAAATATCGGCGTAGGGTCTTTCAACCACGGCTACGCGGCGCCGGGCGGTGATTACGACTACCGCGGGCATGCTTTTTTCCGCGACGTGATTAAACTGGTCCTGAAGTGAAAGCGCGGTTTTCGGAGGGGACGTTTTTTCCGGCCGGCGAACCCGGCGCGCCTCCTCATCCGCCGGGCGTTCACGGCGGAAGTAGTTGAATGAGATCATGATCGCTGCCAGCAACGCCAGGGAGAATGTTAAGAGATAGAGTTTATTTCGCGCCATAACTGCTGCTCATTAAATTTCACTGTGAGTGATACAGTAAATCCCGTTGGCGATTTTTTCAAGCGCGAAAAGTCCCGGCTGTCAGCAGCCGGGACGGCTTACAGGACTGGTTTGCGGAACTGTTAACCGGTAAAATAGTCCGGCCGGTATTCCTTGACGAAATGTTGATTTTCATCCACCGTCCGGTTGCCGACGGTTTCCTCGAATTTCAGCTCTTTGGCATGACCGTCGACAAAAAGATAATTGGCCCGCCCGTTATGCCGGGTTTTGGCGACATTGTTTTCCCACGTCTCGACCGGGGCAAATCCTTCATAACCCTGATGCGTGATGGCATCATCCCCCCGTTCCGAAAGCAGAATGCACCGCGAGGTGTTGCGCAGGACATTCATGCGTTTGTTGAAAGCAAACATCCCGTTATACATGTAGCTTTGCCGGGTTGCCCAGTTATCGTCGAAGCCCGGCCGGACCGCGGGATCGGCCGCACACCGCAAATGGCTGGTTTTGAGTCCGTAGGGTTGCAGATAAACATGCCATTCCACCAGGAATTCACTGAGTTCTCCCCGGTCGGGCGTACCGTAATTTCCGCCGTGCACCGGCGGAAAATATGAATCCCAGGCATTGGCATACTGGATAAAAGCCATGCCGCATTGTTTTAAATTGTTCAGACAGGATATGGCCCGTCCTTTGTCCCGGGCCTTATTCAGCGCCGGCAGCAGCATCCCCGCCAGGATGGCGATCACGCCGATCACGACGAGGAGTTCGATGAGGGTAAAGTTTTTTCTGTTGTTCATGTTTTTGTCCTCGGGTAAAAGTTAATTTTGGGATAAATTGCGGAAGTAGGGAAGAATACCCCGGCTCTTCCCGTTCCGCAAAAAGAAGTTGTGATCTGGTGATAAAATCGGGGGACCGCGTGAAACCGGTTTCCCGCGGGAGATAACGTGAAAGATAACGCTGAATTGGGGGCCGACCGGCAAGAGATGAGTGAACGTTCCACTTTCGGCAGCAGGGGGAAGGATGGATTTGACTGCGGCGGAACTGCATATCGGGCAAACCGGTTTGGAATGAATATGCGGCCGGTCCCCATCCGTATGGCCGACCGCAGCGGTATCACTCAGGTGAAACGCCCCCGGAGTGCCGCAATGATATAGCGCAGCACCGGAACGGGATTCTGTCCCGGGATGAAAGAACGGATGCACCAGTTCCCGGCTGCCGAACATGGCCGCCGCGAGAATTAAAAACAGAAATGGTAATTGTTTCCGGTGTTTCATTTGCGCTATCGGTCTCCACGTTTAGTATTACTAAGTATTACTATACTGCCGGATTTGAAAAAATGCCATTTTTTTTCAATTTTGACCGATAGGATTGCTGCAATTACCTCATTAGACGGGGCCGCCAGATATGTTTCCATTCAAGTCCTGGAATTAATAATAAACCAAAATTCTTCGAAAAAATCATTTTTTGATTTATATCCCAATGTGGTGCTACGATAAAACTCTGTTAAAAATGCTTGCAATTCAGCGATATAGGTGTACGTTTCCAATTTAACAATTGGAGGCCCCACATGAAAGCAGAACTTCTGAGTAAAAGCGATGACGCTCTTGAAA
>JAQULZ010000111.1 GCA_028718375.1 Victivallaceae bacterium | reverse complement strand
ATAAGAAATTTTAAACATTCATCATCCTTTGCTTATCAATAAAATATATCAATTTTGATATATTGTCAAGACGTTAAACAAAAAAATCAGCATATTTTTCAGGAAGCAGGTTTATGGAAGCACGAATTGAACCGGCGTTTTATGACCGGACCCAGGCAATCGACAATGACGGCAACTACACGACCGCCGAAATCCCGTATTTCGTTTTCGAAGTGGAAGACGAGGACGCGGCGATTGAGTTTGCTTTGGCGAATGTGCCGGTCCTGTACAACAAGATTCCGCTTGAATCCATTGAGATCGACGAGCGGATCAGCTCGAATGTCTTTAAGATCACAGCGCAGTACAAGGCGGGATTTGATGAAACCACCAGTTCCGGTAACGAAGAGCCTGATCCGGTTTATTCGTTCGACACCGGCGGCGGCACCCAGCATCTGACGCAGTCACTCAAAACCGTCGCCAAATATCCCCCGGCCGCACCGGATTACGGCGGGGCCATCGGCTATGACGGGGAGGACGTCAAGGGCGTCGACGTCACCATGCCGGTGATGAATTTTTCCGAAACCCACTATTTAAAGCCGCGCAAAGTCACGACCAAATACAAGAAAACCATCGGCGAACTGACCGGGAGTGTCAACAACGGCTCGTTCAAGGGCTATGCCGAGGGCGAGGTGCTGTTCCTGGGGGCGACCGGTTCGCGGCGGGGCGATTCCCGCAGCGATTTGTGGGAAGTTACCTACAAATTCGCGATGTCGGCAAACCGCAAAAATATCAAGGTCGGCGAGCTGACCGTCACCGAGAAAAAAGGCTGGGATTATCTCTGGGTACGCTATGCCGATGACGTAAAAGACAAGAAAACCCTGGTCAAAAAGCCGATAGCGGCCTATGTCGAAAAAGTATATGAGAGAAAAGATTTAGGTCAATTAGGAATTGGTAAATGAACAAAGTAGCGGTTGGAGAAAAATTCAAGGTCAAAGCCAATACCTGGAACTCGTTTATCGACGCGGCGAACCATTACAAAAACACCCAGATGAGTCTGGGTTCCGAGGCGCTGCGCGGCAATGCGAAAACCGGGATCATTCTGGTCAGCAACGACAGCGGCGGGTTGCTCGAACAGTTTTCCCCGGTGATCCTGGATGACCTGATCATCCAGCCGGACAATGAGGAAAAAGAACAGGAATTCAAAAGCCGGATGCCGGTATTTTCCGGGAAAAAAGTTTCCGCCGACAATAAGGATAAGCCGTTCGCCATTTTGCAGGTTCCGCTTGAGTCGGAAAAGCTCGGCAAAGCGCTGCTTCAGGGGATCACTCCGGCAAAAATCAATATCGGCAACGAATCGCATAAATACGCGAAACTTGACGCGAATGAACTGGTTTCAACCAGCAGCGGGATCGGCAGAATCCTCTGGAAAGAATCAGGAACCGGGGAAAAGTGGGCGCTATTGCAGCTTGGCGGGGGCGGTTCCGGCGGCAATAACTACAGCGGTTTTTTCCGGCTGACCGCCGACGAGGATAATAAAAACACCATAAAAATTGTCGACGGCAGCGATGCGCTGGGCGGCGGGGACTGCGGCGTTTTTGTGTCGGGGATCGACAAAATAACCGTGCCGGAAAAAACGCTCGCCATTACCGGCGAATCCTGCATCGTTTTCGAAGCGGTTTACGCCGACGATGAATGGACCACCGAAATTAAAGCGCAAAGCTCGTTTCCTGAATTCACCGCTGACAAATTCACCGCGCTCCTGGGCGTGGTCAAATGGAATTCCGAGGAAAATGTCATGGGCGAGATCGTCCAGATCTGGAATAACGGAATCATCTATAACAACCGCTATGCGTAATTAAAAATTAAAAATTAAGAATGAAAAATTATGGAAAAACCCACAGCATGGAGTGACTGGACCGGCTTGCTGGTACTGGCCTTGCCGTCAGTCAAGGGCTATGAGCTTTACGAAGCGATCCGGGAGCGGATTTTCTATTTGTTTCCGGAGTCGGACGAGGCGGACTCGTCCGACATACCTTCAGCCCTGGAACCGATGCTGGAGGCGTTCAACCCGAACGAGGATTACAAGGTCATGGAGCGCCGGATGCATGACGCGGTGACTGAGCTGATTCCATGGTACCGCAACTGGAAAAGCGACGACGCCAGGCTGTGGAACGAGGCCGATCTGCTGGCGGCGCTTGAGGAGGATGAACGGCTGGAGCCGAACCCTTATTTTCTCTCGGCAAAATGGTTAAAACAGATGTTCAGGATCGTCAATTACCTGCGCAAAAAAGAGGACATTATTTCGATCACCTGGATAGATGAAGCCGAGTCCGGCTACACCACGGGAACCACCTATGACGAGCACAAGGCGATGTTCGAAGAGGCCATCGGTTTTTATACGGCGGTCATCCAGCCGGGCGGGAGTAATTCGGGGCAGATTTTCGGTAGTTCCGGCAGGCCGTCGAACGTGCTGTACTATTCCTGCGAACGCGATCCGTGCAGCTCTATGTCGCCGTTTGTCATGGCGCTCAACGCGCTCAAATCGCAGTATTCAGCAACGAAGTACACTATCGGGCTGTTCGTAGATACATCGGGATCGATGGGGATGAGCACCATCCAACCGGCCTACGATAATTTCGTCGCTTACATCAATGAATTTTACCCCGAATCCCGCCTGGTGCAACGTACCGCCGGCAATGAAGCCTGGCTCATCTGGACCAAGGAATACATCGACCAGTTGAGCTTTAATTTCGAATTCAAAGAGGAAGAAGGCCCTTAGTCCATGAAACCCTTAAGCCAACCCAGTTGGCGCCGGGGTTTCAAATAAGGCTGGCCCTCCCGTCAAAGAGGCCAGCCCACCGCTCAAAATAATCAAAAAATGTTGGAATAACCAATAAGCTTCGCGTGAATACGAAAAATATCTGAATAAGCAATTTAAACTCCCAGAGGAAGATAATGTTTGAAGATTTACAACAAATAATCTTGTACGTCAAGGCCGACTCGACCGTCGGGGAGATCGTCGACGAATACGGGCAATCGACTTCCGTCAGCAAGGCGATCACCCGCGGGGTGGAGGCGCTTTTGTGTTTGCGGGTGCTGCGGGACGGAAACGCCTATCCGTTTGAGCAGTTGAGCGCCTTCGTTTCCTGGGATTGCCTCCTAGACAACGACTGGAATACGGCTACAACCCCGAAGCTCCGGGCGGACAACGAAAACATCACCGTGGTTTCCGGGGTGCTGAATGCCGGTACCGACGAGGAAAAAGCCTACACGGAAATCCGCATTCCGCTCCTGGAAACCGATACTGTCGAACTCGGTGAAGCCATTTCCGGCAAGGACGATATTCCCCTCGGTGTTGAGCTCTGCGGGTTTGCCGCCGGGCGGACCAAACCTGTGTTTGTACTGCAGTTTGACCTGCCGGTACGCAACCGCCGCGGCAACGCCGGGATGGGCTCACCGACTCCGGTAGGAGAAGGCAACTACTGGACCACCGAGCAGACGAAAGCCTATATCCAACAGTCACTGGACTATCAGTTTTCCGAGGACAACGAAGACTGGCACGAGACTCAAATGCCCGAGGATGTGTATTTCCGTTCGCGTTTTCCGGAGGGCGAATGGAGCGAGGGCCACGGCATTCCCAAGGGCAAGGACGGAAATAATCTGGTGCCGTCCGCTTCCGGGACACTGGCGGAACGCGACATTTACGATGATGAACTCAAGGGTTTTGTTTATGGCGTACCCGAAGAATCGGTGATTTACTTCAAACTTTCCGATACCTCAGGGGACTGGTCGTCCGCGTTCCCGATTATCCAGTCCCAGGGCGAAAAAGGCGACAAGGGAGATACCGGGGACACCGGACCACAGGGGCCGCAAGGTGAAAAGGGAGCTAAAGGCGACACCGGAGATCGTGGCTTGCCCGGCGATACCGGAGCTAAAGGCGACAAAGGGGATCAGGGAGATAAAGGCGATCCCGGAGAAAAGGGCGACGGCGTAAAAATCGACATGGCCGGAAGCCTTGATAATAAAAGCGTTTACGATGACGCGGAGCGCGGCTTCACTTACCTCGACACCGACAATAACCATATCTACCTGAAACTGTCCGATGCTTTCGGGGACTGGAGTGATCCCGCGCCGGGCGGCGTCCGGGGGATTCAGGGCGAAAAAGGCGAGAAGGGAGATAAAGGCGATCAGGGTGACCGTGGTGAAAACGCCGTAGTCGAACCGGACTTTGTGTTCACGGCGGAGGACGTCTTTGGGGGCTCGCTGGTTCTGGATGGGATTAAAACTATAGCTCAGATCGAACTTTACGACGCTATGGGAAACGGGCTCGCGGTCAAGACCGGCGATCCCGACAGCCCGGTGATGATCCAGACCGAATACGCCAACAACCAGACGGTAATCTACTTCGGGCAGAGCGACGTCAGCAATGGCGGGAGAATCCGCTTCGCGCAGGGGATTTCCGGGGAGAGTTTATACCAGATGTGGCTTTCCGCCGGCAACACCGGAAGCGAGGAAGACTACCTCAACTGGCTCCGGGTGCATGACGGCTCCCGCCATGAATTCACTCAGGATGATCTGGAAAATAAGATTCTCACAATCGGCGCACTCCTGAACATCGTCGCGGTTGCCGACAATGACGGCGTCCAGTGGCAGCTCCCGCAGAACTCCGTCACTTACGGAACCGACTCGGCGGTAGTTGATCTGTCCGGAATCATGGCGATGAAAAACATCACCGAAATAACCGGATCCTGGCAACTGATCCTCGGCGGCGGGGACAAGGGTGAAAAGGGAGATACCGGGGAAACCGGTGAGACCGGAGCGCAGGGCGAAAAAGGTGACGACGGAGATTCCGCCTATCAGGTCTGGCTCGACGCCGGAAATACCGGGACCGAGGAGGATTACCTCAACTGGCTACGGGTTCGTGACGGCTCCCGCCATGAATTCACCCGGGACGATCTTTCCGATAAAACCCTCTCGGTAAACTCGCTTCTGAACGTTGTCGCGGTGGCCGATAACGACGGCGTCCAGTGGCAACTGCCGCAGAATTCCGTCACTTACGGCATGGACTCGGCGGTGGTGGACTTGTCCGGGATCATGGCGATGAAAAACATCAGCGAAATAACCGGAACCTGGCAACTGATCCTCGGCGGCGGGGATAAGGGTGAAAAAGGCGATACCGGGGAAACCGGGGCACAGGGTGAGCAGGGAGAACAGGGTATTCAAGGGCCGCAAGGTGTGCGGGGCGAAACCGGCCCACAGGGGCCGCAGGGTACACAGGGAGAACAGGGCGTCCAGGGCGTTCAGGGAGACAAAGGCGACAAGGGAGATAAAGGCGACGCCGGCCCGCAAGGGGCGCAGGGGCCACAGGGTGAACAGGGTCCGCAGGGCGGACAGGGGCCGCAGGGGGAACAGGGACCACAAGGGATTCAAGGCGTCCAGGGGGAACAGGGGCCTCAGGGTGAAACCGGCACGCAGGGTTCGCAAGGCGAACAGGGGATTCAGGGAATCCAGGGCGAAACCGGAGCCCAGGGACCACAGGGAGAACAGGGCGTCCAGGGGGAGACCGGGGCGCGGGGAGATAAAGGCGACGCCGGGGATTCCGCCTATGACCTGTGGGTTGCCGCCGGGAATACCGGGACTATGGAGGATTTTCTGCAGTACACGGAAGGCAAACGGGCACAGGTAATTCAGATAACCGCCGCGGAGCTGAATGAAAACGGATACCTGTTCATCACCGCCGACCACATGGGTAAAGTCCTGGAGTTTTACAATACCGATTACGCCGCTGTTTATATCCAGCATGATTCGACACTGGAACTGCCGGTGGGATCGGTGTTCGTCGTCGACCGGCTCGGAACCGGCGCCGTAGATATAAGCGGAGCTTACACACCAAGCGCAGTCCAGCTTAACGGCGAGAACATTACTCTCAGCGCCCGCATGATCGCGCAACAGTATACCGGGGTGACCCTGCGTAAAATCGCCGCTAATTCATGGCTTGTCCAGGGGAGCATACTGTAATGAATCCTATCGTTCTACACACTCAACGCCAAAAGCGTCTGCAACCGGGCGGATATACGTGGCACAGATTGGGTTTCTACCATTCCTCATCGGTGGGCCGGGTCTGCAACATGCTCATGACCGACGATTTTTCAAAAACCGATGACGTTACCGTCGCTCTGAACAACATTTACTGCGGCTATTATAACGGGTCAAAATACCTGATCGGCGGCCAACAGAACAGCGGTGACAACTTCCTGATGATTTCTGAAGACGGGGCGTACTGGGAGCCGGTTACAATTTCGGGTTTCAAATATGTTCTTTCAATAGGCTGGAACGGGCAGTATTGGCTGATTACCGGAATAACAGCAGATGCTGAAGGCCTTATAAGCTGGTCTGCCGACGGAACGGCCTGGTCGACGCCTGTTGCGATAGCCGGTTACCCCCACAATATAGTCAATAACGACACCCATTGGTTTATCAACTTAAGCAGCGGCGGCATTGCCAAAATACCCTTTGCCGTTGCCGATTGGGGCAGTATAAGTTATTTGAGCCCGGGGATAAGCAGTGTTTCCGCAATCGCCTGTAACTCATCCCATATTATTGCGGGTAATGCAAGCATATTTTCCGGGGAACCGGCCATCCGTTATTCAACTGATTTTACCAACTGGACGACCGCGGCATATCCTTCGCAATTTCTGGCGGTGGATTCCTTCTGCAGGCTGGGCACGCTGTGGTTCGCCGGGGTGCATACGGATAACCCGGTACATTATGCGCTGCTGAAATCTGCCGACGGAATCAATTTTTCGGAAATCACGGTAGACAGTGAGAACGATCTCCGGGCAATAAAAATTTTCAGTAACGGAACAAAACTGGTAATAGAAAGTGCGATAACGACCAACCCCTATCAGTATCTCGTTTACACTTCCGACGACGCCGGGGCGACCTGGACAAGGCATGATTTCGCTTATCGTCCGGCATACGCTTCCATCGCGTTTTGTATGCCCAAATATGATCCCGACGGCATTCCGCCGATAACCTGAAAAAATTAAAAATCGAGGTGATTTTATGCAAATCCTGAAAGTCAAAACCATCGCTGAATTCGCAAGTGCGGAAGTCCCGGCCGGAACGCTGCTGGTCTTTCCGGAACAGCAGACCGACGGCTCCTACCTCTGGCGCTGTAAAGATTCCGACGGCAACGCCGGAACCATCGGCTCGGCCGGGAACATTGCCAGCGTCAACGGCCAGACCGGCCCGGAAATAGTTCTGGAACCTGCCGATCTCGGGGCCGTCGCGGAAAATTTAAGTTCCGAATACAGCAGGCCGGATTCGCTGCTGGCACAGATGATGTTTTTCATCCGCAACGGCGCGGTGAATTTATACGGCACGCTCGGCGATCTGAAGGATTTTATGGGCGGATATTTCGCCGCCGCCGGCCACGGTCACGCTATTGCCGAGGTGACTGATTTACAGACAACTCTCGACGGCAAACTCACCGCGAATTTCAGCGGCATTCAGGCGATTGTCGACGGGGAGAATATTTCATATTATTCGAATCCCGCCGATCTGCTGGCCTATCTGAATACGCAGGATACGAGTACGACCACCGGCGTGGTTCTGAACTTCGCGCCGGGAAGTTACAGCTATGAGGGAGACCTGACTTTTCCGTCGCTTCGTATGGTTCTGAACGGGAATAATTCGGATCTGACGGTAACGGGAAACCTGGGTTTTTCCCGCAACGTGATTATCCGCAACTTCGACGATATCAGTTCCGGCGGTACGATCACGTTCGGACACGCCAGTATCGAAAACGCCGCGCTGATCGGAGCCGTCAGTATTTCCGGCGGGGTCGGTACGCAGTCCGTTAATATCACCGGCGACGTCACCGTGATCAATGCGACTAAGCAACTGGTGTTTTCGCGCGGCACGCTGACCGGAAGCGTAAGCTCCCTGGGCTCGCTGATCCTCCTTGACGCCATTGTTCAGGGAAATTCGGAAAGTCCGCTGATAAATTCGACCGGCGGTTCGGTGCAGGTTATGAATTCGTTTGTCGTCAACAGCGGTTCGGGCGGGGGGATTTCCTGCGACAACGGCGCGGCCGCTTCCGCGCCGAATGTGTTTGCCAATGTGGTGATATCAGGTGGAACCATCGCCGCCGGTTCGGCGGTGACTTTTCTGGGGCCGTTCTATGCCGTGTCCACGCCGACCGGCGCCGCGCTGATATATATGAGCGCGCCCGGTGAACATAATCATGATATTGATGAAATTACCGGACTGCAAACCTCCCTGGACGCGAAAACCGATTTATCGCTGTTGACCCCGACCACGGTTATTTATATCGACGGCAACCGTACCGATGAATATACCGAGGACGGTTCCATCGCATATCCATATAAGACGATTGCCGCCGCGACCGCCGCGCACCAGGAACCGGTCTCGTATTTCATTGCCAAGGGAACCTACGCGGAAACCGCCGAGATTAATCTTTACACGGACAGCGTGGTTTACGGTGCTTATTCGAGTATTTTGGGGCTGGCGATCAATATCGGTGAAGGCTGTTATGTTCACAACCTCATGTTCTACAACACCGTGAATGTGGCGGTAAACGGCAATTCCCCGATGTTCCACTACTGCCGTTTCATGGGGGCGACGCTGAACCTGGACGGCTCGACGGATTTCGATGGTTGCTATATTTCCAGCGCCGCGACGTTCAACGTGACTATGGCTGTTGCCTATTCGCTCCGGGCGTTCAACAGCAGCATCCATACCGCCATTTCCGCCGCCTGCTGCATGTATTTCAACGACTGCGGGTTCAGTGTCTCATCCACCGGCTACGCGGTCGCCTCTACCGGTGGGCTGCTGTCGATGGTTACCTGCCTGGTTTACAACCTTTCCACCGGCGGCGGGATATCCTGCAACAACGGCGCCAACGGCATAACGACTTACAACTTTCTGGTTTCGGTGGCCACCAATAAGGATATTGCCTGCGGCACGGCGGTCTCGATCATCGGCGGCGACGTCCAGTATGCCTCGCTGACCGGGGCGGCAATAGTATTCCCGGCGAGGATTCAGGCGGCGCTGGATTCGAAACAAACGAAGGCCGCCGCTTACAATCTCGGAACCGGACTCTCCGGGGCCATTTCAGTGGATATTGCCGACGGTAACACACAGTACGGCACATTATCCGGCGCAACTACTCTGGCTTACGGCTCGATCAGCAATCTGGAAGAAGGACAAAATTTTATTCTGCAATTGGATAACGCGGCCGGACAAACTTTCAGCTTTACGGCGGAAACTGCCGGGAGTATTGCGGTCCTGGGTTCCGGCGATACCGGCTGCTATAAAATCGCCTTTTCCAAAGTTGACGGAAAAATCTGTTATGACGGCAAAAATGAGGTAATTACATAAAAATCCAACCTGGAGGTGAATATGGATTTTCAGATTCTCGTAATGAAGTACGATCTGTCCGCGCCGGAATCGTTTCTGGCGGCGACGGAAGAAGAGATCGACAGCGTGTACAACGGCGCCGGGCCGGACTGGATGCCGGAATGGGGACGCGACATCCTTACCGAGTTCCTGCGGATATTCAAGGCGGCGATCGCCATCCATGACTGGCGCTTCGAGTACGCCGACGGTACGGAGGAAGGCTTCAAAACCGCCAACAAGGAATTTCTGGCCAACATGCGCAAAATAATCGCGGCGGAGTATTCCATGTGGAATCCCCTCTACTGGAAATGGCAATGGCGGGCATGGATCGCCTACCGCGCCTGCGTCCGTTTCGGCTGGGGCGCGTGGGTTGACGACAAATCAGGAGGTGAAAAATGAGTGCGCCAAGCAAAGCTGGCATTTGCAAGCTGGACAATCCAGCCCGGGTAAAGGTTAGCCGCCAGCCCGGAACGGAACTATGGGCATAGTGAGGTAACGAGCCATGTCATGCCATAGGA
>JAQULZ010000110.1 GCA_028718375.1 Victivallaceae bacterium | reverse complement strand
ATAAAAACGATCGACATACCGCCAGGCAACAGTTGCAAAAATCACCTGACAACCGAAGAGCTTTTCTGTTTTATGAATTATTGACTTATTGTGCAAAGATTTTTATCCAGATATCTTATAACCTCCAAATCCTTTAATCTTGAGGCCGTACATGCTTCAACATGACCGTCAATAAATCCTCCTGTCGCAATATTTTCATGGCGGAGATGAATAAGCCCCATACCTGTTACACATGCATTCTTATAATAAAGCGAAGCTTGATATCCCCAATATCCGTCTCCATAAAACGCCGTATCGCCAAACAGAATAATATTGGAGGGATTCTGCTTCTTAAATAACTGAAAATATATACTAAAAAGATCAGAGCCTATTCTTCTGTCAGCACCATAAGTTTCCCAATTGTGCGTATATTGACCGGGAGGATACGACGGGCAAAGGAAAACGCTGCCGTTTGTTATATAACTGTTATTATAGAGAAGGATATGCCACATCATACTGTAACCGGAATTGCCGCGCCAGGTAAGGGTTATTGTATTGTCATAAATCCCCACCCAGCCATTGTAGTCGCCGGAATACATTACGGTTGCTGAACCGATCTGTTTTAAATTGCTGGAACATTGGGCCTGCTTGGCTCTTTCCCTGGCCTTGTTAAGCGCCGGCAGCAGCATTGCGGCGAGAATTGCGATAATGCCGATCACCACGAGCAATTCAATGAGGGTGAAAATCCGTTTCATTTTGACTGTCCGTTTTTTCATTTTGAATACCTCCTGTTCGATTGTTTGGTTTTGGCAAATTTTTTTAGATATCATTTGCCGCCGCTCCTGTAAAAAACACTAAACGGATGTATACTATAAATATAATTCCTATTGGTAAATAAAGCTTTCACTATTACGGACAGTCGGATATTATACAATGAGCGGGATAAGATATTGTTTTACAGGAACGGAGGTAGCCCTGCCGTTAATTTACAGCATCGGTTTTCACAATTATAATTACTCGACGGAATTGAAAGAGCATCTCCACCCCACCGGTCCGGAAATTTCTTACGTCATGAAAGGATTTGCGCAATGGCAGTTGGGCTCCGGACTTGCCCTCGAACAGTCCGGCGGCACGTTGACGGCCATACCGCAGAATGTCCTGCACCGCGGGGTGGAGGAAATCATCACTCCGTGCTGGCTGTTCTGGTATATCCTCGATCTGCGCGATCTGGAAACGGCCCGGAAAAACACCCCATTTACCGCGGCGGAAATGAAACTTATCTTCGAAGCGTTTACGCTTGAATCCTGCCGGCTGTTGACGGTATCTCCGGAACTTGCCCGGCATTTTTCCCGTCTGCTGGAACTGCTGCATCAAGGCAAGAACAATCCTTGGTTCGACGCGGAGATACGGCTGGTTTTAAATCAGATCGTGCTGGGGACGGTCCAGTGTCTGCAACAGCACACTGCCGCCGGGATGGATTTACTTGTGACGCGGGCGCGCGACTATATGCGGCAGCATCTCGCCGCCAATCCGACGGTGGACGATATTGCGGCGGCCTGCGGCTTGAGCGAATCGCAATTCACGCGCCGGTTCAAGCGGGAAGCGGGTATCACTCCGGCCGATTGTCTGCAGCGGTTGCGGATCGAAGCGGCCTGCCGGGCATTGCGGGAAACCGGCGCCTCCATAACCGAACTGGCTTTCCAACTCGGCTTTGCGTCCAGCCAGTATTTCTCATCGGTATTCAAACGTTACACCGGAGTGACGCCCCGGCACTGGCGGAAATCCGGCTGACCGGATCCAGAAGGAAATAAGAAAAAAAAGTTTAAGTCTGTAAGGTTATTCAGATAACTGTCAACTGAATAAATATCTGTTTTTTTTACTTATAACTCCCTGATTTTTATAATTATTGACTCATTGTGTAAAGATTTTTATCCAGATATCTTATAACCTCCAAATCCTTTAATCTTGAGGCCGTACATGCTTCAACATGACCGTCAATAAATCCTCCTGTCGCAACATTTTCATGGCGGAGATGAATAAGCCCCATACCTGTTGTATATGCATTTTTATAATAAAGCGAAGCTTGATATCCCCAATATCCGTCTCCATAAAACGCCGTATCGGCAAATAAAATAATATTGGACGGATTCTGCTTCTTGAATAATTGGAAATATATACTAAAAAGATCCGAGCCTATTCTTCTGTCAGCGCCATAAGTTTCCCAACTGTGCGTATATTGACCGGGAGGATACGACGGGCAAAGGAAAACGCTGCCGTTTGTTATATAACTGTTATTATAGAAAAGGATATGCCACATCATACTGTAACCGGAATTGCCGCGCCAGGTAAGGGTTATTGTATTGTCATAAATCCCCACCCAGCCATTGTAGTCGCCGGAATACATTACGGTTGCTGAACCGATCTGTTTTAAATTGCTGGAACATTGGGCCTGCTTGGCTCTTTCCCTGGCCTTGTTAAGCGCCGGCAGCAGCATTGCGGCGAGAATTGCGATAATGCCGATGACGACAAGCAATTCAATAATGGTGAACCAATATTTCTTTCCGGCTTCTGCCGTTTTCATTTTTGACCTTCTGTTTGATGATTTGATTTTGTCCGGATTTGTTTATCCCGGATCAGTACCAAGCTGATCACTTCCGCAACGGATAACTTTTTCTTAATTCAAGATATACTGTCCGGAATTAACCAGGTTATGCTCATATTATGGATACCTCATGCTTAACTGGATTTGTACCCGGCGTTATATAAGACATTATACAGCCGTAAAATGCAATTAGCAATATGGATTGGGATTATACCGGCTTGATTTCGGCCGCGATCCGCGTTCAGATTCCGTGCAGGATGTGCAGAAGTTGAGCATGGATCAGCCGGTTGGTTACGACGGTGCCGTTTCCCGGCACTTTGCCGCCGCCGTCCAGGTCGGTCATCCGGCCGCCGGCCGTTTCCGCAATGAACGCCCCGGCCGCCATATCGTAAGGCTGCAGATTCAGTTCCCAGAAACCGTCCAGGCGGCCGCAGGCGACGTAACATAAATCGAGCGCCGCCGAACCGAACCGGCGGACGTCGCGGATTTCCGGAATAACCCGGGCGAAATATTTCAGATTATTTTCGGACAGATCGGCGCGCACGCAGGCAAACCCCGTAGCCAGGACGCAGTCGATCAATTTGGTGCGCCCCGAGACGGTTATCGCTTCACCGTTCAAAGTCGCACCGTGTTTTTCATCGGACAGGAAAAGTTCATCCAGCACCGGCGCGTAAACTCCCGCTGCAATCGTCCGTCCGGATTGCTGCAGGGCGATGGACACGGAATAATAATACAGGTTATGGACGAACGAAGTCGTGCCGTCGATTGGATCGATTACCCAGCAGTAAGCCGCACCGGGGTTGGTTTCGCCGGTTTCCTCGCCGAAAATACCATGATGCGGAAACGAGTTCAGTATTTCCCCGACCAGATATTCCTCGACGCGCCGGTCGGCGGCGGTAACAATATCTTTAACGGTGGCTTTTACCGCAATGTCCCGCTCGGAAAGCCGCTTGCGTTCCGCAAGCGTCATCCGGCCTGCCGCCAGGGCGATTTTTTTTATGAAGCTGCTGAAATCCGTGGTCATAAATCACATCGGTTTTTCTGTTTTATTGCTTTTTTACCGTGAGCCGGAGGCAATATATCCCGGATGTTCCGCCGGTTCAAGACCGGAAAATGAAATATACGGCCCCGGCCAGACACAGCCCGGCCCAGAGATAATCCCATTTGAGCCCTTCATTCATATAAAAGATCGTGAACGGGATAAACACGCTGAGAGTGATGGTTTCCTGGATGATCTTCAGTTGGGCCAGGGAGAGCGTACCATGTCCGATCCGGTTTGCCGGCACCTGGGCCAGATATTCGAAAAAGGCGATCCCCCAACTGCAAAGAATCGCCAGGATCAGCGGCTTGGAACTCAGGTTACGGAGATGCCCGTACCAGGCGAAAGTCATGAATATATTTGACAGAATCAGCAGCAATACGGTTTTACAGATGACAGGATTCATTTTAGTCGTTTATCTGGCTGTTAATAATTATCATGCTTCAGGCACGTCTGGATAAAACGAATAATATATCATCCCTCTGATGCTTTCAACAGCGGAATTCCGAAAAAATACTCATTCCTGTCTGGTACCGTTTGAACAGAAAAGGAACGTTTTTATCCGATAATAATAAAAAAATATTAATAAAAAAACATTATTTTGGTGGAAATTATTTTCAGGGGGGTTATATTTTATAAATACATCGATTATAACTGTCTGATGTACAAAAAATTGTATCTTTTTTCCAGTAATATGAGCAAATTATAGGGAGTTAATATTTTATGTCATGCGGAGATTGTCCGGACGGACGGAAATTTGACTTGATCAAGGAATTTCCGGAAAAGACTAAACAGCTGAATGATTTTATCGATGCCCTGGATATCGGCCCGGATCGTAACCGAAATCGCGGTTTTCTGATTGAAAGCCTGCACGAGGCCCAGCATATTTTCGGTTATCTGCCCCGCTCGGTGCAGCAGTTCGTCGCGGATAAACTGCATCTTTACCTTTCGGAAGTGTACGGAGTAATCAGTTTTTATTCGTATTTTACCGACCGGCCCGTCGGCAAATATAAAATCAGCGTCTGTACCGGTACGGCTTGTTTTGTCCGGGGCGCGAATGCGGTATTGGAAGAATTCAAACGCCTGCTGGTGCTCGAAAACGGGGAAACCACTCCCGACCGGAAATTTTCACTGGCTTCCCTGCGCTGCGTCGGAGCGTGCAGCCTGGCGCCGGTAGTTATGGTCAATGACCAAGTTTACGGTAAAGTGACTGCTAAAATGGTTGCCGACATCATCAATGAATGTAAGTAGCCGGATGGAGATAATGCAATAATGATTGACAGTGTTGAAACTTTGAATAAGCGCGTGGAAGCGCTGCGTCGGGAAAGCTTGGCCGCCACCAGAATCCTGGTTTCCATGGGAACGTGCGGCATCGCGGCCGGAGCGGCCCCGGTGCTGGCGGAACTTCGTCGGCTGCTGGCGGAACGGGGACTCGAAAATACCGTGGAAATAGTCGAAACCGGCTGTATTGGTCAGTGTTATGCTGAGCCGAGCGTCGAAATCCTCAATCCGGAATCCAATTCCGGCATCACCTACGGGAAGGTTAAAGTGTCTGAGGTCAGTATGATCATCGATCATCTGGCGGACGTTGTTCCCGGCCTGGAAACGGTGAACAAGACCTGGTATTACCCGGAAGATGAAGCCAATGCCGACAACCGGCTTCAGGCGCGGATCGTACTGCGCAACAGCGGCCGCATTGATCCCGAAAAACTCGAAGACTATCTGAAGAACCGGGGTTATCAGGCGCTGGCCAAAGTCCTGACCGGCATGAGCCCGGCCGAGGTGGTGAAGGAAATTACCGAATCCGGGTTGCGGGGCCGGGGCGGCGGCGGTTTTCCCACCGGCATGAAATGGAGTTTTGCGGCGGCGCAGCCGGCCGGGCGGAAATACATCGTCTGTAACGCCGACGAAGGCGATCCGGGGGCGTTCATGGACCGGGCGGTGCTTGAAGGCGATCCGCATTCCGTCCTTGAAGCCATGATCATCGGCGGTTATGCGATCGGCGCCGATACCGGGATCGTTTATATCCGCGCCGAATATCCGCTGGCGGTCAAACGGCTGAAAATCGCCATCCGCCAGGCCGAGGAAAACGGTCTGCTGGGTAAAAATATTTTCGGCAGCGGTTTTAATTTCAAAATCGAATTGAAATACGGGGCCGGCGCGTTCGTCTGCGGTGAAGAAACCGCCCTGATCCATTCCATCGAGGGCAAACGCGGCGAACCGACGTTCAAACCGCCGTTTCCCGCCGTTTCCGGGCTGTGGGGCTGTCCGACGGTCGTCAACAACGTCGAGACTTACGCCAACGTTCCCGCTGTCATCCGTCGCGGCGCCGCCTGGTTCCGTACCATCGGCACCGAAAAATCCCCCGGTACCAAAGTGTTCGCCCTGGCCGGCAAAGTCGAGAACGTCGGATTGGTGGAAGTGCCGATGGGCACCGCATTGCGCGACATCATTTTCAACCTTGGCGGCGGCATCAGGGACGGCAAACAGTTCAAGGCGGTTCAGACCGGCGGGCCTTCCGGCGGCTGTCTGAAAGCCGACCGGCTGGATACTCGGATCGATTACGACACGCTGACGGCGCTGGGGTCGATGATGGGTTCCGGCGGGATGATCGTCATGGATGAAGACGACTGCATGGTCAATATCGCCAAATTCTTTCTGGAATTCACCTTGGATGAGTCCTGCGGGAAATGTACTCCCTGCCGGATCGGCAACACCCGGCTTCATGAAATGCTCGACCGCATTTGCACCGGCCGGGCTACCGGGGATACCATTAACAAACTCAGAAACCTGGCTTATGCCGTCAAGGATACCTCGCTGTGCGGTCTGGGACAGACTTCGCCGAACCCGGTATTGTCGACCCTGGCCAATTTCGAGGAAGAATATGAAGCTCACATCCGGGACAAAAAATGCCCGGCCGGCGTCTGTACCAAACTCATCACCTATCTGATTAACGATAATTGCGTCGGTTGTACCCTGTGCGCCCGGAACTGTCCGGTTTCCTGTATTTCCGGTGAACGCAAACAAAAGCATGTCATCGACCAGGACCGCTGCATCAAATGCGGGGTTTGTTACCAGGCTTGCAAGTTCCACGCTATCGACCGAATCTAATCCACACGGGAGAATTTTTGTTTATGATAAATCTGACGATCAATAATATGCCGGTAAAGGTCAGGAAGGATTCCACCATTCTTGCCGCGGCGCGAAAAATCGGGATCAAAATCCCGACCTTATGTCATTTTGAACTGGACTGCTTTTCGTTTGAACACCGGATCGGTTCCTGCCGCATTTGCGTAGTCGAGGTCGAAGGCCGCCGCAACCTGGCTCCGGCCTGCTGTACGCCGGTGGCTGAAGGCATGGTGGTGAAGACCAACACGCTGCGGGCGATCAACGCCCGCCGGACGATCCTGGATCTGATTTTGTCCGACCATCCCAAAGACTGCCTGACCTGTGAAAAGAACGGCGACTGCGAACTGCAGCACCTGGCGGGTGAAATGGATTTGCACCACGTGCTTTACGAAGGGAAAATGTCCGAATACCAGCTGGATCTGTCCTGTGACGCCATTGTCCGCGATCTGGATAAATGTATCATGTGCCGGCGCTGCCAGTCCGCCTGCAACGATGTCCAGACGGTCGGGGTGCTCTCCGGTATCGGCCGCGGTTTCCGGGCTGTCGTCGGCCCCGCCGATCTGATGCCGCTCAACGAAAGCACCTGCGTCTTCTGCGGCCAGTGCGTGATCGCCTGCCCGGTGGGGGCGCTCACCGAACAGAACTGCCGCTATAAAGTGTGGCGCGCGCTCAACAGCGGCAAACATATCATTGTACAGACCGCGCCGGCAGTGCGGGTGGCGATCGGCGAAGCGTTCGGAATGAGACCGGGGACCGTTGCCACCGGGCAGTTGGTCGCCGGTCTGAAACTGCTCGGCTTCGACAAAGTTTTCGATACTGACTTTGCCGCCGACCTGACCATCATGGAGGAAACCACCGAATTCATCGAGCGCCTGACCAAAAACGAGAACCTGCCGATTCTGACTTCCTGCTGTCCGGGCTGGGTCAAATTTCTGGAACATCAGTTCCCGGAACTGCTCTATATGCCGTCCACCGCGAAGAGTCCGCAGCAAATGTTCGGCGCGATCGCCAAGAGTTATTACGCGGAAAAAATGGGGTTGAAACCGGAAGACGTCATCGTCGTTTCCGTAATGCCTTGTTTATCCAAAAAATACGAAGCGTCGCGCGAGGAATTCTCTCCGAACGGTATCCGGGACGTGGATATCGTCATTTCGACGCGCGAACTGGCGAACATGTTCCAGGAGGCCGGTATTCAGCTCAATAAGCTGGAACCCCGGGAATATGACCATCCGCTCGGCGAATCCACCGGGGCTGCGGTTATTTTCGGGGTAACCGGCGGCGTGATCGAGGCCGCTCTGCGTACTGCCGCCGATTGGCTTTCCGAAAAAGAACTCAAGGACGTCAATTTCACTGCGGTACGCGGCTCCGCCGGGCTCAAGGAAGCTACGGTGAAAGTGGCGGGCATTGACGTCAAAGTGGCGGTCTGCTCCGGCCTGGGCAACGCCCGCCGGGTACTGGAAAAAATCCGGAACGGCGAAGCCCGCTACCATGCAATTGAAATCATGGCTTGTCCGGGCGGTTGCCTGAACGGCGGCGGTCAGCCTTACATTCACGGGGACAGTTCCGTTCTGGAAAAACGCGCGGCGGCGATTTATAAAGCCGACGTCGACCTGCCGATCCGCAAATCCCACGAAAATCCGTATATCAAAAAACTCTACGCGGAGTTCCTGGGCGAACCCGGCAGTCATCTGGCGCATCGGCTGCTCCACACCAGCTATAAAGCGCGCGGTCATCTCTGTGAAGTAAAAAATGATTAAAAATTCAAGCGGCAGATCAATTATCGGTTCGCGAGCCGGGGTAATTTCTTAAAAAAATAGTAGACATTAACGGACATTGCAGATTTTTTTTAGATTTTTTTCTCATTGCGGGTTGTATTATTGCGGACATCGGTTAATTTCAGGGGCTTTCAATTATTATTCGCAGGTGAATAGTGGATCTGAAATTAAAAGATGTCGCGGATTTGCTGCAGGTATCCCATAAGACCGTTTACCGCTGGATTCAGGAAAATAAAATCCCCTGTTACCGGATCAACCGGCAGTACCGGTTCAACCAGGACGAACTGAAGGCCTGGATGCTGGCCAGCCGGACTAAACCCGAAGCTGATTTTACCTGTACGCCGGCTTCCGGCACCCCGGTCGATCTGGTAGACTGCATCCGGCGCGGGGGTATTTACTACCGGATCGCCGGTACGGATTCAGCCGCGGTGATCCGCAACGCCGTAAATCTGATTCCGCTGCCCGCATATCTTGACCGCGAAGTCATCGTCAATCATTTGTTACAGCGCGAAGCGGTGATTTCAACTTCCGTAGGCGGCGGTATTGCCGTGCCCCACCCGCAGGTGCCGGTGCTTTCTGACCTTGCCGACGAAAGCATTTCGATCTGTTTTCCGGAGCAGCCGGTGGATTTCCACGCCCTGGACCGGGAAGCGGTCTTTGCCATGTTCATCGTCCTCAGTGCCAATCCGCGCCGCCACCTTGAAATGCTGGGTAAAATCATGCATCTCTGCCGGCTGCCGGAATTCCGGATTTTGTTACAGTCCCGCGCGCTGCGGCCCGATATTATCGACCGCATCCGGCAGGAACAGTTGAAATGGAATTCTTGAATTCAGCGGGGATGGCGGAAAAATGAACTTATATTTGGGGGGCGTTTTTTTAGTGCTGCTGGCGGGATTCGGCACCCTCGCACTGAAAGCCGAAGCGAAAGCGCGGCTGCTGAGCCTGGGCTGCGCCGCCGGCGGGTTGCTTATCCTGATTCCGGCGCTGCGCCTGCTGTTGCACGGCGGTTCGGAAACCGTAACGCTGCCCGGCGGCCTGGCGGGGCGCATTGATCTGGTGCTTGACCCGCTGAGCGCGTTTTTTCTGACGGTTATCGTTCCCGGAGCCGTCGGCAGTATGCTTTACGGGGCGGGATACCTGAAACCCGCTTACCGCGCCGGCCGCACCGTAAGTTCGCATTTCGTATTTCTGGCGGTCATGACGGCCGCGATGCTGCTGCTGGTGGCGGTGCGGAATGCGCTGGCGTTCCTGGTAGTCTGGGAAATCATGTCGCTGGCGTCCTTTTTCCTGGTCGTGTTTGAAAACGAAAAACCGGAAGTCGCCGCCGCCGGGCTCAACTACCTGGTGACCATGCACATCAGTGTGTTATTCCTGATCATCGGCTTTGCGCTGCTCAGCCGGGCTGCCGGCGGCGCGCTGGCTTTTGCCGATTTCGCCGCCGCGCTGAAAAGCCGCGGGGACGGTTTCCGGACGCTGGTTTTCCTGCTGTTT
>JAQULZ010000109.1 GCA_028718375.1 Victivallaceae bacterium | reverse complement strand
GGAGTAACGTCATACAACGTATTATGAAAACCGTTTCTGAAATCTGCATACGGAATTTGTACTCCGGTTTCGCAAAGTTTTTCGCTGTCGGCATCACATTTGATAATCCGGCCGAAGTCATCAGTGGCATAGGCATTTTCATGATTATCCAGAAATACGCATTGGGGATTTATACTGCCGATACGTCCCAAGTCACGAACTTCGCGCTTCTGTAAATCATAGACAAAAAAATGGTTCCGAGGGTAAGATATACCGTATATTTTCTTTCTTTCCGGCGCCAGCGCCATGCAGCGGCTACCTTCATTGGGTAAAAATATTTCCGAAAAGATTAGTTCGCCGTCCGGTTTAAACGCCGCGATCCCGGAGCCGCTGAACTGTTTCTGCGGATGCGTCCAACAATTCCATGGCCGCCATATCCAATCATTTAGTGGTGCGCCGGAGCAATGCGTGGCGGCATACAGCGTACAGTCATTGTCCTGCATCAGACAATAGTGTACTTTTGAATGCGATCCTTGACCATTGTCGGTTGGTACGCCGAGTGCCGAAGACATTTCTATCAGATATTTGATTTGGTTGTTTTGGGGATCGTAACTGGCCACGTAAGCACTCATGCCGCCGGTCATTTCGCCGCAGACCCCGATATATAGTCTTCCGTCAACGCCTGATATTAACGACCAACAGGTATCGTGCTCCGGAAGTTTGTCAAAAACAATCGTATTAATTTTCATATCTAAAATTTTCCTGCGAATTTGTTTCGTACCTGTACCATATAATTATAATCTCCTTTTGCGTAAATGTCAATAGTTAATGTGTTTTTTCAGTGAAAAAAAATCAAAAAAAATTTTTCCAAGCTCAAAACATCGCCGGATTTTTTCAAAAAATCAGGCGCTAAAACCCCATTTGCGCGTCGCGCAGCTATTTTTTTCGATTGTAACGGGGGTACCAGTCAGCCAATTCCGGAACAAAATCATCACGACGAATCCAATCTGATCTGAATTTTTCCAAGTGCTTCCGTATCCATCGCTAATTCGGAAAAGGTTTGAGTTCTGAAAGATTCCGCCAACCTCTTAACGAAATTTTTGATTGTTCGAAAGTGCTTGAGGGTACTTTCCGCGACGACCGCCAAAAATAATTTGAGATCATCAGGGTACTGTGCATATTCTTTGATTATAAACTTCTTCTGTAACTTCGGAAACAAATCACTCCTTATCATCAGCTGATGCAAAATATGCGCAATCTGCAACAGATAGTAGTAATTCTTCATCGCAAAACCGATCGTCCCGTAACTGTGTTCCAACTGATACCCGCCGTTTTTCTGAATATTAAACGTTTCTTCAATTGTCCATCGGCAACGAGCCTCCTTTGCTAATTGTGCGACATTATGTTTATTGGGTCTACTGTCGGTTATCCAGACAAAACACGTTGTTTTTATCCCATCTTCGCTGACTACGGTTTCTCTACACATTATAAAGTGAGTACGCCGTCCTTTGTGTTGCAGATTCAGCGCCCAGGTGAAATGCTGATACACTCCCGGTTCGGGAGAATAATCAACGGCTTGTTCAGGGCGAAACATCATTTGAATGTCTGCATCTTCTCGCAACCATGGAAGGTTGCCATCTTTCAAGGTGATATAATACCCCCACTGATTTTCTTCACATATCCCGAGGACTCTTTCATTTGGATAAAGCCCGTCAAGCAGCAAGCAGATAGGCAGACGCGGAAAACGCTGTTTCAATATTTCCGCCAAACGATAAAATGCCTTGAGCTCACAATCCTGTTTATCGTACTCCTCTTCATTTTCAATGAACACAGTCGCCAGCGAAAGCCCGATGCCATCATGGCTGACGAGTTTTGCCTCAAGCACACAGTAATAACTATAACTCTCGCCTTTGATTTCTTTGTAGACAGCGTTGGGACGCTTCCCTTTTTTCGTGTAGAGATGAACGCCATCGACAGCGATCATAAACTCTCCGCTTGAATTGCGGTACTTATCCAGCACACGAGAACGAATCAAGCGTTGTGTCATCTTACCCGGCACCAGTTCCAGAGAACCGGCAGGGTTCATTATCTCCATAAAGTAACTCATAGCTTCGGCGGTGGCTACTCGTTCTTCATCCGTGCCGCTGAGAGTGAGCATATTGTGAAAGAACTCTATGCTGCGTCGTTCATTTTCAAGTTGACTGCGGCTACCGTGATGAAACAGGAACATACATAAACCAAGCCAAATGTAGTGTTCCGGAGAATAAATAACCCGGTCAGAGCGACGTGGATCTTCAACATCTGCAAAATAGCCGTTGAAGTCGGGAAAAAAGTGGTCAATGATAATTTTTATTATGTCCGCTTTAACCGGTTCAGGCGCTTGAGGTTTTTGTTTACGGCCTGCTTTGTGCTTACGTGTTGCCTTATTATTTGTTCGCTCAGTGACGAGATTTCCTTGAGTTCCTGTTTGATCCTGCGATGCTCTTCCACCCACTGCGTAACCTCCTCGACCAGATCAACCGGTACATAAAGACTCTTGGTTTTGCCGCAAACTTTTTTAGTCAGTACGTGGGAGATATGTTTTTCCCCCTGGGCACAACGGCAATTAGGATTACCGCAGGTAACTCGTATTTTCGTCAAAGAACCTTCGATAAAGGGCTTGCTGTCGGCCAGCCGTTGAATCGCCGCGTTACGCCGTGTCTTAAGGACATTGATTGAAATTCCCTTTCCTTTACTCATTTTTGACCTCCCGTGTCGTTATTTTGAAATTATACGTGAATATACGTATAATATCTTAAACAAAAAAGTCAAGCGCGAAAAAAGATTTTTTTCAAAAATTTTTCGATTGAGCTGGATTTCTGCTTAGATTAGCGCGAAGAATATTCTGATTTTTTGTGGCTGTCACGATTTTCTCATAAAATTCTTTGTAAAATCTTAACGTTCATGAATGATAAGTTTTTTTGAAGTACTTGGGAATAAAACAAAAATTTCGAGGGCGACCATCCCGGCGTTTTGGGCCGGGATGGGTTGGTTTTAGCGCTTGAAGATGCTGGCGATGCTGACGATCGCTATGGTCGCCAGGGCTCCGAGTCCAAAGCCGATCGCGGCATCCGTCAGGCTGTCGTTTTGAGACGGCCAGGGGGTGATTTCCAGGTTTTCGAAATCGGTTTCGGGCGGTGGGTTGGGGGTTTGGGTGGTTTGAGTGGGGTTTGTGGTTTGGGTGGTGGTTTCTTCTGACATGGTTTTGTTCCTTGTTTGAGGTTGGTTAGTGATTGGGAATGGAAAGGGATTGTTTCGCCCAGAGGGCGACCGGCGTTCCGCCGCCGGCTCACATCCGGGTGAGCACCCGGAGGCGGGTTTTTATTTTTTGAATTCGTGGTTGCAATGAGGGCATTTGTAGGCGGCGATCACGTTTTCGTCGATCAGTCGCCCAACGTTGGCCCCCGCGATTCCTCCGGTCGAGGCTCCGAGCAGAACGGTCAGCAGCACGCCGCCCATTCCTCCGGCCACGGCTCCGGCCGGGCCGCCGAGCAATCCGCCCACGGTTGCGCCCGTTGATACCGCTCCGGCGTAGGCCATGACGCCGCCGACCGTGGTCCCGGCGGCGGTTCCGAGCTTTCGCGCCGGGTGTTGCATATATGCGGTTTCGCCGCATTTCGGACAGGTGGTTTCGTTCATTGATTCGTCCTGTTTTGTCCTAGTTTGGGGGGTGAAACCGGCGGTTTTCAGGCCGCCGGGGTGCTGTTTACCCGACCGGGTGCACCGGTTCCGGCCGGGGGCGTACCTCTGTTGCGAGAGGGATTTACCACAACAATGCCTGACGGCCGTCCAGGCCGAACAGCCGGGTCAGGTTTCGATGACAGACATCGGCGCGGGCCGGGCTGTATTTCTTGGCGTTCTCCGTGAACGCATTCAACAGACTCCATCGCGTCGGTTCCGCAAATTCCTCGTGCCGAGGATCTTTGAACTCCTTCCACACCGGCAGGATATCGCTGGAATTGATCGCCTGCGCTTCGGCGGCTCTGACGATGACCGCCCGGGCTTCGTCATCGCCGAGGCGGCCGGTTTTCAGGTCTTCGGCGATGTTTTCGAGGGTCAGGAACTCCATTTCGAGCGAGTCGATCGCTTCGACGATCAGGCAGTTGAGCTCAATCCGGCTGGTGTGACGGCGTTTCAAAACCATGCTGCCCCCGAACGCGAGATTCGAACAGACCGTAACCGAAATGCCTGCGGTTAAACCGACTGCAAAACTCTGGTCATGGCTGTTGCGGAGACCGATGCAACGGCTCCATTCGGTCGAACTGCTGCGGTTGATCCGGATCACGCCGAACATTTTCTGTCCGTCACGAGCCAGGCCGTATTGTTCGTCCAGAATCCGCCAACGGCGTGCTTGGATCATGTCGGTTACGGCGTCGATCACCTCGACATGCGGGACGGGTTTCCAGCTCGCGGTCGCGGCCGGAGTCGGCACCCGGGCGATGGCATCGCGCCCGACAAATTTGGCGTTTGAATCAATCATCAGTCCCATATTTCACCTCACTTTACTTTTGCAGTGCCAGGAACGGCACCTCTTTGCGTAGGGGCACTCGGCGCAGGCGAATGACGTTTCGCTTGGCAGAAACACCCCGTTGTTGACGGCTTGCTCGACCCGCCCGGCGAGGAACTCGAACCGTTCGAAATCCTGCCGGTCCCGCACCGTGTAATGGCTCTCGCAAACCGGCGTTTTGGCCTTGGTCGTCACGTCGAACCGGAACAGCGGGCGCTTGCCGTGCTGCTTCCAATACGCATAGCTGAACACGGTCGCCTGAAGGTCGCGGTCGGCCTTGCCGACAGGCCAACGGGCCGCCGACGTTTTCCAGTCCACGATACAGGGGTCGGGTCCGTCGTGGACCACGAAATCAAACTCACCGATCAGCTTTTTGGACAGCCCTGGTACTACCACTACGAACGTCTCCGCCACGCCTTTTATCAGGTAGTGGTCAGACCAATCCGCCAGAGCAGAATCCAGCATTTTCGAAGCCAGTTCGATCATCGTATCAAAGCTCTCGCCGTCCTTGTAAATCAGGTTCGGCGCGGCCTCGGTTTCGACCTCGAAAGCCTCGACGAAACGCTCAACAATCTCCTCGCGGGTCAACGAACCGCCCATCACGCATTCCCACGCCTGAGCGGTGAGCGCCGCATGAAACGCGCGTCCGAACGGCAGACAAGCTGAGGTCCGTTCGGCCTCGGCCCGCTCGACATACCGGAAATAATACTGGAGCTGGCAGACATTGAGGTAAGTGTTCAGCGCGCTGTAACTCCAATGCGGCTGTTTGCGCAATTCTTCCAGCTCGTTCATGCCGCCCTCCCGTTGATTTCGTCGATCAACTTACTGCATTGCTGCCGGGTCAACTGTTTGATGTCGCCGACCTGAAACCGGGCCGCGATCTGTTGCGGATTCATGCCGATGCCGCGCGCCAGGTCCAACAAATAACCGAGCTGTTTGGGGCTCGCCGGGGGATCATTTTTGCCGGGCGAAGCCGCAGGAACGGCGGCGGTGGTCGAGGGCGGTCCCGACAGCTCCATTTCGACGCTGTTGCGGACCAGTTCGAACGTCTCATGAATCTTGTTTTGAAGCTGATCCGGCGACAATCCGTCCGGCAATTCCACTTCGACTGAAGCATGATAACTCTGGCTGGAATACTCGCCCTCAGCCGGTACTTTCTTCGAATACGATGCGTTTAATTTTAACATTTTTCACCTCATAAATAGCGAAGGCCGAGGGCGATACGCCCCCGGCCTTCAATTGTTTTAAGTACAGTCGCAGCGGGTCGTACCCGCTCATGGTCCAGCGCATGAACTGCGCTGGTCGCGCTTTGCGCGAAATCCCTCCCTCAAAACCCCGACACCAACTTGATCCGCTCGATGGCGCGGCGGGCTTGAACGAATTCGCGCTCTTTCTGCTTCTGCTGCAAGGCGGCTTCCTTAACCTTACGGGTCAAAAATGCCGATTCGTCGAGCAACGTTTTGAGCTTCAAACGCAACTCGTCAAGGCCGTGATTCAGCTCGTCCATGGCGTTGACCGGTTCGGTCGCGGGTTCAGTTTTGTTTTCCATTTGCTTTTCCTCTTTAATGGTGTGGTTGTTATTTTGAAACGGCTTACAATTGAGCGGCATGACCAGCAAATTGCCCATACCGCCGGACGCCAGCACCGGCGCGAACGAGTGGCAAGCCCGAATCGTGTCGTGACCATGATGAAAAATGCGAATCAACGCATACTTATTGAGAACCAACGGCATAGACGACAGCTTACCGATGAAATCGCACGGGGTTTTCAATTTAAGTTCAGGAAAATCAGCCGAACGTATTTCCACGCAGTCCGCCTGAAAATACAGTTCAACCGCATGATGCGGCGGGCAATCCGGAACCTTCCGCAGGAACTCAATACAGCCTTCGCGATCCGCAATTTTCGCGGTATAATCCATTGAATCGGGCGCAGGCATCACCTGTTTCCAATTCGGATAAATCCCGCTCAAAACCTTGCCATACCAGGTCCAATTCCCGACCTTGATTTCGAACAACCGGTCTTGCTTCGACTGCCAGACCGTCAGCGTCCCCGGACCCTCCGGATTCGCCGTCAACAACGCCAACGGAAACGGGATCGTCACCTCCGAATCGAGCTCCAGCGGCACTGGAATATTCAGCAACTGCTTGCCGTCCGTGACCGTGATGCCGTCCCGGCTGAGGTTGATTCCGCGCAACGGCAACCGTGCCTCCTGCCGGTTGACGATCTGCGCCGCATGCGTCAACATCCCGACCACGCCCTCCGGCAACGCCTCCGTTTTGACATTTTCCGGCACGACTTCCCGCGCTGGCCATTCAGCCAAATCGACCGCCAGGAACGTCTTTTCCTCCAACCGTCCCCGAACGACCTCCCCGACCGTAACGACTCCCGCCTCCAGGCTCAAAACAACCTCGCCAGTCTTCCCGTTCCCCAACCCCTTCTTCAACTCTGCGAACGGCACCAATGCCTCAAACGCCCCCTCCGACGTCGTGCTCAGTTCGACCGTGACCAGCTCAACGCCATCCATCGCACTGATTCTGACCCAACCGTCTCGCTCCTCAAACCGCAACGCCCGCTGCGCCGCGACCGGCGATAAACGACTCACGACCTTCCCCAAGACCTTCAAAGCCTCGGCCAACACTTTTTTCTCGATTTTCAACATCATAAATACCTCCGGTTAAAAAACAAAACCCCACCGACCCAAAGGCCGGCAGGGCTCAATTAAAGGAATTCTCTTCCTACATCACCAGAGTAATATATGCCTGAAAATCAATGAATAGCATCAGATCAAGATGAATGGAACACTAAATTTCATCCATTTATAAGACCGCATTTTTTCAGTCTTCAACAATAAAAAATCATTTAAATCACAAACCCGCGAAATCACCCCATTTTTGATTGTTCTCAATTTAACCCCAAAAAACCCCACGCCGGCGTGGGGAATGTGCCTTTTATACGGGTCAAAATAGGGTAGGCTGTATATCCATACAGCCCCCCTGTTTTTAGCTTATCAACTAATAAAATCATAGGCGGCCAGTTGAATCTTTCAGTTTTTCGCAGTTCAGGACTTTTTCTTTCAGATCGTTTTCCACGTAGAAATAATGATTGCTGGCCCCAAAGCTAATACGGGAATCGCCTCGGATCACCCGGCATAACCGGTACGCCAGTTCAATTTCCTCGTCCAGAATTGCCGTCAACTCTGCCGTATCGCTCCCTTGGCGGCGGCGGATAAAAGCGATTTGCAGATATGCGCTGCGGAAATGGCAATAGGACGCCTCTGCTACATTGTACCTTCTTATCGTAGGGTTTGCTGAACGGGAAGGGTTTATGCGGTCTTTTGGTATTTGCTCGAATTTTCCGATATTTCCACTCTGAAAATCGGAATCGGAATCAGCGGCAACAAAAGCCATTGGGGTTCCTGCATCCAGCGGATCAGGTTTGCGGTCAGGATGGTGATCGCGATGACGGTTTCGGAACAGTCCCGGCGCTTTGCCATCACCCGATTCATCCTCAAACGGCGTTTGCATTGACCGAATTTCCCCTCAATCGCATTGCGGGCGGAATTGTCCGCCAGTTCCTGTTTCAACAGTTCCGGGTCTCGTTCCTTAGGCGGTCTGCCTAAACGGGGGCCGGACAAACGGATGCCGCGTTCCGCGCAGTATCTCAGGTTTTTCCGGTTGCGGAACAGTTTATCCGCCAAGACCGCTTCGGGGTAATGTCCGGTTCGTTCTCGATACCGTTCGCAGATCGTCGACAAGTCGTCGGCCTCGCTGTAAGCCTCCCAGGAGAGGCGCTCCAGCCGGGTGTACCATGCGCTCATCATCTGCTGCTTGTATTCTCCGAAACATAAGAAAAAAACGGCTTGATATTGTAATCTTGGAAGCCGTAATTTTTTCGTATCTTTTCTATATACGTTTTAGACCACAACGGATGAACAACGAGAATTTTATGTTCTCTATCCAATATCGGCGCAGAGTAGTCTGTAACGTTAGGGAAATGCCTTTCAAAAAGACTTTTCCAATGTGGCAACGTGAAATCAATTGGTCTATGCGCATCCAAAGCCAAATAGATCATATCCAAACCTAAACGCCAATTGAGAAATTCATGATAGTATAAATTGCTGTAGTCTTTTAAACAATTATAGCACGAGAGAAAACATTCATGCCTTTCGAAAATTCTTTTCAGTGAGGAATTCGCTGTTGATGCTATGAAAACATCAAGCAAATGTTCTTTAATACGTGTCGCATCCCGGTTAAGATAATCACAAAATCCTGCTCCATTTTCCATCGTATCAGATAGGAATACCTCGCCTATTGAATTTTCGTGGTCGTCCTTTGTAATCCTAAAGTCAACATTTAGCTCAGCCAAATCTATATCAAGGTAATCGCATGCGGCTTTTCGCAGTAGATATCCCATTGATATATAAGCACTTTTCACAGTGTGATGATGTTCCATTGGGTCAAGATTGAGATTGTCTGGGATTTTATCGAATTGGATGCGTAAAATACTGGTGGTACGACTCGCCAATAATGCCGCTTTTTCTTCAAATTTACTCTCATCAACCGGCAGATCTTCGTGCTGAAATTCAGGGACTACCCAACATCCGTTTTCGCGAACAAATGGAAAACATTTTCCAAAATTGTCATTCAGTAAATGAACTTGTGCTTCATTTTTGCCTGTAGTTTTTAGATTCGTAGCGTTGACCCTTATAAAATGATCTTCGCAGGGGGTTCCAAGTTGAGTTACATAATTTTGCGAAGAAGAATCAGCAAATCCAGTATAATCTTTGGGCGGAACTTTGAAATTGACACAAAATCCTAATGGTGTATAAGTCGTAATGATATCGCTTTCTGTTTTGCAAACAGGGCAAACCATTTTTTTTATGTCTTGCTCGGGGAAGGCAATATGTCCGCAATTGGAACATGAGAACACATTTCGCCGATAACCTCGACCATCAATCATGCTAACCCTACCAGCTTTGCGTTCCCAACCGACCACAGCGGAAAATCCTGCCTTTGGAAACCGCAAAACAGGCCTGGATGCTCTTCCTGACGGTAAAATAGGATTGTGGTTTATTGAGGTGTGTTGAAGAACACTATTGTCCTGTTCTTAATACGGGTACAGGAACGAGTGAGATTCTCGGGTATGCTTGTTTTGCGTCAATTATTTTTTGGCAGCAGTTGAAAGCAAGTTCTATAACTTCAGAGTTAATTTCTGCTTTTGTATCGTCAAACTGATTACTCTTCCGAAATTTACTCCAGGGATTATCCAGATGAAACCAATTGATGCCGACAATTGAAAAACCTAATAACTCCTTGGGGGAATTATCACATTCTAAAGAAATATTGGTGTTTTGATGATTCCATCTGGATTCAATCGTAAATTCCGTTTTAGAATTTTTCTTCTTTATTTCCCTGGAACTGATTGGTTTTCCATAAGGTTTAGTCAAGTGTTTCTCGAAATAATTTGACAACTCATCTAAATCGTTGCAATAAATCGAAAAGCTAATTCCAATAACAATCAGTTTATTTTTATAAAAGTTACAGGTCATAAGGCAATTATAATCATAAGTGAGAAAAAAACGAGGGACAAAATAAATTGAAAACTCATCGTTATTATAGGAATAAAATTTTAATATTTTAGTGTCAAGTTTTTTTGATACTATTTCGACAGTATCACCTAATGCGATATTTCCCGGTTGTTCTGGAATAAATGGAATACCTTTTCCGAATTCGGCATAAACAGAAGCCTGCGCTTATCCCCGAAAACTG
>JAQULZ010000108.1 GCA_028718375.1 Victivallaceae bacterium | reverse complement strand
GTTCATCCGCCCCTGGATTTCGCGACTCTGACCAAGCCGTTACCTCGGTAGCGGCGTGTCAGATTCGAGACCATCCAGCATCCGGATGATTCGCAATCTTGTTGACCTTACAGGCTTGACTTGACAGTAGGACACAGGCGGCAGGAGACGTTAAATTGCGTATCTAAACCGGCAAACGCCGGTCATTTGCCGGCATTGAGATGGCCGTGCCGGGCGATTTGCCCTTTTATCATATAAATGACATCCTCGGAAATATTGGTCGTACAATCGGCAATCCGTTCAAGATGACGCGAAACGTTCATCAGGTTCACGTAATATTCGGTCTGCTTGGGATTGGCGCGGATATAATTCTGCAAATCAGCGAACATTTTACTGTTATATTCGTCCACAATGTCATCCTGCTTCATGACGTTCAGCGCCTGGTCGGCATCCATATAAATCAGCGAATCCAGCGCACTTTTGAGCATTTGCCGGGTAACATCCATCATCGGTTTGAAATCCACCCCCAATTCCGTTTCGGGATTATCCGCGATGGCGATGACGCGGTAGGCGATATTGACGCCGAGATCGCCGATGCGTTCGAGTTCATTGTTGACTTTCATGCAGGCCACGACATAACGCAAATCCGCCGCCACCGGCTGATGCAGAGCCAGGATTTTCAGACATTCCTCTTCGATTTCAATCTCCCGGCGATCAACATAATTATCGTTTTCAATAATCCTTTCAGCCTTGGCTGCATCCTTATCGATCACCGCGTTGACCGCATTCCTCACCGCACCCTCGACCATCGAGCCCAGAATCAAAAGGTCTTTTTTCAGGATTTCTATTTCCTTGTGCAAATGTACCTTCATGCTTTCCTCCCTTGGTTTTCAGCCGAACCGCCCGGTTATATAGTCTTCCGTCTGTTTCCGGTCCGGGCTGGTGAAAATCTTCTGCGTCCGGTTATATTCGACAATCTGTCCCTGATAAAAAAACGCGGTGTAATCCGAAACGCGTGCCGCCTGCTGCATGTTGTGCGTCACTATCACTAAAGTAAACCGGGTTTTTAGTTCTTCAATCAAATCTTCGATTTTCAGTGTTCCGACCGGATCGACCGCGGAAGTCGGCTCATCCATCAGCAGAATTTCCGGTTCGGCGGCAATGGCGCGCGCAATGCATAAGCGCTGCTGCTGGCCTCCGGAAAGCGCCATGCCGTTCCGTTTCAGCTTATCCTTGACTTCATCCCAGAGGGAAGCGCCGATCAGGGCTTTTTCCACCCGTTCGCCCACCTCTTTCCGGCTCAGTCTGAAGTGCAGCTTGAGGCCGTAAGCGACGTTATCGAAAACCGACATGGGAAACGGGGTGGGCTTTTGAAAAATCATTCCGATCTTACGTCTCAATTCCAGAACATCGACGGTCTTGTCGAGAATATTCCGGCCGTCAATGATAATCTCGCCCTCGGTGCGCTGATCCCGGTAAAGCTCGAAAATCCGGTTGAGACAGCGCAGATAGGTGGATTTTCCGCACCCGGAAGGCCCGATGACCGCGGTAACGCAGTTGGTCAAAATATCCAGGTTGTTGTCGAACAGGGCCTGGTGCTTCCCGTAATAAAAATTCAGATGCCGGGTGGAAATCTTGATCTCGTCCGCGTTAAGGTTCAACATAAGCCGCTATATTCCTTTTTTATCTTTAAACGCCAGGCGGCAGAAGATGTTCAGCGCCAGGATGGCGATGCTGATCACCAGCGCCGCCCCCCAGGCCCGGGTATGCATGACGTCGAACGGCGAATTGGTGGCGTATTCATTGATGGTCACCGTCAGGTTGGCGGTGGGCTCCGTGAAAAAGCGGAACGGCCAGTCGTCACTCCATAAGGCCGTGAACAGCAACGGCGCGGTTTCCCCGCCAACCCGGGCGACCGCCAGCAGTACGCCGGTGATCAGGCCGCTTTTCGCCGCCCGGCAAATCACGCTGAATGTCGCCCGCCAACGCGGCGTACCCAGCGCCAGCGCCGATTCGCGCAGGGAATCGGGCACCATCTGCAACATGTCTTCGGTAGTCCGCAGCACTACCGGGAACATGATTATCGCCAGCGCCGCCGAACCGGCCAGTCCGGAAAAATGTTTGGTCGTATAAACCAGCAGGGCATAGATGAACAGTCCGCAGAGAATTGACGGGATCCCCATCATCACATTGGCCGAAAAGCGGATGATATTGCCCCGTTTACGGCCTTGGGCGAACTCCGAAAGATAAATTCCTCCCAAAATTCCCGGCGGAACGCCGATAATCACCGCTCCGGCAGTGATGAACAGCGTCCCCAGCAGCGCGTTGCCGATGCCGCCGTCGGGTATTCCGTAAGGCTTGGTGGACTCGGTAAAAAACGTCCAGCTGAAAGCCTTCAGACCTGACCGGAAAACGGTAAACAGTACCCAGGCGATAATCGTGACGGCGAGGGCGACAAAGAATATCGACCAGAGCTTTACCGTAAAATTCAGGGCTTTCCGGAAAAACATGCCGCGCCGTTTCATCATTGTTCCCCCATCTGTTTCCGTATCCGGTTCAGCCAGAGCTGCGCCAGCACCTGAATGCCGAGCGCCGTGAGCAGCAGGATCAGCCCCAGCTCGAACAGACTGCTTTTGAGAATGCCTTCGGCTTCGCCGAAATTATTGGCCAACGTCGCGGCAATCGTCGTTCCGCTGCCGAACAGCGATCTCGGCAGATTCTGGACGTTGCCGATGACGAACAGGATCGCCATGGTCTCTCCCACGGCGCGCCCCAGCCCGAGAAACACCGCGCCGAGCAGCCCCCGGGCGCCGTATTTCAAGGCAATGTCATAAGTGACTTCCCAGTGAGTGGCACCCGCCCCGAAAGCCGATTCTCTGAGCACATTCGGCACCAGCCGGAAAACGTCGCGCATCACCGCGCAGATGAACGGCAGAATCATCAGCGCCAGAATGATCCCGGCGGTCAGGAAACCGAAACCGTTATATTCCGGCCCGAAAAATGCGAGATGTTTCAGGCCGAGCCTGTCGGCGAGCAACGGCTGGATATAAGTCTGCATGAACGGTACGAAAACGAACAATCCCCACATCCCGTAAATAATGCTCGGGATTGCCGCCAGCAAATCGAGCGTATGGCTGATCGGGACGCTCAGCCAGTGCGGCGCGCTTTCCACCAGATACATCGCGACGATAAAACTGATCGGCACTGCGATGACGATAGCAATGGCCGTGGTCACCAGTGTTCCGGTGACCGCAGGCAGGGCCCCGTAAATATTGTTCACCGGGTCCCATTCGGAAGCAACCAGAAACCGGAATCCGAACCGCCGGACCGCGGGCATGGCGCAGTAAAACAATTGACCGACCAGGCCGACCAGCAGCAGCATCGCCAGCCAGGCCGCTCCGGCAGTCAGTACCCGGAACAACCGGTCCGGCAGTTCCGGGTTCACGAACTGTTTTTTCAATATCGCCATCTTATCTTTTCACGGCCTCGCCCCCGGCAGTCAGTTGTTCCGCCCAGGAGTTCTCCACCATGGCCGCCACCTTGCCCGGGAGCGGCACATATTGCAGTTTTGCCGCGGCGGCAGCGCCCTGTTTATAGCACCAGCCGAAATAATCCAGCAGGGCTTTTGCCTTGACCATATCCGGCTGCTGCCGGTAAATCAGAATATAGGTCACGCCGGTAATCGGCCAGGAATCGGAACCGGGCTGATCGGTAAGCACCAGATAATAACCGGGAGCGTTTTTCCAGTCCGCGTTAGCGCCGGCGGCCTGGAAACTCTTCAATGCCGGACGGACGAACTTTCCGGCTTTATTTTTGAGCTGAAGCGCAGGCAGTTGAGCTTCCACCGCATAAGTGTATTCGATATAACCGACCGCCCCCTTGATTCTTTTCACATTATTCCCGACGCCGGGGTTTTTCTGACCGCCGATCCCCACCGGCCATTTCACGGCCTTGCCGTTGCCGACCCGCCGTTTCCATTCCGGAGAGACTTTGTTCAGATAATTAGTGAAAATCCAGGTAGTGCCGGAACCGTCGGAACGATGGACGACGGTAATCGGGATCGAGGGAATCTGAACGCCGATATTCAACCGCAGAATCGCCGGATCGTCCCATTTTTTGATCTTGCCCAGAAAAATGCCGGCCAGGGTCGGGCCGTCGAGTTTAAGTTCGTCGGCCTGGACTCCGGGAAGATTGGCTACGACTACCACCCCCCCCATCAGCATCGGGAACTGCATCAGCCCGGCCTGGTCAAGTTCCTTTTTTTCCAGAGGTTTGTCGGAAGCGCCGAAATCGATGGTTCCGGCTTTTATCTGGCTGATGCCGGCGCCGGAACCAACGGACTGATAATTGACTTTCACGCCGGTTGCCTGTTTGTAGTTGTAAGTCCAGACGCGATAAACCGGGGCCGGGAAAGACGCGCCCGCGCCGTTCAGGGTTATCGTCTGACTTGCTGCAGACCACGCGACCGCGGTCATAATTCCTGCCGTCAACACCTTTTTCATTCCTGGGTCTCCTTATGCTTGCTTATTGACCCGCCCATTACTGCGGATTTATAATAACTCTACCGCAGCAATGTTAGAATTGTGTTAAGACAGAATTAGAAATGAACTAGTTTAGTCGATACTGAAAAACCCTTTAACGACTTAGAGTTGAGTAATTTATTTTATCAAATTCCGATTTTACGGACAGGCTCTAGTGTCGAGTCAAGCCTGTAAGGTCGGCAAGACCGAGGGGATTTGTGCAGAGCTGTCGAGCGTTGTTGGCGCAGGGCGATGTGCCCATCGGACAAACCGGCAACGCTCGACAGAATGCACAACCCCCCGGCCGCAAAGCGGTTGCGTTCATCCGCCCCTGGATTTCGCGACTCTGACCAAGCCGTTACCTCGGTAGCGGCGTGTCAGATTCGAGACCATCCAGCATCCGGATGATTCGCAATCTTGTTGACCTTACAGGCTTGACTTGACACTAGCTATTAGAACGCAATTCGGTATTAGTTGACAAGCTCTTATTCAAACCGTTTTACCGGGAACGGACAATATCGATTATGGTTTTCATTATTGCATCCGTATCCAGGCCATGCCGGGCGCGGAGCTGCTCCGGCGCCCCGTGAGGAATAATTTCCGGCTTCCAGCCGAAGTGCTTAACGCCGCAGTGCTTAACGTTAATCAGAATTTCATCGACGGCTGAAGCCAGGCCGCCGGTCAACTGGCCGTCTTCCAATGTAAAAACCGGCATTGACGCAGCATGTCCGCTCAGCAATTCGGCGTCGAACGGACACAAAAAACGCATATTCACCACCGTCAGGTCGATATTTTCCGCCGCCGCCAGCCGCGCCGCCAGCCGCTGCGCGGTGAATACTTCCGGCCCCATAGCCCAAACCGCCCCGGCCCGGCCTTCGCGCAGCACTTCGGCGGCGGCGGTTTTCAGGAGCGCCGGCGGGTTTTCCGCCAGGGTTTCAACCTGTCCCGAACCGCCGCGCGGATAGCGGATTATTACCGGGGATCTCAGTTCATAGGCGGTAAAGATCATTTGCCGCAATTCGTTCTCGTCCTTAGGGGCCATTATGGTCAAATTCGGCAGTCCCCGGAAAAAACCAAGGTCATAGATGCCGTGATGAGTCGGGCCGTCTTCCACCACTCCGGCGCGGTCGAGACAAAAGATCACCGGCAGATTCTGCAGACAGACATCATGAAACACACAGTCGAGAGCCCGCTGCATGAACGTAACGTACAATGCCACCACCGGCCGCAGACCGGCCGCCGCCAGGCCGCCCGCGAATACCACCGCGTGCTCTTCCGCAATCCCGACGTCATAAAATTGGCCGGGAAACTTTTTACTGAAGCCGGTCAGCCCGGTACCTTGCGCCATACCCGCGGTAATTACCGCCAGATCCGGTGCGCGGGCGGCGAGTTCCTGCATGGCGGCGCCGAAAGCCGCCGAAAACGTCAGACCGCCGCCGCTGCGGCTTTCGCCGGTAACGGGATTGAACGCCGCGAGGCCATGGAATTTTTCGGGCGCGTTTTCGGCCGGTTCATAGCCGCGGCCTTTTTCGGTAATGACATGCACCAGCAGCGGCCGGGAAAAATCGCTCAGAACACTCAGAGTGCGGATAAGCTGCGGCAGATCATGGCCGTCAAGCGGCCCGATGTAGCGCAGACCGAGTTCCTCGAAAAACGCCCCGGGCAGAAACATTCCCTTGGCGGCGTCCTCAACTTTCCGGATCACCTTGCCGATGTCGTGATGGGCGGAAATCTTGCGCAGCATCGTCTTGACCAGGGCTTTGAACCGGTTGTAGCTGCGCCCGGAAATAATCCGGTTGAGGGAAGAGGAAATGGCGCCGACATTCTCCGAAATGGACATTTTATTGTCGTTGAGAATGATCATCAGTTTGCGGCAGTTGGTGCTGACGTTGTTCAAACCTTCCAGCGCAATGCCGCAGCTCAGCGCCCCGTCCCCGATCACCGCGACAACCTTTTCATCACTGCCCCGGCGCTCCGCCGCCACCGCCATTCCCAGCGCCGCCGAAACCGCCGTCCCGGCATGCCCGGCGCCGAAACAGTCGTGTTCCGATTCCTCGCGCGACAAAAACCCCAGACAACCCCGGTAATTGCGCAAGGTGCGGAAAAACTCCCGGCGGCCGGTAAGCAGCTTATGGACATAGCCCTGATGACCGATGTCCCAGACTATTTTATCTTTCGGGCTGCTGAAAACATAATGCAGCGCAATGGTTAGTTCCACTACCCCCAGGTTGGACGCCAGATGACCGCCCGTCTCGGCGACGGTATCGATCAGGACCTTCCTGATCTCCGCCGCCAGCGCCGGCAGTTCCGGAAGGGAAAGTTTTTTCAAATCAGCGGGAGACTGAACAATATCAAGTAAAACATTAGTATTTTCCATGCCATAAAATAACCGGAAATTCCGTTTTTACAATTTCCGGAGCAGTGCCGGACGGAATTTTTTATGACCGGCGGCGGCCGGGAAATAAACCGCCGATTCCGCCGGAGCGGAAACAGGTCAGCAGACCGGATCGGAAACGGTTTCCGGTTCCGGTTGGGCTTCACCCCGGTTCTTCGTCCCGCCGTAATAATAATAATACGAATACTTGCTGTGGTTGGAGCTTACCTTATTGAGGATAGTGCCGATGATTTTAGCGCGAAGCGCCCCGAATTGTTCCAGAAGATGTTCCAGATCGCCGATTTTCGTATGACCAGCTTCAATCACCAGAACGATGCCGTCAACAATATTCCCGATTACCATGGCGTCCGCCATGTTCAATCCCGGAGGACAGTCCAGCAGAATGCAGTCATAATTTCCCTTAAACAGTTCCAGCATTTCCCGGAACTGGCGCGCACCCAGCAATTCGGTGGGATTGGGAGGAATAAGGAGATTCGCCATCACATCGACTCCGGGAAAAACGTCCTTATGAATGGACTGGTCGGGATCGGTTCCCTTGGGACTCATCAGGAATTGCACCATGCCTTCATTTCCGGACAACGAGAGGACTTTCCGCAGTTGAGGCTTGCGCAAATCACAATCGATGATCAAAACTCGTTTCTGAGCCGCTCCCATAGCCTTTGCCAGCATAATGGCATTGGTTGTCTTGCCGGAATTGGGCAAAGCGCTGGTAACGGCAATAACCTGCAACGGATTATTGACCCGGAGAAAATCGATCGTCGTATTGATTACCCGGATCGCGTCAACCACCACATGCAAATGCCCCGGGTGTTCAAATTTTTTGGTTCGATAAAGATTCTCGATATCCGTCACCGCGGGAACCATTCCCAGGTGGAGCAGTTTAAGAGGCTTGACGTCATCGAAAGTCTTTACGGTGACATCGAGCATCTCAAAACAAAACGCAACGGCGCTCCCGATCAGCAATCCGGCCAGCAGCCCCAGGAATAAAACCACTTTTTTGCGCGGCCAGGAAGGAGAATCGGGAACTGAGGCCGGAGTAATGGCCTGAATGTATTTCACATGCATGAGACGTTCCTGTTCCGCGGCGAACGATTCGGTCAGGGCGCTGGCTGCCGCTACGGCCAATTTGGGATCCGGAGAAGTAACGATCACATCCATGATGCATGAATTCATTTTGATATTGCATTCAAAACTATATTTCAACGGTTTGGTGAAATGCTGGTTATATAATTTTTTCGCCGCGGCTTTCGCCACTACCGTGCTGTTGATGAGTTTCCGGAAAGCGGGCACCAGTCGTTGCGCGACCTGCAGCGACAGGACAACCAGATTGTTGTACCTGATGATTTCATTTACCTGCAGGTCGTTGCTGTCATGCGGTTCAATTCCTGTTCCGGTCATGCCGATCTTGTCCATATCCCGGTTCCAGATCAACAGCGAAATGGTGGAAGTATACTTCGGGGTAGCGCAATGATTGTAAACCAGGGCAGTCCCCAGTCCAAGCAGGACGGTAAGCAAAACCAGCATCCAGTATTTACGCAACAGACCCCAAATGAGTCGGGGATTTTCGCCAATTTCTCTTATTGAAATCATATTTTCCCTCTGTGTTTCAGTAAAAATCACCGGCCGGACCGACCGGGCCGGTCCGACAGCCTTAACTCTAAAAACTGTCCGGCCTAACTTAAACCCGGGGTTACCTCCTTCCGTCCAGGCTACCCTCCGCTACTATAACGCCATCGGGCAAATAATCAACGAAATATCTAATAATTTTCAGTTCTTTGCGGATTTTCGCCATCCGGATCATAAAAAGGGTTGAAAATCGCCCCGGACAGCTTATGTTTTGATTTTGATATGCAGAATTCAAAATTAAACACGGTTTACAATTTATGTGCGGTATTGTCGGATATACAGGGAAACGTTCCAGCATCGCTGCGCTGCTCGACGGTCTGGCGCGGCTGGAATACCGGGGATATGATTCCGCCGGCCTGGCGGTGGTTGAAAACGGACAATTGAAGACGGTGAAAAGCGTCGGCAAAGTCAAAAATCTGGAAGAACGCGCCGCGGAAATTTGGCCGGACGTTGAAACTTGCACCGGGTCGACCGGGATCGCTCATACCCGCTGGGCAACCCACGGCGCTCCGACTGAAATCAATGCTCATCCGCATCTCGACTGTGCCGGCAGGTTTGCGCTGGTGCATAACGGCATTATCGACAACTATCTGGATTTGCGGGAACATCTGCAGCAGCAGGGCTGTGTCTTCAAATCGGAAACCGACAGCGAAGTGCTGGTACATCTGATCAGCCGCTGTTATGAAGGCGATCTGCTGCACGCCGCCGCCGCCGCCGCCGGAAAGCTGAAGGGCACTTTCGGATTCGCGGTAATCTGCGTTGACCATCCGGATACGCTCGTCGTCGCCCGCCGCGGCAGTCCGCTGGTAATCGGCGTCGGCAACAACGAAAACCTGATCGCCAGTGACGTGGCGGCAATTGCGGCTTACACCAAACGGGTGATTTTTCTGAATGATGACGACCTGGCGCTGATTACTCCGGACCGGATCGACATCCGGAATATCGAAAACGTCCCGGTACCCCGGGAAATAGCGAAAATCGACTGGGATGTGGCCGCCGCCGCCAAAAATGGCTACGATCATTTTATGCTGAAAGAGATTTTCGAACAGCCGGAGGCGATCGCCAATACCATTCGCGGCCGGTTTGACGAAGCGGTCGCCACTTCCGTCCTGACCGGACTGAATCTGAGTTCCGCCGAAGCCGCCGCCGTCAGCCGGATCATCATCGCCGCCTGCGGCACCAGCATGAACGCCGGGATGGTCGGCGAATACTATTTCGAAGACCTGGCCGGCATCCCGACCGAGGTCGAACAGGCTGCCGAATTCCGCTACCGCAATCCGATCATCGAAGCTCACACCCTGGTGCTGGCTATCAGTCAGTCCGGCGAGACCGCCGACACCCTCGCCGCCGTGCGCGAAGCTAAAAACAAAGGCGGAATTGTCGCGGCTATTAATAACGTTGTCGGTTCGACTATCGCCCGTGAGGCGGGACGGGGCATTTATCTGCATGCCGGACCGGAAATCGGCGTCGCTTCCACCAAAGCCTTTACCTGCCAGGTTACCGCTCTGCTGCTGATGGCGCTGCGGTTCGGCCGCGGCCGCCGGATGGATCGGGAAGAGGGCCGAGTGCTGATTGATGAAATCAAGCGCTTTCCGGAATTGGTCCGCCAGGTGCTGGCGCGCGCGGGCGAAATTGAACGGATCGCGGTCAAATACGCCGACGCTGAAGATTTCTTTTTCATCGGCCGCGGCTGCCTGTATCCGACGGCTCTGGAAGGAGCGCTCAAGCTCAAGGAAATCAGCTATATCCATGCGGAAGGCTATCACGCCGCCGAA
>JAQULZ010000107.1 GCA_028718375.1 Victivallaceae bacterium | reverse complement strand
AGCAGCCAGCCGTCCGGACGCCCGTTCCGTTTGGCGGCGGTGCTGTTATCGGTAATGTCCAAGGTGAATTTTTTGACGTGGACGGAAAATTCCCCCAGGTCGATGTCGAATGACAAACCGTTAAACCGGCGCGTATTAGTAGACATATTTTTACCTCCAGGCGAACGTCGCCTTCGTTTCTCCCGGCTTTGCCGGAATATTATAGTTTTTAAGACAGGTCAAGCCCGAGATACAGCGTGATTGATTTCGGACAATTATACGGCTTGGCCGTAATCGCCACCGATACGGCGGTCATGCCGGACCAGACAATCCGGATCGCGCCCGTCGCCGGCGGACTGATCATTGCTGGCATTTCCACACCGGCGACCTGTACCGGCAGCGACGCCTCGCGCAACGGCCGCGCAAAATACGTTTCATTCGCGCTGATGCTCTGAGCGGTGGAGTTCAGCCGGCGGTCGGCAATTCTGCCGATGGCCAGTATCCGCACCCGGCGCGCCAGGTAATCCATGATCCGGCGGTACTCGTAAACCTGGAAATCCCCGCCTTCGGCGTCCAGCATCATGTGATCCGCCCAATACATTCCCGCATAACCGGTATACCACTGCGCCACACTGAAGCGAGCGGTGGACAAGGCCGCGACCATGGTCGAATTGAGCGGATTGTCGTTTTTGTCGACCGGCGCCTCCCCGAGTCCGATCAGCGCGCCGGTGGCCACCCGCATCGGACTGTCCGCAATGGAGGCCGCGGGATCGCAGAGCCGTCCGCAGACCACGCCCAGGTCATTGCCGTGCAGCAGCGGCGCCAGCGCCACCCGGTCGGCCGCCACATCGGCGATCAGGGCGTTAACGGCGGCGTCATATTCGCCCCAGCTCTGGGTTTCCGCATCGATGCCGGCCACCGCCGCATGAATGGTGATAAACTTGGCGAACCTGGTCAGACATTCGACCGCGGCCGTCTGGACCGCTTCGACTTCCAGTTTGCTCGCCACCGGATGGCAAAGTACGGCTGCCTCGACATTCAGATCGTGCGGCTTTTCCAGCACCGCGTACAGAATTTCCTTCCAGTCGTCGACCGCGAAATCCACACCAACCGCGTAACAGGCGAAATCCGGATCGCGGGAATTCTCCCTGGCGGCGGCGATCTGCGTTTTCAGTTCGCAGTCGCCCGCGCCCAGCAAGGCGTCGAGATCGCTTTCCGCGCTGACGGGGATCACCTGATGCAGCGCTTCCGCGTCCGCGATCGTTCCCAGGTAAAGAAACACCCGTTCGACCTGGTCGAAATTCCCCTGATTATTGTTGACCTGCACAACAGTCACTTTTCCAGTTGCCATAAAAAACCTCCGCCGATACGTCGGCCTCGTTGTACCGTTCCTTCGCTACGCTGGGAACGGGAGTTTATTTTTTATACCGAAGACGACGAATCGCCTATATTAACAGATGCCGATATTGTTTTGCCCTGAAACGCGCTTCAAGATCGGTCATAATCGCTTTTCCCCAGATGCGGATCTGTTCCGGGCCCGCGCCCAGGAACGGACGCGCCGGAGTGGCTATTTTCCATGACCTTTTAACCTGCTTCAGCAGATTCAGGGCGTGTTCCACGGTTATATGCTGCATAATCCATTCCCGCGACACCAGGCGCCCGTTCTGACGCAATCCCGCTTTCACCAGTTCCAGGGCCTGCTGCCGGTTGCATTTTTTCTTATAGTCGGCCTCCGGAAACTTCGCCTGGATCACCAGTTTGTAATAGGTGTCCGCGCCGTATTGATGCCGCCAGGCGACATATCCCGCGTTACGGAAGAAATGAAGCGTGACTTCATCTTCGTCGAATTTCAGTCCCAGCCATTTGTTCGCAACCAGGTCATGCAGCATGTCCGCATGCGCTTTTTTCGCGGTCGCCGATCCGTCGCGATGGTAAACCAGGCGTTCCCGCGGCGGCGGACGTTTCCGGGCTTTCATTGCGGTACCGTCAACGGTTTTCTGATCCCTGACGTTTTTTTTCGCCTGGGCAATGCCCATGCGCCCGAGGCGTACCAGCAATTTGTGCTTGAGCCTGCCGTCGAGACTCAGCAGTTTCACCGCCTCGATGGCGGCCGGGAATCCTATAGCGTCACACTGGAGCTCCATTTACCTCACCGCTCTCCGCATAGTCCACCGGGTATACGCCGGCGTCAAAAGTTTCACCGAACCATTCCACCGGTCCGCCTTCAGTCGGAACGACAAAAACCTCATCCACAAACTCGGCCGCGATCAGCACGTCTTTCAATCCGTCTCCGAGCGCGACGGTTTCAATCTTCGGGTGGTCGAGGTTATATTTCGCCCGGGTGTCGTCGTGTTCGTCGAGCCATGCCCGGATCATCAAAGCCAGCAGCGCCAGCTTCTCCCCGGGCAAACGCTCGATATAGATCATTCCCCGATAACGGAAATTCGCAACATGCCACCCTTGCACGGTCTCATTGTTGCCGCCGGGTTCGACGGTCAGTTGCTCTATTTCGGAATCGAACTGCTCGATCCGGAACTGCAGCAGTTGTTTTTTGTCTTGCAGGTGCTTGCAGAGTTCCAGAAACCGGTTTCTGATCGCATTCTCCGACATGGGGTTATTTTCCTTATTCGTTATTTTCCTAAATCAATGTTACACAGGTACTGGTCTGACCGCAGATCGCGGCGATCGCATCCGCCGCGAACTCACGGTATTTATCTTCCGTTTCCTCGGCGGTTTTGGCGGCGTTTTCAGCCTGTTCCCGGCGATCCACGGTTTTGGTTTCCTGCAGCAGATTGGCTTTCGCCTCGCAATACACCGCGCGTTCCCACAAGAGCGCCAGTTCGCCCTTGCCGTCGATCTGTTCCTGGGTTACCTCCGCCAGGGTCGGAACGCCCTGCTCGAGCTGCCAGACGCGCAACGCGCGCCGCACGCTGACCACCGCCAGGCGCAGGTGATCTATAACCGTCGCGATCGGCAGCTCGTTCGGAATCCGGTACCGGTTGTAAAACGGATCGGTTTCGATGGCCGGCCAGAACGCGCCCGCGTCAATCGTCTGATTTTCCGGTTGCCCGGTGTCTGATCCCCAGTCCATGATCGCTTTTTCCAGTTAGTTAAGGGCGAAGCGGCGGTCCGTTAATATCCGGTTCGCTAAAGGAGTCCAAACGACCGGATCGCCGGGCACGCCGCCCCGCGGGGTGAGTTTCAAGTTTCCGAACCATCCTGCCCGGGCCCGGCATCAGCTGCCGGTTTGGCCTGGGCATGCGCAGCGGCTTCACGTTTTTCGGCCACCGCTTTTTCCAGCTCTTTTTTGAGGGTTTTTATCTTTGCCTGCGGATCGAGCTTCTCGGCATCGAGACAGAGCGTCAAGGCCTTTTCCACATCGCCGGCGGCCTGGTGTTCCCGGGCCGCGAGCGTGAGATATTTCACCTTGATCACGTCATGCACCTGCCATTGCATCACCTGTTCGTGCATGGCCAGGAAGTAAGGTTCGATCGGATCGCCGGCGGCGGACTGCTTTTTGCACCATTCCAGAACCGCATCGGCAATGAACGTCCGGACATCGCGGCTGTAGCGCGCCGGCATCGGTTGATTTTGCGCGACCGCCACGGCGGCGAGTTTCAACGCCTGGTCGATTTCGCCCAAGTCGAACAGCCATACCATAACCTGGGTGAGAACAATGTTCCGATACTCCTGTTTGCCGGTGATATAAGCCTCGACCAGCGGCAGGTAGGATTTAACCAATTCACGCTTCAGCGGTTCCCGGGCGGAGCCCTGCGGCAATTCGCTAAGGCGCTTGCAGTCCACATCGAGCTGAACCAGGAGCAGTTCAAAGCGCTCCTTGTCCGCGGCCATCTTGCTGATTTCCTGTTTTTCCGCTTTTTCGGCGGCTGCTTTGGCGGCGCTTGCCGCCAACTGCTGCCGGACGCGTTCACGATGTTGCCATGCCGGGCTGATCATAACCCACCTCCTTATTCAACAAAAGCAACGTTATCGGCCTCGATGCCGGCGATCGCTTTAAGGTTGCCGACGCGATAGGCTTCGTTCTGGCTGATGTAATCAACCACACGGTTCTTTTCCGGTTCGTCTTTGCTCTGCCGGCGCAGGCTGGTACGCTGATAATACAGTTGCAGGTTGCGCGGATCGGTAATCAGCAGTCCCTTGTCCGGGAATTGCGGAATAATCACGGATTTGAACCCGCCGTAGGACTTGCCGAGAATCTGGAAGTTCACCTTTTCGGTCGGGGTTTCGGCATGGGCGCCCAGCACCTTGTTCATGTCGTAGGAAACCAGGCCCTGCCCGATGATCGCAACCTCGCGCCCGGTAAGATGTTCTTTCGGGATCAGGCTGCCGATGTCATAGGCCAGCTGATCGATGTTTTTGTAATCGCCGGCCGGCCCGATATTGATTTTCCCGGATTCGGCCACCACTTCCGTCAGGTAATGTTCCGCCATATTGGTTTTGAGATCGTAAATCCATCCGAAGTTGACATCCTGCAGTAGCGGATTGGCAACCCGGTCAGTGGTCGCCGCAGCGCTTTCGCCGTACCAGCCGATCAATATCCGGTCCAGGGCGATCCGGCGGTAAACCGCCGCCATGTAACGCGCCCGGAAATCCTTGTAGCGGGCCCAGACATCCAGCAGCGCATACAGGATGCCGACGTCGAAATCGGTATGCTTGCATTCGTACTGCCGTCCGTCCGGAGCGCCGGCCAGTTGCGGTTCGCGTTTGCCGGCGCCGCTGGTGTCGGTACGGCCGGCGATAGTGCTGTGAATCTGCATGTCCAGCACTTCACCCTTGATGTCATCCACGGGGATGATGGTGATTTCATTCAGAAAAGCGTCCGATGCCTGGATCGCGTCATTGAGGCTTTGCGCCATCGGCACGGTGGCCTCGAACTGTTCGGCTACATTGTCAACCCCGTAAGCCTGCGCCATTGCCCGGCGCAGCTCATTGAAAAGAGCCCTGGTTTCTCGTCTCATAATAAAAAACCTCCGTTTTTTTACTTACTCGTTTTTCTTGCTTTATACGAAGTCGGGAGCGGTTTCCGCACCGGTACCGGCGGGAATGTTTTTGCCCTTGCCCTGCAACGCCTGGTTGAGCTTTTCAGTCAGCGCGCCGACCGATTCGTTCAATTTGCCGAACGATTCCTTAAACAGGGTTTCGAAGGCGGTTCCCGGTTCCCCGGCGCCAGTTTTTCCCGCTTCGACCGTCCCGGCGGCAGGCGCACCGGTACCGGCGCCGGCCTCGCTTCCGGAAGCGTCCGGCTTGCCGAACTTTTCAAGAACCTGTTCGATGTTCGAATTCAACGAAGTGATCCCCTCCGCCAGCGGTTTGATTTCCGCTGACAACAATGTTTTGACTTGTTCTTCCGTCATGTCCGTTTCCTCTTGTTTTTTATGGGTTGAGGTGAAAAAATCTTTTATGCCGGCGACAACCGCGGCCACCAGCGGCTTGTTGTCATCCGCAAGCAGCTGGCTACCGGAAATCTCAGCTTCGCCGCCGCGGAAAAGCTGCTCATTGTCAACACGGGAAAAATGCGCCTCCGTGGTACCGAGGCTGGCCGGCCGGTCAGTAGTCGCCAGGCCGGTAAGGTAAGTTTTGCCGGTACCGGCAAAATTATGGGTCAGTTCCATGGAGAAAAACAGCCGTAAATCTTCGCTGTTCTGCTGCAGGTAATATTTGTTCGGCCGGAGCCGCGCCTGCAATACCGTGCGTCCTTTTTTATCCTCGACAGTACGCAGTTCCCGGACGGATCCGAAATTGCCGAACCAGTGTTCGGCGTTGGCCACGGCGGTATATTCGTCAGGATCATAAGTCTCCGCCGCGTCGGTAAGCCATTTTTTCTTGATGTCGCGGCCGTCGGTGGTAGGGCCTGCGGTTCCGATGGTCAGCCAGTCGGTCAGTAATTTTATCATTGCGTTTACCTCGTTTTCACCATGAGAAAAATAAATCAATAGCAGCAGCATAAAGGCTTCCGGAAGAGTCCGCAACCGCCGTTATTTGCGGGTTTTTGTGATTTTCGCAAAATCACAGGAAAGCACAGAAAAAGCCGGATGCGGCAGGAAAATTCCAGCGTATAATGTCCGTATGAAATATTCCGATGAGTTAAAAACGCAAGCCAAAACCCTTTATCTCCAGGGACAGACCGTCCCGGAGATATCCTCTGCCCTGAACATCGAGCGCCGGACGCTTTACAACTGGGTAAAAGCGGAAAAATGGGAAGCGGTCGCGAACAAGGAAGACACCCTGTTCACGATCCGCAAACGCATCCGGCTGCTGGCCGAGCGCGAAAATAAAACCGAACTTGAGATCAGGGAACTCGATCACCTGATCGAAAACCTGATCAAGCTGGAAACCCTGCGCGACAAACTGAAACGGCGAAATAACGCCGATAGCAGCTTGCCAGCAGGAGACGGATCTCCCGCCGGAGGCTCCGAGCCAGCGAAGCGAGGGCGAGGCAGAAACGCAGCGGGACGTTCCCGCAACGACTTTACCGGCATCGATGAGGATTATCTGCTGGAAAAATTCAAGGAGGAGCTGTTCGACTATCAGCTGGACTGCTGGGAACATCTCGACGAGCGGACCCGGAACATCCTGAAAAGCCGTCAGATCGGCATGACCTGGTATTTTGCCCGGGAAGCGTTCACGAACGCGCTGTTGACCGGCGATAATCAGATTTTTCTTTCCGCGTCCCGGGCGCAGTCCGATGTTTTCCGGGAATATATCAGGATTTTCGCCATGGACTGGTTCGGCATAGAAATAACCGGGAAGGATAAAGTCGAACTCAGAACCCGGCACGGCATCGCCACGCTTTATTTCCTGTCGACCAACAGCGCCACGGCGCAAAGTTACCACGGCCATGTTTATATGGACGAATACTTCTGGATCCCGAAATTCTCGACGCTGAAAAAAGTCGCCTCGGCGATGGCCAGCCAGAAAAAATGGCGCAAAACCTATTTTTCCACGCCCTCCGCCAAGTCGCATGAAGCGTATCCGATGTGGTCGGGCGATGAATATAACGAACGGATGAAGCGCGCCGACAAGCCGGTTGTCATTTTCCCGGACCGGGCCGAACTGCGGAAAACCGGCATCCGCGGCGCCGATCTGCAATGGCGCCGGATCATTACGATCGAGGACGCGGAAGCCGGCGGTTGCGACCTGTTCAATATCGAACAGCTTAAAATAGAATATTCCGAGGATGAATTCCGGCAGTTGTTCCAGTGCTGGTTCATTGACGACTCCGCCAGCGTGTTCAGGTTTTCGGAATTGGAAAAATGTCTGGCCGATCCGGACACCTGGAAGTTTTTCGACTCGGGCAAACACCCGCCGTATTCCGGCCCGGTCTGGATCGGTTACGATCCGAGCCGCAACCGGGACGGCGCGTGTATCGTGGTATTGGCGGCGCCGCTTAAAACCGGCGGCAAATTCTATGTCCTGGAAAAAACCCTGCTTCGGAACGTCGCCTGGCAATTCCAGGCCTCGACGATCAAGGAACTGTACGACAAATACGGCCGCCAGGTGGAATACATCGGCATCGACTGCACCGGCCCGGGTTCCGGGGTACTGGAAATGGTACAGAGATTTTATCCGGCCGCGGAAGGCATTTTTTATACTCCGGAACGCAAGACCAAGCTGGTATTGAAAGCGCAGCAGGTGATCGGGGCGAACCGTATCGAATGGAATATAGACTGGTCGGATATCGCCGCCGGGTTCCTGCACATTCACCGCGGCGTGACCCAGTCCGGACAGATCAGCTATTTCGCGGACCGGAGCGACGCCACCGGGCACGCCGACGCCGCCTGGGCGATCATGCACGCGCTGTCACATGAAGATTTTATTCTGCCCGAAGGCGGCCAGGAATGCACTTACGCCTTTTCTGCTTGATAAAAAATCTATATATAGTGTCTTTTTGCGTTTTAAATCCTGCAAAATACAATATATAGTATAATTAACAAGAGAGGGTTAAGCATGAGAATCAAATGTCCATACTGCCAAAGCAAAACAATCGTGACCCATCACGAGGAAGTGGACAAGCGCGTGTCTTATGTTTACGTCACCTGCACCAATCACGATTGTCATGCGCGCAGCAAAATCCGGATCAGTTATGCCGGCACCTTAACCCCGCCGGTCTCCGATCTGACCGCCGCCATGCACGAATGGTTCGCCAATCTCCCCGAAGCCGAACAGAAAGCCATCGCCAAAACCTATCAACCGGCACTGTTTTAGGCGTTTCACCCGCCGCTTATTGTACTCCTTCGCTCCGTGGGGAGTGTTAACCTTTTCCGGATTTATAAAGTTTTTTCTATAGGACGGCAAGAGATACTGTCTTTAATAAGTTCATGAGTAACAACCGATCCCTCAGAGTTTTTAACAGTTAGTTTTTTATTCTTTCCGATTTCATCAACTACGCAACTTTCCACTTTTGAAAAAGTCATTTTTGTTCTGAAGAAAATATTATATCCGAATAAATTTACAAAATAGCAACCGAAGATACTTATATCCCCTTGGGCATTTTCATATTCTGATAAATTGATATCATTACTATAACTAAATTGATATTCTTTTCCTGTAGCATTACCTTTTACAAATCCTGTTATAAACAATTCATAAAAGAAACCGATTTGTTTTAACTTTAAAGAATTATTGGCCAATTCGTAAACAAAATCATATTTTATGGGAATATTGATTTTTTTACTAATATCTCTGAGAGCACAAACTACTTTAAGAAAATTTTTATGATTACAAAAATCATTATCTTTAAAATCCATATAAAAATAGGACTGTCCGTGATTGTCGAATACAGTGAGTTTAGCATTTTGAGTATTTACTAGTTGAGAAAGGAAATTTAAACCAGGTAAATCAGTAATTTCCCTACCCTTCCAAACCTCCCAATTTATATTAAATATATCTTCATTTGTCTGTTGCGAATCAAACTTAACTGAAATTATTCTATGAGGATGTTTTATTTCTAATTGGAAGCCTTCAGGATATATTCTCTTGCGCCCTAAAAAACCAAATAAAGTTAGTGGGGTATTATTTCCTTGATAATCTATTTCCATAATTGCAGTAATTTCCTCTTCACGAAATATCCCGACTATCGCCTCCTCCCCTGCGTTCCATAAAGGGCTTGAACTTTCTACAATTTTTATTTTACCCAATTTACCCATTCGAATTTTTTTGAATTGTTCGTTCTCTCCTGCAATCGTAAATTTTAAATTAGTGTTTTTCGATTTGGAAAACAATTTAATTTTTTCTACGCCTCCAGAATAACTTACATCATAATAAAATCTGGGTTCCAATGACTCCAACTGCTTTTTTCTTTCTGCCACAGCAAACGGAATACTATCGCAATAATTTATGGCTTGCATAACTTCGGCGCGAAAACGTTCTATTTCTGATATTTTATTTTTTACAGATATCCAAATTTGCAATCTACTTTCTCTATCCTTAAGATTTTTCCACTCAGTGTTTTCTCTTAAATAAGTAGTTAGAAAAAGCCAGTATGCTTCTTTTTGGCTAAGATCAACTACACAGAGAAAAATAGGTGCAGTTCTTTGCGCCCAATCCGAAAGGTGTTTTTCTTCAATACCTAAAGAAACCTTGGAACCATTATCTATATATGTACATTTATTTTTGGTTTTCAGTTGAATATAAAAAGTCTTTCCTAACAATTTCAGTTGCGTATCCACAACTTCAATATGATAATCAAGTCCAAAATCATATACAAAGGATTCTGATATCCATTCTTCTGGCAGAAAAGACTCTAAAACGCGCATTCCCTTTCTGTTAATTATCGCATTGGGATCATGACATTTTACCATATTTCTCACCCCCTGTAATTTTATTACTTTACCACCATAAATTAAGCTGGAGTTTAAGAAATAACAAGAAAAAAACAAAGTTTTTTCAGTTTTAAGGCCGGATGCAACGACCCCGGGAGCGCCGGCCACCATGATCGTCAAAACCTATCAGCCGGCGCTATTTTAATATTTCCAAGATTAAATCCAGCTTTTTCTCAATACGGTCAAGTTGGGCTTTTTGACCGAACAGGCGTTCCCGGGCAATTTTAATATAACGCTTAGGCGCGTCGGCTCTGGCCCATTGGGAGTATTGCCGCGGACTGATCCCTAAAGTTTCAGCCATTTGCTTTTTATTAATCCCCGCTTCGTTCCGGAGCACTTCCAGTTTCTCGTAAATTTCCATAATACCACCTTCAGATTTTATTATTTTTCCAATATATCCCGCCATTTTTCAAAGTCAAGTCTCCATTTATAGAAATTATTCTATAAAAAATAGAAATATTTCTATTTTAACACTTGCTTTGTGCCCGTTCCGGATTAGAATGTGTCTCATAAACAGAACGAGCGCAACAACTTAAATAAAAGGAGTCAAAA
>JAQULZ010000106.1 GCA_028718375.1 Victivallaceae bacterium | reverse complement strand
TCCGCCCCTGGATTTCGCGACTCTGACCAAGCCGTTACCTCGGTAGCGGCGTGTCAGATTCGAGACCATCCAGCATCCGGATGATTCGCAATCTTGTTGACCTTACAGGCTTGACTTGACACTAGTTTCAGCTTCGCGTACGCCCGTACGCGTCAGCTTCACGGCCTCGATTATGAAACAAAATAGACTTTTTTAGTATCGACTAATAAAAATAACGGTGGCAGTGGAACAAAAATGTCTTAATAAACAAGTCAATTTATGATGTCGCACTTGTATTTGTAATCACCGGGCAAATGCTGTCCAAGGGTGAAGCACCCTGCAATAAAAGTTATCGTCCGAACTGACCGATTAGACGGCAGTCTCACAAATAAAAAATGGCGGATGCAACGCCTCCGTGGTCCAGCGGCGGACTCCGCTGGTCGTCCATCTCCAATGGGCGAAATTTTAGTGCAACTTGTTGCGCTTTAAATAGTACCGCTCTCGCTAAGCGAGGTCGATCAAAAATAAGCAACGCGATTTTTTGACCGACATTGAGCGTGCGAGTACCCCCGTTGCGAGTTATGAGACTGCCGTCCGATTACAGTGCTCAGGTATTTTTCGAACCGTACTGTCCGTCCCCCCTTGAAAATCGCTTTAACGGCGTTATCTTATGCCGGAAAACTTAACTCCAAAGGAAGATAAAGCTATGTTGAGTGCATCTGATCTGAAAAAAGGCCTGAAAATAGAAATAGACGGCGAACCGTGGATAATAACGGAATTTGAGTTCTGCAAGCCCGGCAAAGGCACCGCTCTGTACCGATGCAAACTGAAAAATCTGATTAATAATACCACCATGGACCGGACTTACCGCCCCGGCGACAAATTTGACAAGCCCGACCTCCGGGAACGCGAAATGTATTATTCTTACCCGGAAGGTGTTTTTTTCGTCTTCAGCGATGCCGAAACTTACGAGGAAATGCGGATCGGCAAGGAGGTATTGGGGCGCAGCGCCTATTTCCTGATCGAAGACAGTCTGTGCAGCGTGCTGCTGTTTAACGGTCAGCCGCTTGAAGTTACGCTGCCGATCTTCATTGAAAAAGAAATTGCCGAAACCGAGCCGGGCGCCCGCGGCGATACCGCAACCAATGTCCTCAAACCCGCCAGGATTGACAACGGCTATGAAATCCAGGTGCCGATTTTTATCAACACCGGCGACCTGGTAAAAATCGACACCCGTACCGGAGAATATGCCGAGCGAGTGAAAAAAGCCTGACGGGGTTTCAGGCGGTGGAAACGCTCCAACACTGGCGGCAGATCAAAGTCCGGTTGCAGCAGCGCGCCGCACTTATTGCCGCTGTCCGTGCTTATTTCGACCGGCAGGGTTTTCTTGAAATCGAAACTCCCGTCGTCATTGCCGCGCCGGCGCCGGAAGAATATATCGAAGGCATTCCGGTCGAAAACGGATTCCTGCGCACCAGCCCGGAACTGCAGATGAAAAAGCTGCTTTGCGCGGATTACGAAAAGATTTATCAGATCGGCCCCTGTTTTCGCCGGAACGAGTTCGGGGCGCGGCATCGCCCTGAGTTCACGCTGCTCGAATGGTATGAAACGAAGCTGGATTACCGGCAGCTCCTGGAATTTACCGCCGGTTTGCTGCGTTTTGCCGCCCGGAACGTAACTGGTTCACTGCAATTTACTTATCAGGGCCAGGCGGTTGACCTGGAAGCGCCGCCGGAAATAATTACGGTACGGGAGGCCTGTCGGCAATACGCCGGTATTGAGCTTGAGCGGATCGCTACCGAAGCGGAATTCGATGAAATCATGGTTTCGCGGCTCGAACCCCGCTTGGGCATGGGGCGGATGACTTTTTTGATCGATTATCCCGCCGCCCGGGCCGCCCTGGCGCGGCGGAAGCCCGGGGCTCCGGAAATCGCTGAACGCTGGGAATTGTATATTGCCGGCATGGAACTGGCGAATGCCTACGGGGAACTGACGGATCCGGTCGAACAGCGGCAGCGCTTTCTCCGCACCCAGGCGGTGCGCGCGGAAAACCATTTGCTGTCTTACCCGTTTCCCGAAGATTTTTTTGCAGCTCTGGAGGCGGGCCTGCCGGAATGTTCGGGAGCGGCGCTCGGAATAGACCGCCTGGCTATGATCTTTACCGATGCGGCGGATATTTCCGAAGTCCGGGTTTAATTTGTTCGTACTTAAAATTTTATCCCGGACGTTTTTTTACACGAATATTTATTAAATAATTTGGCTTTTTATAATAATAATGCTATACTCATGATTAGAGTATGAAGATGACAAGTTTTATAAGGGTGTGCTTATGGAAAACCGGGAATTGAGTAAAACCAGGGTCCGGAATGTCATGGACGATATTCCCAAGGAAATAACCCACCGCCGGCTGGCAAAAGTCCGCAATACCATGAAGCGGACGTTTTCCGGTATGAACACCCTGTTGGGACAGCTGGCTCAAAACAAGACCGATCAAATCCGGGAAGCCAGAAAGCGGAAGAAAAAGGTCGTGCTGATCGTCATCGGCATCATTATCGTGTTGATCGTCGTCGCCGTCATTGTTACCGCCGTTTAATTCCCGGTTTGAAACACGGTATAAACGCCTTCGGTAAACATGGGTTCGAGCGCTTTAATGCCGAAGCGCGCTCTGATGTTTTCCGGTTCACCCCGTTTCAATTCCTCAGTTTTAAGCAGTATCCAGGCGCCGGGCGGCAGTCCGGCAACCTTGCCGCGGGGATTGTCGAACCGCCAGCGCGCCGGGCTGATGCCCGCCATTCTCCCGTACAGCACGATCACGTAAGGTTCGGCATTGAAGCTGACATATACCGGAATAGGGCGGTTTCCAGCGGCGGTTTTTATTTTCTGCACCAGATTCCAGGGATGATATTCGGAGTGCATGTAATAGGGATTGAAAAAATCGTCCAGATTACCGTTCCCATGAAAAACTTCGGCCGCAGGCGCGCGGTAATGATGACAGGCTGTTCCCCAGCCTGCTGTTGCCGCCAGCAGAATTCCGCCGGCAAGTAATTGCCGCGGCAACGTCCGCAGACCTGCCATCAGATGCCGGAGTCCGGCGGCAAGCAGCAGCATCCATAACGGCCACAAAGCCAGGAACACACGCGGAAACGGGGCCGGAGAACGCAGCAGCACTGCCGGCAGCGGAAACAGCAGGATCAGCAATGGCCACAGGAACTTCGGTTTTCCCTTCCGGCGCAGATAAATAACCCCGCCGGCCAGGGATGCCAGCGCTACCGGTAAAAAGGCCAGGGCAAAACCCGAATAAACCGCCCGCAGCACTGCGGCCGGACAGTCCCAGCCTTCATGCGATTTAAGGATTCGGGCGACATTCCGGCTCAGCGGCAAATAAAATAATACCGTTGCCGTTAGGGGTATCAGGGCCAGATAAACGAATTTCCAATCGAATATTTTCCGGAAGCCGAAGTAGGGAAAAAAGAAAATAACGATTCCGGCCAGCGCCAGAAGATTGGACGGAATCGTTCCGACGGCGGCCAGACAAAACAGGAAATATCCGGTTCCGGCGCGCCAGTCGCTGCCAAAGACCCAGTTGCGGGCGCACTCCAGCGCCAGCACTATCCAGAGCATACTCAGCATATAGCCCCGTACCGCGGTGGCGTAAATCTCAAACGGCAGCGAGCAGCATAAGGCAGATAATACCAGGGCGGTCGCCATTGTTCCGTAACGTTTGCGCCAGCGCCCGAATATTATCCCGACGGCGGCGGCGGCCGTCAGCACTGTAAACAGCCGCCAGTAACAATCGGGAGCTAACCAGGCCGGAGTAAAATAATTCCATAATTTCAGGCCGACCGTGTAGATGATATGATTATTCGGAATGGTATAATTGCGGTAAACGGCGCCGACGGTCGGCAGTTCCATGAACTGCCCAACCGTCAGGGCTTCGTCAAACCACAGTTCCCTGAACAAGGCGTCCCGGATACCGAGAATAAACACGCCCGTCACTACTGCCGCGGCTATCCACCGCATCCGGCGCCGCATTTTCCCGCCGTCTGTCATAAGTTATTCCGTTTTATTGACCGCTGATCTCCGCCGGTTTACCCAAAAGAATTCTCATTAGGTCATCGCCTTTCATGAAACCCAGTTTGCCCTGCGGCGCGGCGGTTTCACTGAAAACCCCGATTTCATCACATTCGATTCCGGGACCGCAGACCGCCACCGGCACCGGCGTCCGCGTATGTCGGCGTAATTCAACCGGTACCGGATGATCCGGCAATACCGCGAAAATCACTGCTTCACCCTCGAACGCCTTCAGTAGCGGCGCAACGATTTTGGCATCAAAATCGGCTATCGCCCGCAATTTCAGTTCCAGATTGCCTTCATGGGAACATTCGTCAATCGCTTCGACGTGCAGATAGACGAAATCATGGGTCTTGAGCGCGGCAATTGCGGCGGCGGCCTTGCCGGCGTAATTCGTATCGATATAACCGGTGACTCCGGGTACGGCTATGACCTCCATATCGGTACATTTGGCCAGGCCGCGGATCACGTCCACAGCGCTGATCACCGCCCCGGTTTTACCGGGATAACGCTCCGAAAACGCCTTCAGCCGGGGGCGGCGGCCCGGACTCCACGGCCAGATATGGGTGGCCGGCGCCGTTCTGCCCGCATTCAAAGGATGTTTCGCCAGGAATTCGGCGGTTGCCCTGAACAGTTCATTCAGAAATTTCACCGTATGGGCGGTCTCGATGCTGCGGTCCAGAGGAGTCCAGGCAAGTTCGTCGATATGCCGGCCTTGGGAGGAGTCGGGTTTGCGGTAACCGATATTGGCGGAAAATTCAGCGCCGTGCAGGATGAGCAGATTGCGGTAACTGACACCGGGATAAAAAGTCAGTTCGGAACTGCCGAATTCCGCCTGCAAAGCCGCCATCAGTTGTTTTGAATCGTGATCGTCAATATGCCCGGCCGAATAATCGGTCATGATTCCGTCCGGCGAAATCGTCACCAGATTGCAGCGCCAGGCAACATCATGGTCGGCGAGCTGAATACCCTGACTGACCGCCTCGATCGGGCCGCGGCCGGGATAATTCGCTTCGGGATAAAGCCCCAGTACCGACATATTGGCTACATCCGACGAAGTCGGCACGCCCGGCGGCAAAGTCAGGAAAGTGCCGCTGCTGCCCCGCGCCGCAATCGAATCCATCGCCGGGGTGGCGACGGCTTCCAGCGGGGTCTGGCCGCCGAGCTCGGATAACGGCAGATCGGCCATGCCGTCCGCCAGAAAAATCAACGCTTTTGCCATGACTGTATTCCTGTTGCGATAGTTTATTTTAATATTGCGGAATTCATATTCAACCGTTTTTGCAAAAAAACGGAGGAATTATCAGTACCCGCATAGGATGCACTTTCAACCGACGCACGTATTTTCCGAGGAATTGTACCGGGCATAAACCTGTTCAATAGTTTTTACCAACTTGGGCAGAGTGGCATCGTGGGACAGGTAATTGTAAGCCTGATGAAAATTATGTTCGACCAGTTGCTTCCGGCGCGAAGGCTCAAGCATCTCGTCAATCCATTTGAATGTCGCGCGCAAAGACGGTTCGACGGCGGCTTCACCGGGGATATAGGTGGTTTCCGTGATCTTGCGGATTACGGGGGTGAGCCGGGAAAAATCTATCCCGCAGGTTTTTATGCCGATTTCCTTAGTTAAGGGCCGGAAGGAGTTCAGTTTGGAATCCATACAGAAAGGAATGCAGAACCGCGCCATTTCATTGAGGGCATTTTCCCAGCCGCCGGCGGAACTGGCGATAATGCCGATGGAATTGAAGGCGGCCAGGTTTTCATAAACCAGGTCCAGAGTTTCAAGCGAAAAATCTTCCCCCAAGTGATAATAGGGCAGGTCGATTTTTTCGGCAAATCCGATGGTTTTTGCGAAATATTGCTTATCGTCGGCGTTAGGGTGAGTAACCACGAAAACCGCTTCTCTGCCGCAGTGGTAAGCATATTCCCGGGCCAGCAGCATGGCTTCTTTGAGGCGCTTGCGGTAAACCGGGCGCACCGGGGAAATAAAAATCAAGGTATTTTTATTGATATTGCCGCTGACGTATTTATAAGAATCCCGGTAACTTTTCAGGCGGCGGGCGGAAAGATAGCTGACGAAAATTTTCCGCGGGGCAGGTCTGACGGACGGTTCGGGCGACGGAAAATTCAGGAAATCCGGAATCTCAAAAACGTGATCCCCGGGAATTTTATATTTCGTCAGAAAATTTCGGCGTTGGGTCGGATTCAGGACAATATGGTAGAGATTGGGAAGCTGATAGGGACCGCCGGAATATTCCCGCCCTTCCGGGTTGGCGGATATCTTCTGCAGGGCAAAAGCCTTGATCCGGTCGATTTTTTCCGGCCGTTCGGCATCGGGATCGGCCGAATGACTGATGAAAGCGCGGCGCGGATATTTCCGAATGAGGTCCAGCAGCGCCGCCGCGGCCGCCGGCTGGGCGTGGCGCAGGGAAATCAGGTTGTAAATCAATACCGGGGTGTTGTGGGCAATGCCGCTGAGTATCCGGTCGAGACGCCGGAAAATTTTTCCTTTGTGATATTCGAACAGCTCCAGCCAGCGGGCATCGGATATTTTTTCGATTCCCGCGGTTTCCGGGCCCTCGCTGAACTGATTCGCAAACAGCAGCAGTGAATCATGATGGTGGAAATCCAGCCGCGAAACAATGGTCTGCTGATGGCCGATCGGATTGGCAGGGGCAAATTCCGTCTCGCAGCAGCCGGTAATGACATGGACGTTGATATCCAGTTTATTCAGCAGATGCCGATATTCGCGCGCCTGAAGGGCGACGCCGTCAAGTCCCCCGCTGCGCATGATGATGACCGGATAAGTTAAGTTCTCCTCTGAATTGAGCAGGGTATTATGACTATTTGACGATTCCTTAATCATCAAAACCGCCTGATTACTCGGCCTCCTTCATCAGTTCAAGGAACATATTCTTGTCGCTGGCTTTCATATAGGCTTCTTCGATGGAGATTTGGCCGCTTTCGTACAATTCCTTGAGGTTGCTGTCCATCGAGCACATGCCGATATTCTTGTTCGCTTCGATGATGGTCCGAATATTGCTGATTTTGCCTTCGCGGATAACGCTGGGCAAGCCGTCCGCCCACAGCAGCACCTCGTGACAGGCGACCCGCCCGCCGCTAATCTTGCGGCAAAGCAGCTGTGAGACTACGCCCTGGAGACATTCCGCGAGCATAGTCCGGATCTGCGCCTGTTCCGCCGCAGGGAAAGCGTCGATGATCCGGTCAACGGTTTTAGGTGCGTTATTGGTATGGAGGGTTGCGAATACGAGCATTCCCATCGTGGCGCAGGTCAGGCCGAGGCGAATCGTTTCCAGATCGCGCATTTCGCCGATGAGGATAATGTCCGGATCGGAACGCATGGCGCCGCGCAAGGCTTCAGGAAATGACCGGCTGTGAAGGCCGATTTCGCGGTGGACGATGATTGAATTCTTGTTCTGGTGAACGAACTCGATCGGGTCTTCAATTGTGATAATATGTTTTTTCTGGTAGAGGTTGATATGATCCATCATGGCCGCCAGGGTGGTCGATTTCCCCGAACCGGTCGGTCCGGTAACCAGGATAAAACCGCTCTTATACTTGCAGATATCTTTAAGGACTTCCGGGAGATTCATTTCGTTCAGAGTTGCGATTCTGGTCGGAATCTGCCGGAACACCGCCGCCATCCCGAAGTGATTGTAGAGATAGTTGCTGCGGAACCGGGCGATGCCGGGGATTTCATGGGCAAAGTCCAGATCATGGGTTTCCAGAAAGCGCTGCCAGCGGCTTTCAAGACAAATCTCGTGCAGCAGCGCTTCCATTTTCGGCGCGTCGATGGCGGAATGCTCGAGCGGCTGGAGATCTCCGCTGACCCGGATTTTCGGCGGCTGGCTGATAGACAGATGAAGGTCGGAACCGCCCTTGTCCAGCATCTCGGTCAAATATTTATCAATAACAGCCATTACTTACCTCCGTTCGCCAGTTGTTTTGCCCCCTGGATCGCTATTTCACGTTCAAGTTGCGTCTTTACCGAATGATCGCGGATATACAGCCGGGCGGTTTCCCCGCTGATCTGCCCGAGTTTGAATTTGGCGAGCACGTTATCCTGGAAAGTGCACATGCCGGCTTTCTGACCGGTTTCCATCACCCCTTTCAAACGGTGAGTCATCTTTTCCGTAATAAGGTTTGAAACCGCCAGGGTGCCGACCAGCAATTCATAGGCAATAGTCAAATTATTATCAACCCCGGGCAGCAGTTGCTGACAGATGATGCCGCGCAGTGAACCTGCGGTCATGGTGCGGATCTGTTGCTGCTGGCTCGGCGGAAACACATCCAGCAGGCGGTTCAGGGTATTGGCAGCGTCACAGGTGTGCAGAGTGCCGATGACCAGGTGTCCGGTTTCGGACGCGGTAATCGCGTTTTCAATGGTTTCCAGATTGTGCAGTTCTCCGATCACGATAACATCCGGGTCTTCCCGCAAAGCGCCTTTCAACGCGGTGCCGTAGGATACGGTATGCCGGCCGATTTCGCGCTGGGTTACGATGCAGTTATGAGACTGATGCAGAATTTCTATCGGGTCTTCGACCGCGATGATGTGGTCTTTGCGTTTATGGTTCAGGATGTCGATCATCGCCGCCAGGGTGGTCGTTTTGCCGCAGCCCAGCGGCCCGGTAACCAGAATCAGGCCGTTATTGTAATCCAGCATGCGCTTGATCGTAACCACATCATTCGGGAAGAAACCGAGCTGTTCGAGGGAACCGATTTCGTCCGGCACGATGTGATAGCTGCCGGCAATTCCGTCCTTATGCATCATCAGGCTGACCCGGAATCGGGAGCCTTTAATGATCTGAGCGCAGTTTAAATCCATTTTTTCGTCGAAAATTGCGCGTTGCTCCTCGGAAAGAAAAACAGTGTTCAGCCGCAAAGCGTCTTCGGCCGAAATGGCTTTGTCGCTCAATCTTTCGATTTTCAGGTTGCGCCGGATGAACAACGGGGATTCGGCGGAAATATGGAAATCGCTGGCTCCGAAGTCCCGGACCGAGGCCAGCATTTCCACAAGAATGTCCCCGACTTCCTGATCCGACAGCTTCGAGATGTTGCTTAGATCGGGCAATTGCCTGGGATCGCCGACGGTTTCGTCAGAGAAGAGATTGGGCGCCAGGCCTTTGGCGGTCTGTTGCTCGGCAAATTCGATGGCCGCCTGAAACTGATTCAGCAACGCTTCCGCTTCTTCCTGGCTCAGATTATCGGCAAAGGCATTGAGCATTCCCTGGGCATAGGCTTCCAGCGAAGAGGGTTCCTTGAGCTGTTCATATAACGCGACGCACCCTTCCAAATCCATGATTTGATTGTCGGTTAATGCGTAGATAAACCATTGAATATTCAAATCCATGACTTTTGTTCCATTCGGTTGAGATTAAAACTGCGACAGGCAAATTTATTCTGTCTCAGGTTTTTTTTCAAGCTGGAAATTCAGGCTTTTATCAGTTTTATCATTTCGTCCAGACCATTGAAAATATGTCGCGGGCGATAGGCGAACTGTTTGGCCGTATTGATGTCACTGACTCCGCTTAGAACCAGCACGGTGTCGACTTCCGCTTCAACCCCGGCGACAATGTCCGTATCCATCCGGTCGCCGATAATGACGGTTTCGATGCTTTGGCAGCCCAAGGTTTTGACCGCGCGCCGCATCATCAGGGGGTTGGGTTTACCGACGAAGTAAGCCTTGCAGTTCGCCGCCAGCTCGATCGGCGCGATCAGCGCTCCGGTAGCCGGGATAATGCCCTTTTCGGTCGGACCGGTCATGTCGGGATTGGTGCCGATCAGCTTGGCGCCGCGCTGCACCAGCAGGGTGGCATGTTCAATCCGCTCAAAACCATAGGTTCGGGTTTCCCCGACGACCACGTAGTCGGGGCTGGCGTCGTTCATCGAGATGCCCCGTTCATAAAGCGCATTGATCAGACCGGCGTCGCCGATCGCGTAGACGGTGCAGCCCGGGTGCTGCCGGCTGAGAAAATCTGCGGTCGCCAGAGCGCTGGTGTAGAAATGTTCTTTGGATACGGTTATTCCCAACCGTAAAAGTTTTTCCTGAAGTTCCCGGGGAGAGCGCTCGCTGCTGTTGGTCAGGAACAGATATTTCTTGTCATTGGCGTCAAGCCATTCAACGAATTCGGCCGCGCCCGGCAGAAGTTTGTTGCCGTGATAAATCACGCCGTCCATGTCGGAAACAAAGCCTTTTTTTTCTTTCAGACTTTGGATTTCGGCCAGATCATTAGCCATATTCAATTTCCTTTATTATTTTGAGGTTCTGTCAAAATTTTTTGAGCTAATTTTTATTTATATTGTTAATTATTAATTCGTTGCGTATTTTTTTCGTTATTCCCCTTTTATTCACTGAAAAACAAAAGCTTTTTTGTTTTTCAGAACACT
>JAQULZ010000105.1 GCA_028718375.1 Victivallaceae bacterium | reverse complement strand
CGCAACTGCGACGCGGCGGGCGTCTTATGGCCGTATTTCCGCATTGCGATTTCGGACGATATTCATATCGCCCCTCAATCGCAAGACGAAAATCCAATCCATAATCCTGCTCGTCAAAGTTAAAATTTCAACCGTATAGAGTATAACTGGTTATTTTTTTATAATAAACAAAATTATTGGAATGGGTGGCGCTCAGCCATTTGAACTCGAATGGGTTCAGGTACAGATTATCGGAAGCAGTTAGTTCACCATTGCGCAGCGAATATAGGCGTGCCGGAAGCGTTGGATCGTCAACGGTTAAACGGACTGGATTACTGTTGACGTTGAACAGCGCCAGAACCATATCGTCCACTTTCGTTCCCCGTAATATCGCGAACACCTCCGGCTTCAGGTTCAGAATTCTGAATCCCGACTTCGGATGAAAGCCCGGATGGCGCTTCCGGACGGTCAATAAGTCCCGGTATTGCCGATAAATCAGTTGGCGGCGGGAGTTTTGAACTTGCAGCTCGCTACGCAGCATGTCAGCCGGGATTTTTTCCCGGTTGACGGCGCGGTTTTCGCTGTTTTCCGGCAAGCCTTCAGTCCAATTCTCCGAGCCGAACAGACTGTGGAAATAAATCCCCGGTATTCCGGGCATCGTCAGCATGATCGCCTGGGACAGAATGAATTTGCGCACCGATAATTCCAGTTCTTCGCCCGGCTCGCGCAGCAGATTATAATAGTTGATATTCAGTTCATACGGACTCCGGGAGCCGTCGGGATTGTTTTTGTAACTGACCTTGCCGCCTTTGCGCCGGGTATCTTCCGCCAGGAAGGATAATTCGCCGCCCGGCGTCAGCCCGGTCAACGGGCGCACTCCGATCCCGTCGTGGGAAGCCAGGAAATTCAGGAACGTGCAGCCCGGCGGCGGTTCTTCCAGACCGGTCGCCCAGGCCGTCAGCGCTGTCGCATCGCCGCGCAATATCGCCTGAGCGGTCAGCGGCGGCAGGGGAAACTGGTAAACCAGATGGGCTTCGTCCCCATCGCCGAAATAAGCGATGTTTTCCCGGTGCGGCACGTTGGTTTCGGTGAGGATAAGGGTCCCGGGGCTGACTTCGTCGGCTATTTGGCGGAATAATTTCACGATCAGATGCGCCTGCGGCAGATGCAGGCAGGAAGTACCCGATTCCTTCCAGCAGAAGGCGATGGCGTCAAGGCGGATGAGCCGTGCTCCCCGGGCGAGATACAGCAACAGGAGGTCGATCAGTTCCAGCAGCAGGTCGGGCGAATGAAAGTTCAAGTCCGCCTGATCGGCGCTGAACGTCGTCCAGACCCGGCGGAGTTCACCGTTAAGATCGGCGTAATCGTGGAACAGGGGCAGGGCGCGCGGCCGGAAGACCCGGGAACTGTCGAAGTTAGTCTCCGGCTCGATAAACCAGTTGCGGTACGGCGGTTTTCCGCTCAGAAACCCCTGAAACCATTTGCCCTTCACTGAAGCGTGGTTGAAAACGGCGTCGAACGCCAGCGAAAAATCCCTGCCGAACGTTTCGATATCCCGCCAGCTTCCCAGGCGCGGATCGACCTGCCGGTAATCGGTTACTGCGAAGCCGGCATCCGACGAATACGGGAAAAACGGCAGGATATGTACCGCTGAAATCATGTTTCCGGCGTATTCCAGCAGGAATTCGTGTAGCGTCCGCAGCGGGTTTGCCGTCGGAGTGCGGCCGGCCATATCGCCGTAAGTAATCAGCAGCGCCGCTTTTTCATCGAGTTCAAATCCCGGCGGCGGCGGATGTTTTCGTTTGAACGCGGTAAGTTTTTCCCGGAGTTTACCGCCATATTCGGCTGCCGTTTCGGCGCCGTATAATTCCGCCAGAATTTCCGCAATTTTCATAGCGGCTACCTCCGGAAGAATATATTTTCAATCAGCGGCTTTATTTTTCTGGCCATCAGGCGATGGCTGAGCCGGGAATCAAGGATGCGCAGATTATGGTGAATCTGGGCGTTGCGTTTGGCCGGATTCGTTAAGAGTTCATAGGCCTGATCTACCACTTCATCGGTCAATATCCCGTCCGATACGGACGGTACGTCGAAACCGTAACGTTCAATGTAACGTTTATAAACCGGATAACGGTTGATGACCGCCGGCAGGCCGCAACTGATCATTTCCAGCAGGTTGTTGCCGAAGCCCTCAATTTCACTGAAGTAGGTCCCGATTCCGCCCTGCTGGGCGACGATCGCGGGGATTTCCGCGAATTTGTAGAATTTCTTGTCGACAATAATGTCCCGGTCGGACAGAATGCGGTTTTCCCCAAAAATCAAGATCAGTTTCGTTTTCGGAGTTCTGCTTGATTTGTCTTTGAAATATTGCTGCAGGAAAGTCTTGTATTCCACCTGTTCGTCGCCGGAATGTCCGGAAATCAGCAGCACAACGCATTTCCGGTTTCTGAATTTGGCGGACAGTCTGAACGCGAAATCGATTGCGGTTTCGATTTTCTTGCGCGGCACGACCCGGGTATGCTGGAGCAGGATAACTGCGTCCTTGAGCGTACAGTCCAGTTTGGCGAGCTGTTTGGTCAGGCCGATGTCGTCGAAAAAACTATAGTTGTAATTGTCTCTCGGCGGAGCGATGACTTTGGCATTATTCCGCCAGTCCGCTTCCTTCCAGTTCCACAGGATGTCACAGGTATTCGGAATGACGCAGGTATGCTTGGTGAAATACCCCTTCAGATCGGCCTGTTTGAAAAGCCGGAAATATTTCCGCGCGATCCGGACTTGGTCATGGTTGATGAACACGATGCCGTTATTATGCAGTCCGGGCAGATATTTGAGATATTTCCGGATAACCTCATTGGGATTGGCGAACTTGGGACGCTCAAAAAACGAATCATGCCACCAGGCGAGGACTTTCGGCCAGATATAACCGGCGGCCCGCCGTTCTTCCACATAAAGTCCCAGGGCCACCGCGGTAATGAAGTTGTACGGATGAGAGGTATTGTGGGCAATCAGAAGGTCGATTTGGTTCCGTTCGATGAAATCGCTGATGATAGCTTTGGCTTGCAGCGCGTTTTCCATAATTTCGCCTTCGAGCCAGCAGGGCGGTTCCTGATCGAAATATTCGATAATGCGTTTGTGCAGCGGGCTTTTATGCCAGAAGATGTCGTTGGTTTCAGCATTGAAGCGCGGCGAGGCGTGTGCGGCCAGGTAGTAAATGTTGCCCAGCGGGATATTCATGTATTTGACCATGGCTTCGACCGACTGGTCGATGACGATCGAAACCCCGTCGTTTTTGCCGATGAGCGAATGCAGAATGCCGATGTTCAGGTGCGATACGTTCATAAGAACAGCCTCGTTATTTGTTTAAGGGAGTTAACCGTGTAATCGGGAGTGCAGTTGCCCGGGATGGTTTCCGTCCGCAAGCGCAGGGAACGGGCGTCACCGGCGAACAGGGCGGTGCGCATCCGGAGTTGCTGCGCCGGATAAATGTCCTTGAGCATGTCATTGCCGACGTAGAGGATTTCGTGGTTTTGAAGCCCGTATTTCGTCTGGCATCGGTCGAGAACCTTTTCAAACAGCACGAGTTCGGGTTTGCCGAGTTTTTCCCGATAGGAAAATACCGTCAGATCCGGGTCGAAGTAGTCGATGGTTTCGCGGCCGCCGACTTCCCCGGTCAGAAAATAATTCATGATGACCGGGGTGTAGAACTGGGCGTTGGAAATTATTCCCAGCGGTATTCGGCGCTCGTGCAGCCGGAGGATGGTTTCTTTCATGGACGGCATGGGATAAACCGGATTGCTCAGGATTTCGAAATGAACCGCCAGCAGTTCAACTTCCCGGATCCAGGGCTTGTCGATCAGTTTTTCGCGGTATAACTCCTGGATCAGCCGCCGCCAGACTTCCCGGATATCGATTTCCGGATGGCCGCAGTTGTTCCGGTTCTCGGAACCCTGGAGTTCATTTATGGTTTGTTTATATTTGATAATGATGTCCTCAGCGGTTTTGTCCGGGCTGGGCGAAATGATTTTTATGCCGCACTTGGAAAACGATTCCAGGATATAGGAGGGAGAAAGCCGGAGTTTGTCAATGTCGCCGGAACTGGAAATGAGCAGCGTTCCGTAAATATCGAAAATGACGCATTTGAGCTGCCGGCTGCCGCCGCGGAGGCGCGAGGCCATATAGGTTGGAATCGGCAGCAATTGCTGCTGGGCGTCAAATAAATGCCTGATAGAGAGCAAGTAGTCTTTTTCCATAATTTTCCACTGAATATTGCTGTTGGATCAGCCGGCGGTTCGCTGTGATGAGTTCCGGGCTGAATTGTCTGAAGAGCTTCATGAGATCGGGATTTTCCTCCAGAAAAGCCCGGGCGGAAACCGGGCTGGCTGAAAATTTCCGAATGAGCTCCATTTGCCGCTGCTGCCCGGACTGCGCGAAATCCGTCCCCTGCCAGTTGAGCTGCCGGTAGAGGCCGTCCAGTTTCACTCCGGCGCCGGTGAAGTCTGCGGTAACCGGCAGATCCCGCCCGACGATCGGCAGCCCGAAAAGCCAGGCTTCCAGGAAAGCCATCCCGAAACCTTCCCGGACGCTGGTGGTGACGGAGCGGTCGGCGGCGGCCATGATTTCTTTGAAAGCGCAAATTTCACCGGCTTCGAAAATGACCGGGATATGTTCAGCGGCACAAAATTGCTTCCATTGATCGTATGCTGTTTTTTCTGCCGGGTTCAGCGGCGGCAGCGTGATGATCCAATTCGCCTTATCCCGGAACAGCGCCGCCAGGAGAATGAATTCACCGAGATTTTTGCGCCGGATGCCGCGGACCGGGTAAACGTAATTCGGCAGTGCCGGATCGGTGTTCAGCAAGCGGCGGACTTTCGCCCGGGCAGCCCGGATTTCCGCGCTACCCCGCAGCGTTTCCACGGCAACCGGGTTGGGCAGCAGACTGATCCGGTCGGGAGGAAGCCCCAGTTCCGTCAGGCGTTTCAAGTCCGGGGAATTGATCACCGCGTAATGGCAGTTTTCCCGCCGGGGATAGAGCAGGTCGCACAGCGGCCGGCCGAAATGGCCTTCAATCAGGCGGGTCAGGACGCTGAGATTGTCGGGACGGTCTTCCGCAAAATCGTGGATATGGTTTACCAGGCGGCGGCCGGTCGTTACCAGGGCGTTCATCGCGGCGGTCAGGACGGGATTTTTGCCGAGCCCCAGGTTGTGGGCATGGATGATAGTGTCGGCGTCAGCGGTTTCCAGAAGGAATTCGATCAGGCGGTTGTAGCTGAGATCGATTTCCCGGGCGCCCAGTTCCAAACCGTCCAGGTAATTAAGTTCCGGATTGCAGATGAATTCCACTTCCGGCGGAAGGTTCAGACTGTCGTCCGGAGCGGCTCCGGAAAACAGTTGCAGCGCCGTAATTTCCGGGCGGGCCAGCAAGGCCTCCAGCTGCATTGCGATGATTCGGGTTACTCCGCCCGGATTCAGGTGGTAATGTAATATCGCGATCTTCATTATTTATCAGTTTTGCCGCTTTTTGAGGAATTTTTGCCCGCCTCCCGCAATAATTCCTGATATTGCTTCAACTCATTCATCGGGCGGCGTTCTTTTTCCTTGATGTCGTACTGGACGACGCTGTAGTCGTTCTTGTCCGAAGACATTTGACGCAAAGTCAGAGATTCGGGTTTCAGCGCCGGCTGTTCCTTGTATTTGGCCAGCCGGCTCCAGAAAGTCTGGAGAATTCCGAAGGCCATTTTCCCGAGCGATGCGACGTTCTGGTTGCGGTGAATCCGCAAGTCGAGATTGGTTTGGGCAATCGCGTCGAGGCCGTGCTTCTGGTGCAGGTCGATCAGCATCCCGGTTTCCACCCCGTAGCCGATCGGAAAGCTGATTTCGGTCAGAATGTCGCGGTATCCGGCGTATTCGCCTGAAAGCGGCTGGATGATGCCGGTCAGTTCCGGAAAGAATTGCGAGAACAGCGGCCGGATGAGGATTTCGGTAACCCGTCCGCCGCCGGCCGGGGTAAGGTTGGTGGCGCTTTTGAACGGGCGGTTGTAAAAGGCCTTGACGAATTTGATTTTAGGTTTGGTGAGCAGGGGGCCAAGCAAACCGTAGACGAACCGCGGATGAATATTGCTGATGTCCGCGTCAACGTAAACGATAATGTCGCCCTTGAGCAGATACAGCGCTTTCCAGAGATTTTCGCCCTTGCCGTAACAAATTCCTTCTTCCTTGAGGTAATCGGAAGCGACATAGGTGTCGGCGCCGAATTTGGCGGCGATCGCCAGGGTATTGTCGGTGGAGCCCGAATCGATCACCGCGATTTCGTCGAGCAGCGGGTAGCGGTCCATCAATTCGGATTTCATGACGATGACCGATTTACCGATGGTTTTTTCCTCGTTCAGAGTTGGAAAGCACAGACTTATGGTTAGTTTCTTCTTTTTTTTCAGCTTTACGAGCGCCCCGATATCCGTGAATGCCGAATAGTGGAAAGTGCGGGTTTTCAGCCATTCCTGTAATTTATTCATTGCTCAGATTCCCCATTTTATCGATTTGATAGATCAGCATGATCAGTTGCAGCAGTCCCTGTTCGAGCGGATCCAGTTCGATGAAGCTGCGGTTGGAACTGCCGCCCAGACCTTCGGTCAGCCCGATCGAGATGGACGGAATGCCCCGGGCCAGGCACACGGCGATCTGAGAATTGGAATATTCCGTCCGGGGTTTGTAACCGAGGCTCCGGATAGTTTCCAGGGCGCATTTGATCAGCGGGTGGGAGCTGCTCAGACCGGAAGCCTTATGCCGGCCGAAAAAATCACAGGTGATATTCGCGCCGTTTTTGGCGGCGATGTCGGTGCAGTTGTCGATGATCTGTTCGCAGAGGTGATCCATGATGGTGTTGTCATCGCTGAGGATTTCCAGGTTCAGATGCGCGTCCCGGCTGACCGTACTGTAGCGCTCGCCCCCGGAAATCATGCCGATATTTAAAATGGTTTTCGGTTTTTTGGGCAGCGGGATGGAATAAAGGCTGTTAATGACTTCATTGGCGACCAGGATGGCGTTGCATTCGGACATCCGTCCCCAGGAAGATTCCAGTTCCGGTTCCTGGAGTTCGCAGTGAATGTCGCAACGCACCCGGCTCAGGCTGAAATAATCGAGCGATCCCAGGGATAAACCGATAATATTGATGACCGCGTCGATTTTTTCCGGGTATTCCTTTAAGAAGGTGCGGATGCCTTCAAAATCGCCGCGCCCGTGATAACGGGTCGTTCCGAGCAGAATGATATTGCTGTTGAATCTGAGTCCCAGTTTGTTGAAAATGTCCGGCAGCGTGGTCAGGGCGGCAATGCCCAGGTTGTCGTCGGCGACGCCGGCGCCCTGCACCCGGTCGGCGGAAACTGTGATGCTCTGATCGATACTCAGATTGAATTGGTTGTCCATATGAGTACAGATCAGCAGATTGCGTTTTCCGGTTCGGCCCGCGATAATGCCGATGGCGTTATGCACCCGGTCGGTGGTGGGATCGACATCCGCCACCCCGGCGTAACGGCTCAGAATAAATTCGGCGCGGTTCTTTTCATAAAAAGTCTGGGCCGGATATTCGGACAGTAACGCCAGGTTGCCCAGAAGCAGTTCGCGGGATTCGATTATTCCCGCCAGCCATTCGGCTTTTTGTGCTGCCGGATCGGCAGTGTTTTTATCAGCACTCCTGTTTTTTACCATTTTATTTCTCCGTATGAGTGATTTGATTATTGTAACGATAAGCTAGATCGGTTAGAGAAATATTAAAAACCCGATACTTTCAGATTAAAATTGTTAAAATTTGCCTGCGGCGGTTAGAGCGGCGCTTTTTTTGACTTGACCGCTTGAATCTCCAGTCAACTAACTTTACTGTATAATGTCGGATTTGTCAAATCCGGGAAACAGGTCGCAATCCACAACTATTTACAAGGTAGAAACACATTGCTTGGAATTATCGGAAGGAAAATACGTAATCTCCTGACCGGAAACGGCGTTACGGAGCAGGGCAGGGGAAATGTTCCCGCCGCGGGAAGGAGTAGTTCGCAGCCGGCAAACAGAATCAAGGCAAAACCTCATCAGCCCGGAGAAAAAACCAAACCCCGGGAGGCGCATAGAAAAACCATCAGGGACAAAAAAACGGCCGGAAAAAGTCCGGGAAAAGTCCCGGTAATTATCGAGCACAAAAAGAAGCTCCCGCCGAAACCGGAAAAACTGATTATTTACCCGGAACAGGAAGGAAAAACGCGGTTTACCGATTTCGCGCTGCATGAGGATATTTTATTCGGCATGCAGGAAATGGGATTTCAATATTGTACTCCGATTCAAACGAAATCCCTGCCGTTTCTGCTGACCGGGCGCGATACTGCCGGCAAGGCGCAGACCGGCACCGGGAAAACCGCCGCATTTCTCGCCGCGATCTTCAACAAGTTTTTGAACGAACCGGAAGCCGGCCGCAAACCGGGCACCTGCCGGGCGCTGATCCTGGCGCCGACCCGCGAACTGGCGATGCAGATTTACCGGGATGCGGAAAATATTTCCCGGTTTACCCAAATGAACAACGTCGTGGTTTTCGGGGGAATGGATCATCGCAAGCAGCGGGATTTACTGGACAAACCGATCGACGTGCTGATCGGAACTCCGGGGCGGGTCATCGATTATTCGAGCAGCCGCCATTTGAATTTGGCGGGAACGGAAGTATTGGTTCTGGACGAAGCCGACCGGATGCTGGATATGGGGTTTATTCCGGACGTGCGGCGGATCATCGGCCGGCTGCCGGGCAAAGAGAAGCGCCAGACGCTGCTTTACAGCGCTACTCTGGATGACAAAATCCTGCGTCTGGCCCATGCCTGGCTCAGGGATCCGGTGCAGGTGGAGGGCGAAACCGATAAACTGGTTACCGACCTGATCGAACAGAATTTCTATACGGTGGCGATCGATGAAAAATTCGCGGTACTGTATTGGATCATCAACAACGAGCATTATGACCGGATGCTGATTTTCGGCAACCTCAAGACCAGGAATTACGATCTTTACCGGAGATTGAAACACCACGGCATCGGGTGCGATCTGCTGTCCGGCGATATTCCCCAGCCCAAACGTCTGAAAATACTGGAAGATTTCCGTTCCGGCCGGCAGAAAATCGTGATCGCGACGGATGTTGCGGCACGCGGCATCCATGTCGATAACGTGTCGATCGTGATCAACTACGATCTGCCGGAACGCGCGGAGGATTACGTTCACCGCATCGGGCGCACCGGCCGGGCCGGAAAAACCGGCAAATCCATCAGTTTCGTCTGTGAATACGGCGCCTATTCGCTGGTGATGATCGAGAAAATGCTCGGCGAACCGGTAAAATGCGTCCTGCCGCCGGATGAAATGCTGGCGCCGCCGCCCGGCTTGCGGAATCACGCCCGCGTGCCGGAACAAAAACCGGCAGACAGACGCCGCCGGGCCGGGCGGAGCAGAACTTACCGGAACTGACCCGGACTCACATTTTTGTCATTTTCCCGGATTTTATCACATCTTTGTTGCTGTCCTGCAATTCTGACGGGCATTGTAAGAGCCGCAAATCCAAGCTGGCTTGGCGAGTTTAAATCAATCTGGCATGCTTTTTGCTAATTACTTACCGGTAAACCCCTCAAAACCAAAGGAAGGCTGTTTATGGGTATTATACCGGAGAGCGGCAGGTATGGTTTCCTGATCGACATGGACGGAGTGATTTATCGCGGCAGTGAAATCATTGACGGTGCAAAAGAATTCATTGAGAAACTGCAGGAGAAAAATATTCCGTTTCTCTTTCTGACCAATAACAGCCAGCGCACCCGGCGCGATATCGCCATCAAACTGAACCGGATGGGATTCCGGGTCGGTGAGCAGCATATTTTTACCTGCGCCATGGCTACCGCCCGTTTTCTGAGTTCCCAGAAGAAAAACGGAACTGCTTATGTGATCGGGGAAGGCGGGCTGCTTCACGCTCTGCACCGCAACGGTTATTCGGTCGTCGATTCGGATCCGGATTATGTGGTGGTCGGGGAGGGCAGATCGTTTAATATGGAGATGATGGAACGGGCGGTAAATATGATCTTTAACGGCGCCAGACTGGTTTCCACCAACCCCGATCCCAACTGTCCTACCAGTGACGGCATTCGTCCGGGCTGCGGCGCCATAGTCGCGATGCTGGAGCGGGCTACGGGGATTACCGCATTCAGCGTCGGTAAACCGAGTCCGGTAATGATGCGGGCGGCGCGGAAGGAACTGGGACTGTCTTCGGCGGAAACCATCATGGTGGGCGATACCCTGGAAACAGATATTATCGGAGGGGTGCAGATGGGTTACGGTACGGTGCTGGTGCTTTCCGGCGGAACCCGCGCCTCCGATTTGAAACGTTCGGCGGTATTGCCGGGGACTGTAGTCGATAACATCGGCTGCCTGATCTCCGAACTTTAAATTGGCGTTTTGACGTATATAGAGCCTGTCCGTAAAAAGCTAAAGATTTAATAACGAGAGAGATGCTTTATTTTGAAAGCGGTGTAAATTAATCAAAAAAGATCAATCCAATGAAAATTTACATCTTATAATCAAAAAAAGAACCT
>JAQULZ010000104.1 GCA_028718375.1 Victivallaceae bacterium | reverse complement strand
AATCCTTATTTAAATTTAGACGTAACTATCCAAATTTAAAGGATTTACACCAATAACATGGCTCCTTCATGCTCTGTTTTCAAATCATTTGTGTTTTTTTTCAAAAAAAACTTGCACACGGCGTTATATTATTAAACCTCAACGAGGTTCCTTCCTTATTATTTATTACCCATTTGATCGCAAATCGGTATTATATTTCAAACCCCGCGTGCCGGGCGGCATGGCAATTGAGATTCACCGCAACCGGCAGCGAGGCGATATGACAGGGAAAGTGCTCGATATGCACCGCCAGGGCGGTCGTATCGCCGCCGAGTCCCTGAGGACCGACTCCGGAAGCGTTGATTTTATCCAGGATTTCCTGTTCCAGAGCCGCATAGCCGGCATCGGGATTAACCGAGCCGACTTCGCGCAGCAGCGCTTTTTTAGCTAAAAAAGCGGCTTTCTCGAAGGTGCCGCCCACCCCTACCCCGACAATCGTCGGCGGACAGGGATTGCCGCCGGCTTTTACCACTGCGTCAACAACGCAGTCGATGATCCCCTGCCGTCCGTCCGCGGGTTTAAGCATCTTCAGGCAGCTCATGTTTTCGGAGCCGCCGCCTTTCGGAGCCAGAATAACGTTCAGTTTCGTCCCGGGAACCAGGGTCAGGTGAATGATCGGCGGCGTATTGTCCCCGGTGTTCCGGCGGCCAAAAACCGGATCGGCGACGATCGAGCGGCGCAGATAACCTTCCTTATATCCTTTGGCCGTACCGGCGGCAATCGCCGCATAGATACTGCCGCCTTCAATATGCACCATTTCGCCCATTTCCACGAAATAAACCGCAAAACCGGTATCCTGGCAGAGCGGCAGCCGTTCCCGGTGCGCAATCTCGGCGTTTTCCAGATACTGACGTAAAAATTCCCGCCCCCGCTCTGACTTCTCCTGATCGAAACATTCGTGAATCCGCTTTAAAACGTCCCGCGGTAAATCATACGCCGCCTCCAGACAGATGGCCGCGACTTCGTTCACCACCCGCTCATAGGGGATTACCCGCAGAAAATCCCTCAGCGTTTTATCCTTAGCCAGTTTCAGTTTACTCATCAATCCGGTTTCCGTCTGGAAGTTCTGCGCCGGGGTTTGGCGGCGGTCGTTTTTTCAGTTTTCCTAGCGGTTTTTTTGGCCGGTTTTTCCGCGCCATGTTCGGGGAAAAACAATAATTTCTGATTGTCCAGCTTCACGTCGATACCGGTGGCATCCTTGAAATAGCCCTTGAGCAGTTCTTCCGCCAGCGGATCTTCCAGATACCTTTCCACCGCCCGGCGCAGCGGACGCGCGCCATATTCCGGCTTATAGCCGTTTTCAATTAGAAAATCCTTGACGGCAGCGTCGATGGTCAGACGGATATCCTTGGCCTTCAGGCGTTCGCGCACCTTATCGACTTCAATATCGACGATTTTCAGCAGGTCATCGCGGGTCAGGCGATGGAAAATGATAATATCATCAACCCGGTTGATGAATTCCGGCTTGAAATATTTTTTCGCGATGCCCATTAACTGGTCGCTGATTTTCACCTTATCCTGTTCCTCGGTGGCGTTGAATCCCATGCCGCCGCCTTTGACCAGTTGTTCCGCGCCGACATTGCTGGTCATGATCACCACGGTATTGCGGAAATCGACCCGCCGGCCAAGCGAATCGGTCAGTTTGCCTTCTTCAAGTATTTGCAACAGCATATGAATTACGTCCGGATGGGCTTTTTCGATTTCGTCGAAAAGCACCACCGCATAGGGCCGGCGGCGGACTTTTTCAGTCAGTTCCCCGCCTTCCCCATGTCCGACGTATCCCGGCGGCGAACCTACCAGACGGCTGACGTTGAATTTTTCCATATATTCGGACATGTCGATCTGAATGAGCGCGTCCTGATCGCCGAACATAAACTCCGCCAACGCCTTGGCGAGCAGGGTTTTTCCGACTCCGGTAGGCCCGAGAAAAATGAACGACCCGATCGGCCGGGCGGGATTTTTCAAGTCGGCGCGGGAACGCCGCAGCGCCCGGGAGATGGTTTCCACGGCTTCGCGCTGACCGACGACAACTTTTTCCAGTTCGCTTTCCATGCGGAGCAGCCGCTGGCTTTCGCCTTCCTCCATCTGCTGTACCGGCACCCCGGTAAGTTTGGCGACAATTTCGGCGATTTTCGAGGCGTCAATCGTGGGAACCCGGCTGTCCTGTTCATTTTTCCAGTCGGACTTCAGATCGTCGAGTTTCTTTTTCAGAGTGCGTTCCTGGTCGCGAATGGCCGCGGCTTCTTCGTATTTCTGATTGGCAACCGCTTCTTTTTTCTTACTGTCGAGTTCGGTGAGTTCCTTTTCCAGTTTCGAAGTGTCGAGAGGCGGATTGACGTTGAAAACCCGGGCACGGGCCCCGGCCTCGTCCATCACGTCAATCGCCTTGTCCGGCAGAAAACGTCCGGTGATATAGCGGTCGGAAAGCCGCGCGGCCGCCAGCAGGGCCGCCTGGGCATATTTCACGTGATGATGTTTCTCGTAAGTCTCCTTCAGACCATTGAGGATTTTGATCGTATCGTCCACGGTGGGCGGATTGACGATGATCGGCTGAAAACGGCGCTCCAGGGCGGAATCCTTTTCGATCCCCTTGCGGTATTCGTTCATAGTTGTCGCGCCGACACACTGGAGCTCCCCGCGCGACAGGGCGGGTTTAATGATGTTAGCGGCATCCATCGCACCTTCCGCCCCCCCGGCCCCGACGATGGTATGCAATTCGTCAACGAACAGAATTACATTGCCGGAATTCTTCACTTCGTCAATAACCGCCTTGATCCGCTCCTCGAATTGACCGCGGTATTTCGTACCGGCGATCATCAGCGGCAGATCCAGAGCAAACACCTTTTTATCGGCCAGAGCCCGCGGCACGGTTTTATCCGCTATTTTCTGAGCCAGACCTTCAATGATGGCGGTTTTGCCGACACCCGCCTCGCCGATCAGCACCGGATTGTTCTTGGTCCGGCGGCACAGAATCTGGATAACCCGCTCGATTTCGTCCCGGCGGCCGATAACCGGATCGAGCAGGCCCTTTTCCGCCAGCTCGGTAAGATTGCGGCCGAACGCGTTCAGGGCCGGCAGATTCTCCGAAGCGCCGGCGCCGGTTTCAAAACTCTGCCCTTCCGCCCCCTCCCCGGTATCCGGCAAATAATCCGAATCCAGGGCCCGCATGATCTGACGCCGCACTTCGTTGATATCGATCTTCATATTGGCCAGAATCTTAGCGGCGGCGCTTTCGCCCTCACGCATCAACGCCAGGAGCAGGTGCTCGGTGCCGATGAAATTGTAATTCATGTCCTTGGCCTCTTTCGCGGCCAGAATCAACACTCTTTTCAAACGCGGCGTAAACGGGATTAATCCGGCCTGCTTGGTCGGGCCGCCGACACCGCAAAGTTTTTCCACTTCGAGCCGCAGTTGATCCAAATTGAGGTTCATCGATTTCAAAACCGACACCGCAACCCCTTCGCCCAGGACGAGCAGCCCCAAGAGGAGATGTTCAGTTCCGACATAATCATGATTGAACCGTTCGGCTTCCTTCTGAGCCAGCACCAGGACATGCTTGGCACGCGGCGTGAAATTCTTCATTGCGTCAAAATCTTCAAATTGAGCCATTTCCCGCTCCTTATCAGGTTAATTCGATAAAATTCCTTTTCAGTCATAATATACCTGCCGTCGGCCTGAAATCAAAACCAATCCGCCGCTTTTATCCGGGATGAGCAGTTTCAGTCGGCATTTATTGCAAAAAAAATCGAAAAAAACAATAAATTCGGCTTTTTGGCGTTATATTAATGACAGTCGGCATTTTTGTTAGAAACGCTTTTTCACGGGCGGAATTAAGGATTGGGATGACATGCAGAAAATTATATTGACCGGTAAAATCCATACCGCGCGGCTGACTTCCTGCGAGCTGGACTACGAAGGCAGTATGGAAATAGATATCGAGCTGCTGACCGCGGCGGGGATCATGCCCTATGAAAAAATCCTGGTGGTCAACCGGAGCAACGGCGCCCGCCTGGAAACTTACGCGATTCCGGGCACCGCCGGCAGCCGGGTCTTTTGTTTGAACGGCCCCGCGGCACACCACGGCAAAACCGGGGATATTGTCACCATTATGGCGTTTTCCGTACTGACGGCTGAAGAAGCCGCGACTTGCAAGCCCAAGGTCATAGTTTTGAATGAAAACAACGAGATTGTTCTGCGCAAAGGCAGTGCGTAAATATTTTTTGGCGGATTTGACTTTATTTTTTGCCAAATAGGGGTTAAATTATATGAAGCAGGCCAGAGAACAGGGGCAGGTAATGGTGGAATTCGCGATCATCCTGGTAATGTGTACCTTGTTTGTAGTGGCGTTGCTGGTTTTGTTCTATTATTTCACCGAATACGGCGAACGTTTGCTGGACTTAGTCGGTATTGATTGTCCATAAAAATACCTGACCGCTTAACTAACTAACTAACCGGGAGGAAATAAAATGGTAATGAGAAGGCGCAAACAGAAAGGGCAGGCAATCATGGAATACGTGATCATCATCGTCATTGTGGCACTGGCCGCTCTGGTGGTCATCGGCGCGTTCAGCGACCGGATCCGCGCCATGTTCGCGGGCGTAACTACGACGCTGGGCGGAGAAGCCGACGTCAGTAAGAAATCCACGACGATAATGAAGGAAGACCTGAAAGCCGAAGGTATCGAACTGGACGAATAGCCGGAAATTTTTAAAACCTTTCCCCGACGGCATGCTTTTTTAAGGCATGCCGTTTGCTTTTTACCGGTGCAGCAGTTTGAGTCCCCGATAATAGCTCCGGGTAAACGGAGCAACCAGGTGATTAAAAACCCGGTAGCGGCGTTTCAGGGCAAACGGCACCGGGCCGGGCATTCGGTAATTATTGGCGAGCGCCCATTCGACGACGGCGACCGTCCGGTTAAAATGTTTGATCGTATAATCGTTCCACAACCGCCAGGGTTTCGGCTGATAATTGAAATGGATGAAAAACGCTTTCGGGTCTTTATCCAGTTTGTATTCGGGAACCACCGCCGGCGCGCCCTTGCAGAAACAGAGAACCGAATTCAGCACCGATTCATCGGTTTGAAAATAGGCGACGCTGCGTTTGTCAACCACGCCGACATTGTCTTCCGGCATGACTTTTTCAATTTGCGTCCGCCATTTTTCCAGGATGAACCGGTAATTGCGGTGCAGCGACAAAAAACACGCCGAACAGCAGGTATCAAAAGCCGGCTGCCGATTTTCGCCGATGTCCTGCCGCCAGACCTCCAGGATTTTTGCCGGGATCGGTCCCCTTTTTTCGTTCGGGGCGTAAAATTTCTCAAAGCCGATCCGGTTTTCGGCATAAGCCCGGCGGCGGATATGGATATATTCCGGGGCGGGAGTCAGATATTCGCTGCAATTGCCGTAAAAAAGCGCATCGCAATCGACCCAGGTAATATAATCCGTGTCCGCCAGCAGCATGGCTTCCGGCTTGCTGTAAGTGAGATTGCGCCGGAACGACTCATCCCGCTGAATTATTTTTACCCCGCCGAACTGCTCGAGGCACTCCAGGTCAGGCGGAGAATAATTTTCCGCCAGGATCAGCACCGGCTCCGGCATCGAATTCATCCGCATCGACGCAATCACCAGCCAGACTCCCCAGACATAATGATTGTCACTCGCCATAACTACGGTATTGTCATCCATACGATACCCCGGCGCCCTTGCGGGATTGAATAAGGTTTATTCGTGCTCCTCAAAATAAATGTTTCGGAAAAATATTTTAATCGATTTCTTCGAGGGCGGCTTTGCGGCTCAGGCGGATCTTGCCGGAACGGTCGATATCGATAACCTTAACCGTCACGAAATCGCCCTCATTGCAAATATCCCGCACATCGCGCACCCGGTAGTTGGCCATTTCAGAAATATGCAGCAGACCTTCACAACCCGGAAGAATTTCGACAAAGGCCCCGAAATCCTTGATAGAAACTACCTTGCCCCGGTATACCTGGTCGATCTCAGCTTCCGCCGTACAGGCGAGAACCCGGTTTTTCGCTTCTTCCAGCTTGGCGCTGTTCGGGGCCATGATCTTAACGGTACCGTCGTCATCGACGTCGACGCTGGCGCCGGTTTCATCGGTAATCGCGCGGATATTCTTGCCGCCCGGACCGATAAGTGCGCCGATTTTATCCGGACTGATGTTCACGACCGCCATGCCGGGAGCGTTTTTGCTGATTTCACGGCGCGGTTCGGCAATGCATTCCGCCATTTTATCCAGTATTTTAAAGCGGGCAGCCCGAGTTTTCTCCATGGCTTTGCCGAGCAGTTCGATGGAAATGCCGGGAAGTTTAAGATCAAGCTGGAAGCCGGTAATCCCTTCCCGGGTGCCGCAGACTTTAAAGTCCATATCCCCGAAATGGTCTTCAGCCCCCAAAATATCGGTCAACAGCAACGCCTTGCCGTTGTCATCGGTAACCAGCCCGCAGGAAATCCCGGCGACCGGCGCCTTGATCGGCACCCCCGCGTCCATCAGGGACAGGATGGCGCCGCAGACGCTCGCCATGGAAGTGGAACCGTTGGAACCCATGATCTCGGAAACGCAGCGGACCACATAGGGGAAATCCGGCGGAATGACCCTGGCAACTGAGCGCTGAGCCAGATCGCCATGGCCGATTTCACGGCGGCCGGGACCGGTGATCCGGCCGACTTCACCGACACTGTAGTTCGGAAAATTATAATGCAGATAAAACCGTTCTTCGCTGCTGTCCGGACCGGTAATGACATCGTTGATCTGACTGCATTTATCGCCGCCCAGCGTAGTAATGACCAAGGCCTGGGTTTCGCCCCGGCTGAATAAACCGGAACCGTGAACGACCGGCAATACGCCGACTTCAGCGGAAATTTCGCGCAAATCGTCGATGCCGCGGCCGTCCGGACGGTATTGCCGGTCGAGAATAGCGCTACGGGTGACTTTTTTGACCAGGTCGTCAAGGCCCTTGCGGACTTCCAGGGCGACCTCATCGGCAGCCAGCTCCGGAAATTCGGAGGTCAAAGTTTCAATCGCCTCGGCGGCAATCCGGTCGAGCGCGGCAAGCCGGTCGTTTTTACCGGGAATGACGCAAGCGGTTTCGAGCTGAGCGGCAAATTTTTCCGTCAGCGACTTCATGATCGCTTCCGGCACCAGGTAAAGCGCGGGTTCCCGCTTGGGTTTACCGGCTTTCGCCACCAGTTCCAACTGAGCGGCAACCTGGATTTTCACCACTTCATTGGCGAATTCCATCGCTTCCCGGAGTTCGGCTTCCGAACACTCTTTGGCTTCCCCTTCGATCATGATGACTTTGTCGGGCAGCCCGGCGTAAACCAGATCGAGCGAACTTTCAGCCCGTTCCGCGTTGGTCGGATTGGCAATGTATTTTCCATCCACCAGCCCTACCCGGCAGGCCCCAACCGGACCGCCGAACGGCAGCTCGGAAAGCGCCAGCGCCAGCGAAGCGCCCAACATGCAGAGCACATCGGCATCGTTTTTGTCGTCGGTGCAGAGCAGCAGCGCCTGTACCTGGACTTCGTCAAAAAAACCTTTCGGGAACAGCGGCCGCAAGGGGCGGTCGGTCACCCGGCAGGTCAGGATCTCTTTCGTACTCGGCCGGCCCTCGCGTTTGATATAACCTCCGGGAAATTTGCCGGCGGCACTGTATTTTTCCCGGTAATCCACCTGCAGCGGAAAAAAATCCGCCCCCGGTTTGGCCGGCCCCGAACAGGCGGTCGCCAGCAAAATCGTATCGCCCTGTCTCACTACACAGGAACCGTTAGCCAATCTGGCGATTTTACCCGTGGATATTTCCATAGTCCGATCCGGGGCAAGGTTGAAAACCACTTTTTCTTCTGCCATGATATTTTCCTTTTTCAGTGACGTAACCGGTCAGTTAATCCCGGTTGATTTTCTGCGGTTTCCTGCACGTCACCTTTTTTAATTAAAGAAACCGCGGCTGCGGAAACAGTTTTTCCGCGCCGTTATCTACTCATGAAGCTCGGTCGACCGGCAGTTATTTCGGGTCATTGCGGAATCGCGGTATCAACCACCGGATGAACACCCGGAAGCTGATAGCGTCCGAATTCCACAAGAGTCTGGGACAACCACCGAACGATAAAGCTCCGTCTGACTGCGGTAATATAACCCGCTTTCCGTTAAAAGCAAACAGAACCGCCGGAAAACCGGCCGGTTCTGTCATTCGAGCCCAAATCGACGACACTGACAAAAGTCGCCGTTATTGAAAGAACAGTGTTTTTCCGTCCGGCTCGCCCGCTCAACATCCGGAAAAAATACGCTCCGCTGATTTTTCCGGACATCGCTTAGCGAGAGCGGTACTTTCTCAGGCGCAACAAGTTGCGCATAAATTTCGCCCGTTGGAGACGGGCGACCAGCGTTTTCGGCCGCTGGATCACCGACCAGAACAAGTTCTGGACTATGTTATTTTTTTACTTTTGGCGGTGTCGCCCAAATAATGCCTGATTATTTCCTGCGAATACCGAGTTTGTCGGTGATTTCCAGATAAGCGGCATGGTTTTTGCGATTCAGATAGTCCAGCAACCGCCGCCGCCGGCTGACCAGAGCCAACAGACCGTGCCGGGTGCTGTGATCTTTCTTATTAAGCCGTAAATGTTCCGTCAGTTCATTGATCCGGGTGGTCAGAATCGCGATCTGAACCTCGGATGAACCGGTGTCGCTTTCACTGCGGGCGAAACTTTTAATCACTTCCGCTTTGAGAGCCTTATCCATGTCTACCTCATTTGTTGCGTGTTCTGCAGCCAATATCGTCAGGCGTCAACCATATTTACCGCATGAACCGTTATTACTTTTACAGACCAGGCTCATAACATACCGAGTAATCCGCAATTTGCAAATCAGTAACCCGAAAGTTTTGCATTTTTCATCATTTAAGCCCCGTCGGTTGACATTTTTTTTAGGGATAAACAAGATCAAGGAGTATCCGTTATGCGAATATCACATTACAATAATATTAATTTCAACATCGACACCAATGGCGAAATCACCCGCCGCAGTACCTGGCATATTATGCCGGATGAAAACCTGGACCTAGAAACCGGATGGATCGAGATCCGCGAACTGGCGGCCCAATGGTCCGGCAATATCGGCGATCCCTGGCGGTTGCCCGGCGCCGATTCCCAAAGCTACACTGAAGACCCGGACTATATCATCAGCGACATTTCCTTCAACGCCCTGGCCCGGTATATGTATGAAGTAGCTTATACCGGCCATAAAAAACCCCTGACCGCCGTAATTCTCGGCGGCGTCAGCGAAACCGTCAATAACGCTGACGAACGTTCCAAAAGCGCCACCTGGCTCGTCCACGCCGATTCCCTGAGCGGCTGGCTGCCGCAGATCGGGGATGTCCTGGACTGGGCGGGCAGCAGTTTTCTCTGCGAAAATGTCCAGTTGCAGGAACGCGGCGACAAGGAATGGGAAGTCAAGCTCAACGCCAAGGATATGAGCGTGATGATGATCGGCCAGCCGAGCCTGTCCCGCGACAACAACCATGACAGCGTCCGCCAAGCAAAATGGCGGGTCGGGATTGACGCTTACGAGGATTTTCTGGCTGCCCATGATATTAACGGCGACGCCTCGAGCTGGGCGGGAGACGGTTATCATATCTCCGATATTCAGGTAAGTCCCTACGGGAAGATCGCTTATTACATTACGCTGGAAGCCAGGCACATCGAACCGCGATTGCTGAACGTGAAACATACCGAGACCTTCGACGGTTACGACACCAACGGCAATATCCGCCGAATCGCGGTCTGGAACGGATGCTGGCGGGTACATTACAATGATCTGAGCACTTTTGAAAACCGCGTCGGCGAGGCGGCGGAAGACTGGGCCGGAGCCGGCACCATCATTACCAAAATGGAACCGGTACGCGTCACTGATTTAATCTATGAAGTCAACCTGGAAGCCAAAGCTCCCGAGAGTTCCGGTTCAACCGCAGTTGAATACAATCTGGACGACCGTTCCAACCTGGGCAACCGCGTCGACATCATCTGCAAGGAAGCTGACTATCTGCTCCCCGCCGAAAATTGCGGCTGGTATAAGAATTCCCAGGGACAATATGAAGAGATCGAAGCCTGGGACGCGGCCAAACTCTGTCCTTTCGTTACCGCTTCCGCCCTGCCCGCGGAAATGATCGACGCTCCGCTGAAATGCGTTTTTGTAAGCCGAATAAGTTTCCTCCGGGGACGCTCGGCGGCCCATGTAAAAATGAACCTGGATTGGAGCCGGAGTTCCCGCGTCGTATCCGAAGTCGCCGGAATCACCGGTTCCTGGCTGAAGCAATCCTTCAACACGGAAGAAGTCTTTGATAACGAAGGCAAACGCTGGACAAAAATCATCCGCTCCTACATCCACTCCCCGGCCGACCAGCAATGGAATACCAATTACGGAGGCCATAAATAACCATGAGCAGTTCGGTTTTCAAACACTGGACCAGCGCCGTCCTCTATCTCAATAAAAAAATCAAGGACAACCGCCTGGTTGCCGGCCGTAACATTCAATTCGAAAACACCGGCAACGGCATCCGGATCAACAGTCATGCCGATTATCCCC
>JAQULZ010000103.1 GCA_028718375.1 Victivallaceae bacterium | reverse complement strand
ACCTTCATGATAACCTGTTGGGTTAAGTTTTTATATTAAAGTTGTAAGGAACATTAATATAACACACTCAACAAGTTATCTCTAATTGAAAATCAAATAAATCCTGATTTTTTCACGGATTCAGGAAAACGGCAAGGAGACGACACTGTGCAGAGCTTATATGATTTATTGAAAAAACATCACCAGGAACAGGTGCTCAGATTCGTCGATAAACTCAATCCCGGCAAATCCAGCGAACTTCTACACCAGCTCGAACAACTGGATTTCGACGAACTGGACCAACTGATCGACGAATACGTAAAGCACTCTCCGGAAATGAAAATACCGGCGGATCTGGAACCGGCTCCGTTTTTTCCGCTTAAACCTGAAACCGCCGGCCGGGAAGAACTGTACCTTCAGGCCGCGGCCCGCGGCCGGGAACTGCTCCAGGACGGCCGGGTGGCAGTATTGACGGTCGCCGGCGGCCAGGGTACCCGCCTGGGTTTCGATGCTCCCAAGGGCACCTATCCGATCACTCCGGTGAAAAGAAAAAGCTTATTCCAGTATTTTGCCGAATCCGTTCTGCGCGCCGGCACTAAATACGACCGGGAATTGACCTGGTACATCATGACCAGCAAATTGAACAATGAGGAAACCCAGGAATTTTTCGAGAAAAACCGTTATTTCGGTCTGAATCCGGAAAATATGATTTTTTTCACTCAGGGAACTATGCCGGCGATCGATTATGACGGGAAACTGTTGCTGGCGGATCGGAATTCTTTAGCGCTGGCACCCGACGGACACGGCGGAACGCTGCTGGCGCTGCGCCGTTCCGGTTGTCTCGACCGGATGAAATCCGACGGCGTCAAGTACATCTCTTATTTCCAGGTGGACAATCCGCTGGTTTCCGTAGTCAATCCGCTGTTCATCGGGTTGCATGACCTGGAGGAGTCGGACATGAGCGCCCTGATGCTGGCGAAGACCGAACCTTTTGAAAAACTGGGCAATTTCTGCATCAGCAATAACAAACTGATGATTATTGAATACAGCGACCTGCCCGAACACCTGGCCAGGGCCAGGAACGCCGACGGCAGTCTGAAATTTATCGCCGGCAGTCCCGCTATCCACATCCTGAGCCGGGAATTTGTGTCGGAACTGACCCGGGAAGGCCGCTTGAAACTGCCCTGGCACCGGGCCGATAAAAAAATCAACTTCATCAATGACCGGGGCGAGCTGGTTATTCCTGCGGAACCCAATGGCGTCAAGCTGGAATCGTTTATTTTCGATGCCCTTCAACTGGCGGATAAGACCCTGGTATTGGAAGCTGACCGCGCCGAACAATTTGCGCCGGTAAAAAACCAGACCGGGATCGATTCCGTCGAAAGCTGCCGGGAAATGCTGATCGAACGCAATGCGCGGCGGCTGGAACGGGTTGGAGTCAAGGTGCCCCGCGCTCCGGACGGCAAACCGGCGGTGAAAATCGAGATTTCTCCGCTGGCGGTGATCGATGACGAGGATGCCCGCAGTTACTGTCAGGCCAAGAATATCTGCGAACTGGACAGTTCCGTTGACAACGTCTATTTAACATGATCAGGATTATTGAACTGAATATTGACGAAATCCTTATCGCGGAGCAGGCGTGTTCGGATTTGATCGCGCAAGCCTGTTTGAGAACTCCGGCGAAGCCGTACCGGGTTGCCGGGCTGGCGGCCAACCGGGAAAAAGTGTTCGTCATTCTGGAACCGGATTCCTCCGGGACGCCGTTGCCGGAATACCGTTTTGCGTTTTTGAGCTCACTGGACGGAAAAGCGGTCAGCGCGGAAATTTCCGCGCGTTATTACGCCGGGTTCACTACTGTCGGTTCCTTCCCGGTTGACGATAAATTGTGGGCGTTGCTGGCGAAACTGAAATAGTTGCGCCGCAACCGTCGGGGGACGGAAACTTATGCAGAATATTTATATTCCGGAACAAATACTTGAACAATATAACCAGACCCCTGCTGAAAAATCTATTTTTTACGCCTGCGCCATGCTGATCACCGTTACTTTCATTCTGCTGTTCGGTCTGACCATGCTTTATTCGACTTCCTACGACCCGGCCTATTACGGAGCGGCCTATTTTAAAAAGCAGCTGCAATGGGCCGCCGCCGGACTGGTGATTGGAATTGCGGCATTTGTCATCGGGCACAAGCAACTGGCGGAGATGAGCATCGGATTCATGCTGCTGGCCATATTTCTGCTGCTGATCGCGGATTTCTGTTTCCCGGCCGTTCACGGAGCGCATCGCTGGATCAAATTGAACCGCCTCGGCATACCCGCCAATATCCAGCCTTCCGAACTGGCGAAAATCGCCCTGGCGCTTTATCTGTCGAAATACTGCGCCGATAACATGCGTTATATCAATGAGATTTTCACCCTGAAAAACTTTATTTTTCTCGGAGTCTGCGGTACTTTGATCGGCCTGGTGCTGGCCGGTAAAGACCTGGGCACTACTTTGCTGCTCCTTGCCGTAACGGCCATCGTCCTGTTCGTTACCGGCCTGCGGCTGCGCTGGCTGATTTATCCGGCCTTATTATTCACGCCGCTGCTGTTCTGGGTAATAAAGCGTTTCGATCCGGAACGCTTATCGCGTTTGACTTCCTTCGTAAATCCCGAAGCCTGCCGTTCGGAAAGCGGTTATCAGTTGTGGAATTCACTTCTGGCGTTGGGCTCCGGCAGCTGGTGCGGGATCGGCTTCGGCGAGAGCCGCCTGAAAGCCAAATATCTCCCGGAAGCCCATACGGACTTCATTTTGTCGATCGTCGGTGAGGAACTGGGACTGCTGGCTTTGTCACTGGTGATTTTCGCCTATCTGGCTTTTGCCTGGTTCGCTTTGAAGATCAGTTTGAATTCCCGCACCCGGCAGGGGACTTTATTGGGGCTGGCACTTACCAGCACCATCATTTTGCAGGCCATCATCAATATCGGCGTGGTCAGCGGCGCTTTTCCGACCAAGGGGATGCCGGCGCCTTTTATCAGCTATGGCGGGAGCAATCTGGTAATGGTGCTGATCGCCACCGGACTGCTGATGAGCATCGCCGCCGAAACGGCTTCCCGCGGCTTTCATACCGAGCTGCTTGAAAGCATAAAAGCGCGAATCCCGTTCCTGAAGACCGGAAAACCATTATGAAAAGAATCACCAAACTGAGAAAACTGGCCATTGCCTGCGGGGGTACGGGGGGACATTTTCTGCCCGGTTTGACGATTGCGCGTCATTTCCAGGGACATCGCGGCCGGGTGCTCATGCTGCTGAGCGGTAAAAACATCGAGGATCAGCACGAAAATGCGGAAGGCTATTCTCTGGAAGTGATCAAACTCAACCCCACGCCGCCGCCGCGTTCGTTAAGGTCGTTTCCGGGTTTTGTTTACGGTACTCTGCGGGGAACGTTGACGGCGGTGCAGGAACTGCGTAAATTCCGGCCGGATGCGGTATTGTCAATGGGCAGCTTCGCCGCCCTGCCCCCGGTGCTGGCGGCAAAAATCCTGGGAATCCCGATTTTCCTGCACGACGGCAATGCCCGGGTCGGCCGTGCCAACCGTTTTTTCAGTTCCTGGGCCCGGCTGATGGGGACCGCCTTTCCCGCCGTAAACGGGGAAAAAGTTCGCTGTCCTTACGAATATATCGGCATGCCGATCCGGCCGGAACTGGATTATCGGCCGCTTGAGAAAACCCAAGCCATTGAAAAACTCAACGCGCTGTTCGGAGTGGAGTTCAAAGCGGAACTGCCGACGCTGCTGATCTTCGGAGGCAGCCAGGGCGCTCAGGCGTTCAATGAGCTTTTTCCGCGGATGATGCTGGATTCCGGACGAACCGGTTTCCAGGTGCTGCATCTGACCGGTGCGGGGAAATTCGACTGCGTCAAAGCCGTTTATGAAACGGCGAAATTCCCGGTTTTATGCTTGCCGGGCACTTCCGGCATGCATTGGTTCTACCAGGCGGCGGATTTGGTAATCTGCCGGGCCGGGGGCAGTACTTTGGCCGAACTTTGCCTGTTCGGTAAATTCGCCTTCCTCATCCCCTACCCCTTTGCGGCGGAGCAACACCAGGCCGACAACGCCCGGTTCATGGTTACGGCCGGAGCCGCAGAACTGATTGACAGCAAAGAACTTACTACCCAAAAGGCGGCAGAATTGTTTAACCGCTGGCTGGCCGATCCAGCCGCGTTTACGACGCGCGGCAAACTGGCGCTCGCTTATGCCAAACCGGATGCCGCCGCCGAAATGCTCTGGTTGATCGATTCGCTGTTATGAATGACGGAAAATATGACCATCCGGCATCAGGAACGTAAAACGCCGTTATGTTTTTCCAGAAACCTGACGGTTTGCCGAATCAGTTCCTCCGGTGCGGAAGCCCCGGCCGTCAGGCCGACATTGCCGTTCTGGGGTAAATCTTCGCTGGTCAGACCGTCCGGCGAATCGATCAATACCGCTTTTACCCCGCAATGCCGGGCGGTTTCGCACAACCGGTTCGAATTGGAACTTTTTTTCGAGCCGATGACAATGATCAATTCGCACTGCTTCGCCAATTCCCGTACCGCCTGCTGCCGGTCGGTAGTAGCATAACAAATATCACCGCTGCCTTCGAGCCCGGGATATTTTTGCCGCAGCGCCGCGATGATTGGAGCGATGTCCTCATAACTCAACGTGGTCTGGGTAAGATATACCGCCTGCTGACCTGGAAGCAAAGCCGGTAGCCGTTTTATATCGGCGACGGATTCCACAACCAGCGCCCGCCCCTCGCTCTGGCCAAGCGTCCCGATTATTTCCGGATGGTCGCGGTGGCCGATCAGAATTATCAGCTTGTTCTGCTTAAGATAATTCCGGACTTTGGTGTGGATCTTTTTCACCAGCGGGCAGCCGGCATCGACGATTTCAAGCCGTTTTGCGGCCGCTTCCCGTTCCACCTCCGGAGCGACTCCATGGGCGCTGAAAACGATTACCCCCCCGTCCGGTACCGCGTCCAGGGAATCGACACAGACCGCGCCGCGCCTTTTCAATTTATTGATGACGAAAGTATTATGTACAATGTCATGATAAATATATACCGGAGGAGGATAGTCCGCCAGAACCCGCTCTACGCATTCCAAAGCACGGGTCACCCCCGCGCAAAACCCCCGCGGGACGGCCAGAAAAATATTAAACACCGGTATTTCCCCGCTCAGAGGATGCCGCAACGTTTTAAACTCGCGGTGAGTTTTATCCGATTGGCGTCGGCTATTTTACACAACGGCAACCGGAATTCCTCTTCGATGATCCCGGCCAGGGCTAAAGCCGTTTTGATGGGAATCGGATTGGTTTCGATGAACTGGTCCCGGAACAGGCAATAGTATTTCAGATGCAGCTCCAGGGCTTTTTTCATATTACCGGCGGCAAAAGCGTCGACCATCGCCTTCATTTCCGCCGGGATGAGGTTGGACGCCACGCTGATAATCCCTGTGGCTCCGACCGCCATCATCGGCAAGGTCAAAGCGTCATCGCCGCTCAATACGGTAATCTCGCAGACGTCAAGCACCTGCGAAACCCGCTCCGTACTGCCGGCGGCTTCCTTGACGGCAATGACATTCGGATTCCGGCTCAGGCGCGCTACCGTGTCCACCGCGATCGGCACTCCCGTCCGGCCGGGAACATTGTACAGCACAATCGGAAGACCGGCTTCGTCCGCGACCGCGGAAAAATGCCGGTAAAGCCCCTCCTGAGTCGGTTTATTGTAGTAGGGCGTAACCTGTAAACTGGCGTCCGCCCCCGCGGCTTTGGCGTGTTTGGTCAGTTCAATGGCCTCGGCGGTCGAGTTGGCGCCGGTGCCGGCAATGATCGTACAGCGTTTGTTTGCCGCCCGGATCACTTCTTCGATGACCTGCTGATGTTCGGCAAAACTGAGCGTCGGTGATTCCCCGGTGGTACCGACCGGAACAATACCGTCAACTCCGCCGGCGATCTGCCGCTCTACGAGTTCGCGCAGTACGGCGTAATCCACCTGGCCGTTGGAAAACGGCGTAACCAGCGCCGTGTAAACTCCCTGCAGTTGCATATCGGCTCCTGAACTAGATGATTTCTGGTAAATGTTATAGTATAAATGAAAATGGAATAATTGCAAATTCGATTGACTTATTTATCCGGCCGCGCTATGTTTCATACCGGTTTGCAATCCAAGAGCAAGTAAAAATCGGAATTATTGCGGATGCCGGAAGCATGCTTTTGGGCTCGTTCACCGGCAAAGTCGGGGATTTTTCGCAGTAGAAGGCATAAGTCCGACAGGCTGCTAGTGTCAAGTCAAGCCTGTAAGGTCAACAAGATTGCGAATCATCCGGATGCTGGATGGTCTCGAATCTGACACGCCGCTACCGAGGTAACGGCTTGGTCAGAGTCGCGAAATCCAGGGGCGGATGAACGCAACCGCTTTGCGGCCGGGGGGTTGTGCATTCTGTCGAGCGTTGCCGGTTTGTCCGATGGGCACATCGCCCTGCGCCAACAACGCTCGACAGCTCTGCACAAATCCCCTCGGTCTTGCCGACCTTACAGGCTTGACTCGACACTAGCTATTAGAATGCAATTCGGTATCAGCATGTCAATTCCGCATTAATCAAGGAGGTGATTGTGATAGCCATTAAGATCGTCAAGGCCGGTTCTCTGCCGGCGCTGCAACCGTTGACCTGCTGCCGGGAATTGTACCAGATCAGCGTTGCCGGCCTCACGGTCGCCGAACAACTGGAAAAACTGTTTGCCGGCGTCCCGGACTCGATTCAGGGAAGTCTGGAGATCCGGTCGGATTTTGTTCCTTCGGCGGCGGTTATTGCCCGCGTCGCGGCCGGTTCGGAAAACCTGCTGCTCATCCGCAGCGACGGTTCCGCCGCCCTGAAATTCACCGCTTCCGATTCCGGCATCTATACGGAACTGGAACCGGATGCGGAATCAATGGACTTAAGTTATCCCTGGGATATTCTCGCATGGAATGAAAAACTGGTCGGGGCAATTTCCGAAAACCGGATCGCGGGTACGGTTTCGGAAGCCGCGCATATCGACGGGGTGTTGCAGGTCGGCGAAGGAACGGTTCTGCTGCCCGGCGTTTACGTGGAAGGCAAGGTGATTATCGGCAGGAACTGCAAAATAGGCCCGAATTGTTATCTGCGCGGCAATACCTGCATCGGCGATGACTGCCATATCGGCCAGGGGGTGGAAATCAAAAACAGCCTGCTGATGGATAAAGTTTCGGTCGGACACCTGAGTTATTTCGGAGATTCGATCATTTGTTCGCAGACCAATATCGGAGCGGGCACCATCGCCGCCAACCTGCGGCACGATGGGCAGAACCACCGTTCCCTGGTGAACGGTGAATTGCTGGACACGGGACGCCGCAAGCTGGGTGCGATCATCGGTGACCACGTCCACACCGGAATTCATTGCAGTATTTATCCCGGTCGCAAACTCTGGCCTTACGTCTGTACTGTACCCGGGGCGATCGTGAAAAAAGACCTGGTTTGCCCGTAGAATCCGAAACCGATTTCACAAAAATATTTTGGAAAAATCTCAAATATTTATGATTTATCTTTTTGCTTTTTACGGAAGAGGTTTATATATTTCAGAGTAGTCCGTTTTTTAGCTTTAACTGTTATTAAAATAATATCCACGGAGGAGGTAATCCGGTGAAATTCAAAATTTTCTTCATTATGAGCGGAGTAGTGGTACTGCATGGAATCATTTTGACCGGAGTCTGTTTTACCGGAGGATGCCGATCGGCGTCGGTACTTGAGCCGCGGCCGTTCATCCCGGCTCCGGCCGCCCAGGAGGAAAGCAAGCCTGCCGAACTGAAAGGTACGCTGCCGGAAGTAACCATTACCACTCCTCAGCCGCCGGCGGTTGCGGCGCCGCCGTTCAAACTTGACAAGGTTCCGGAATCCGTTGTTTATACGGTTCAGAAAAACGATTCCTTCTGGAAAATCGCCCGTAAATACGGGGTCAGTATGCAAAATCTGGCGGCTTACAATAATATGCCCTTGAACAAGGTGCTGCGCGTCGGTCAGAAATTGAAAATTCCGCCGGGCGGCTATGTGGTGAAAAACCCTCCGCCGGTTAGTCGTTCAACTCCCAAAAAAGCGGCGAAACCGGCGGTTAAAGCCGCGTCGCAACCGCTTCCTGCGGACGGTACCTATACCGTGAAATCAGGTGATTCCTTCTGGAAAATCGCCAAAAAATATAACCTTAAAACTAAAACCCTGCTGGAAGCCAATAATATGACCGGCAGGGAAACTTTGCAGATCGGGCAGAAGCTGGTGATTCCCACCGGCGGCAAAACGGCCGCTCCAACTGCTGTGGTCCCGGCTGCTGCCGGCGGCAGTGTGAAAAGCATTCTGGACACGGTCGGTACTCCGGATGACGGCAAAAGCAAAACTGCTCCGGAAACGGCGAAAAAAGCTAAAACCGTTGATAATATCGATGATTTCGGTGATCCGGACAGCGACCGTGCCGTACAGGTATTAAAGGACATCAAGGTAGAGGATTTCGCTAAACAATATAAGACTACCCCGGCTCTGCTGAAAAAACTCAATGACGATTATCCGGCGGACGGCGTTTTCAAAGCCGGTTCCGTGGTGATAATCCGGTCGGCGGAATAGTTCTCTCTTTCGTCCGGAGGAGATTAATGACTAAGGAAGCGGAAAAAAACTACGCTGACCTGACTTTTGAGCAGGCGCTGGCCGAGCTGGAAAAACTGGTCGAGACCATGGAGCGGGGCGAATTGCCGCTGGACGATATGATCGGATATTTTGAAAAAGGCACGATCCTGGCCAAACTCTGCCGTCAAAAACTTTCCCGGCTGGAAAAGAAAATCGAAGTCCTGGTAAAAGACGACGGCAACAGCGGAGAATGGCGGGAATTCGATACGTCTTCCGAGCGCAAACAAACCGCCTCCCCTCCCCCGAACGACGGATTCACTTTCTGAAGGAGCGTGGTGGGGCCAAAAATAAGGTTTTTCGACGGTTTATGACATAATACCAATTCGTTCTCATTCATAGACATTTCGATGGTTCTTTTGAGCCGATTTTTGCCATAAATCCTCGCGCGATACTCTATATCGCTCTGCGGTTTATAACCAAAATCCATCTCAAAATCCGCCATCGCCATTATCTATGACTGATCGCTCATTCGTATAAATGGAAACTTGTATTTTCAACGTTCATTTTCTGGTCTCCGGTAATTCTTCCCGTTCCGGTTTGGTTAAAAAGGTTGCAATAATGGTGTATTTCCAGTCGGTTTAAATTCACCGTTTTCATGATTCCGACCTTGCGTTGCTGATCCGGATAATATATTCCTGGGGTAATGATTTTTAAAGTCTTGCTGTATAAAAAAATCCGGCTCAACCATTTCCCAAACAGGCCTGGAACCCGCCTTCTCTTCTTCCCAATGATTTGTGATTACGGCTGATCAATTTTTAAATTTTTCCGCCTTGACAAACTTTTCGGGCAGCTTTATTTTATAGACTTGGTATTTATTCTCTACCAAGCAAAGCTCAATGGTAATTGGTTCGAATATGAACAAGTGGAGCAATTATGATTTCTACGGAAAATTTTTTAGAAAGTGTCATTGCCAGACATAACAAAAAACTTGAATACTGGTATGGCCTGCTGCGGGAAATTATGCCGGATTATTTTTTCAAGACTTTTTCGGTCAAGCAGCTTGAGGACATTCTTCCGCTGTTGTTCAATATTGAGAATGAAACCGGCATTCAGCGGATTGAACGCGAAGACAGCATCGTTCTGATTTATCTGAAAAGCGAAGAAAACAATATTCTGACCACGAGCCGGATGATGCGCAAATACTGTATAGCCAGTGTTACCGTGCATGAATCCAAGCAGAAAATCGTTATCAATAATCTTCCGCGGACGCTGGTTATCGAACTGTTTACCCTGGAAGACCGCGAATTATATGGCGGCGAGCCGCTTTTTTCAAAAAAAGAATTGATCGCGGCTTACCGGAAAATGTTTAAAAATGTTCATCCCGGTCTGAATGAAGTTTATGACCGTATTAACTGGGCGAATATTTCTGATCTGAGTTTCGACCGCCTCGTCGACCGTCTGTACTGGGCGCTTGAGCCTCAGGACAAGGATTATGTCAGCGTCGGCATTGACAAAATCGGCAAGCATGAATTGAAACTTACGCTGGCCCGGCCCAGGTCAACTCAGGAAGGCGGTTTTTATTACAAAATAATCGAAGCGGTCAACCTGGCCGGGTTCAATATTGAGCGCAGTTATTTCCGCGATATGACTTATCAGAATAACCCCGAAGATTTCGCTCATATGCCGGTGACGATCGCCACCTTGTATCTGACTTCCCCAAGCGGAGTGACGTTGCACTCTCCCCAAATCGTGGAGATGATGAAGAACCTGAAAGTTTTGAACTGGACCAATGTGCTTGACTTGTTTCATCGCGAGTTCGTCGCCAAAAAAATCATTTCCCTGAGAGACGGTAATTTATTGCGCGCCGCTTCCGAATTTATTCATACGCAATTGGCGTTTATCGACAAGAATGCCTATAATCATCTGGATATTTGCCGCTATATGGCGATTTATCCGGGAATCATGTCGGAACTGGTCCATTATTTTTATCTGCGTTTTGATCCGGCCGGCGGCCGCGACGCCAAAAAGGTCGCGGCCTGTGAACGCCGG
>JAQULZ010000102.1 GCA_028718375.1 Victivallaceae bacterium | reverse complement strand
TGTCGGCCGCAATAATCGCTTTGACCTTCGCTTCCAGTTCCGCAATATCCCACTCGGGTTTTTTCTCGAAACCGATAACAAAACCGTGTTTTACATCGGAATGCAGTTCCGGCAATTCCAAACCGTATTCGTCCGTCAGCAGGCAGCAGGTAATATCCTCGGCGGAATGGGCCATCAGGCGGTATTTCGTATTCTTTTCCATTTCCTCATATATATCCAGCGGCGAGGGGCCGAAAATAGTCGGCCTGTAGACCCGCAGGTCTTCGCCCAGGGCAAAAATAATCTGGGCGTTGTAACCGAGATGGTTGTAGATCAGATTGAAATGTTCGACCACGACCCGTTTGCCGCAGTTTATCGCCCGGTTGACCGCGTCGGCAATTTCATACAGTTGATGAAACGCGGATTCAAAGCGAATGTCGATATGGAAAGTGTGTCCGGAAAAATAATTATCTTCGGAAAAATCATATATCGGCGCCCGGCGGACGTTGATCCCGTCATCGTCATTGGTCAATTCCAGACCGGGAAAAAGACCGCGGATGAGCGTGGATTTCCCGGAGCCTTCGCAGCCGATAATGCCGATCAGCCGGTCTGAAGGCAGCAGGTAACGCTGCGCCAGGATGTGAGACAGGCTGTACAGCCGTTTTTTACCCCGCGGCGCGTGGTACTGGGCCTGGATCAGGCTGCTTTTTGTACCGGAGTCAGGGCTTATCATAAGTCAAACCTCTAATTTAAGTCCCAGCAGCGGCGCATGCTGCTGGGCGCCGTAGACATCCGTATCTCCCGGCGCCCCGGACGCAACCGGGCGCGCCATGACCACTTTGACGGCATTGGCCGGATCAAAATAGACGATTCCGCTGATCCGGGATGCCGGGATGCCGTAGGCGGCGGCAATATTCGCGGCATTGACCGCATTATGGCGTTTAACCGTTTCGTATATCGCCTTGTCCTGAAAAATCATATCCAGCGTCAACTCGAAAGGGCTGCAGTTTTTTGACCTGACAACCCTGGCTATCTCCGTTATTTTCCGTATCATGACCTGTCCTCCTGAAAATCTCCGGGTTTTATTTACTTCCATTTAAAATATTATAACTCACATATTTCCATTTTAAACAGGGAATCGTTATCATTTTCCATTAAATGGTAAATCGAAAAAACATAAACTTCCCCGCCGTCCATGTCCGACGGCGAAAACGGAAACGCCAGATTCCCCGCCGTGGCGATCCGTCCGGGATAACCGTAATGCAGCATGGTGGAACGCGCGATACTGCAGGCGCTGGCGGCGGCTTTCCGTTCCGGGGCGACCGCTTCGATAACAATTCCGAGTTCGTGCGCAGCAACGTCCTTTTCCGGTTCCAGTACGCCCATTACCCCGTTTTTGCCGTAAATATGAAAATAAAGTTCAGCTTCGATATTTTCCGCTTTCAGGGTACTTTCCGTATTTGCCCTGACGGTTTCAATGATATCGGCGATTTTGCTTATCATTATCGGATCGCGCATTCCGGCGATTGAAACTGTCCGGTAACCGATTTTTTCCACGCCCTCGAGTTTTATCATTTTCCGCTCCGAGGCTTCGAAACGGCTGTTATATACCCGGACCCGGCCGCCGGGGACTTCCTCGAAACGGACGGCTTTCAGGTTCAGCCTGCCGCCGGGCCCCGGCAGATAATACGGATCGGATTTTTCATAAAGCGTGTGCGCCGCCGTTGATTCGGCGGTGAATTTCCGCAACGGGTTCAGCGGCACCAGTTCAAAATGGTCGTCCCGGAGAATGCCCATGACGCAATCCGAACCGGAACCGGGCGTTGCCGCGATGGCGGCGCATTCGAGGATTTTGCCCATATGCAGCGCCAACGCCTTGTCGAAGCCTTCGGCAACCGGCAACGCGGCAAAAACCGAAGGATCGTAAGCCCGCCCCGCCAGCACCACCCGGCAACCGGCCGCCAGCGCCTGCTGAAGCGGTTCTATCCCCATCTGGGCGACAATGCCTTCAACCCGTGCGACCGTCGCCGCGTCAAGCTCCGGCAAACCGTGAAGCGCTTCCGTTTTCCCGGCTTCTATTGCCGCCAGCACCGCCGTTTTGGAAATGTCGGCGTAAACGATGCCCATTTTGAAATTAAGGTGGTTTTCAGCACAGATTTCTTCAATTATTTCCCGGCACCAGTCCACATGCGGCCGCGCCCCGCTGCCGCCCGCGGAACCGATTACCGCGGGGATATCCAATTCCGCCGCCGCCCGCAAAATAAAACGCAGATCGCGTTTGACTCCGGCGCGGTCGGTAAATGATTTTCCGGCGCCCAGATAATAGGGGCCGGGGTCGACGGAACCGGCATCCACCGCAATCAGATCCGGTTTCATTTCCAAACCGCGTTTGAAAGAGGCTTCCGGAAAACCGTAGCCTAAAATCGCAGTCGGAGAAAGAACTTTAAACTCTTTTGCCGCAATCACCGTTTTCTCCATATTTTGCTCTCAATATCCGCAGAGAACGTTCCATCTCATTACGGGTAATCATGAAGCCCTCGTCAAAGCCCATGCCCGGCTTGGCCAGAATGCGTTCCGGCCGGGCCGCCAGCGCGGCATGAACACAGGCCCTGGCGGAAATGTCGGTCTCATTGCAGGTGCCGCCCTGATAAGCTTCCATGCCGTGGTTTTTACAGTAAATCACCGCGCGAACCGTATTATGAATACTGCCGAGGTCGGGAGTTTTGATCTGCACCATGTCGCAACAGGCGGCATCGGTAAATTCGACGATGTCTTCAAGGGTATTGCACCATTCGTCGGCGACGATTTTAACCGGAGAACCGAGTTTTTTCAATTCTTCCCTGATTGCCGCCAGCGCCGCGATCTGCGGTACTTTGGCCTCCATATCCACCGGCCCTTCGATATACAGCGGAAATTTTCCGGCCGCATCCCCGAGTTTCGCCAGATATTGCGCGATCTTCACCGCATCGTAATCGAAGATCAGCCCCAGAGTGCCGTAGACATCGATATGCAGGGTCGGCCGGTAAGTTTCCGACGGCGCCAGCATATCAATCCGCGCCGCCAGCCAGGCGACATATTCCCGGAGTTTTTCGCCGCGGCGTCCGAGTTTGTCGTCGATGCTGTTGATCAGGGCGTGCGGAAGCACACCCGCCCGTTTAATGATCATTTTGTCGGCGCCGCAATAGCGGTCGTCGCCGGACTGCCCGAAAACCGGGATCCCGGCGGTAATGACCGGGAGCGAATATTCCTCGCAGAGCACTTCGCACATCAAACGGTTTTCGCTTTGGGCTTTCGCGTCGAGCAGGGCCTGGCTGATCCCGTAACGCAAAGCCGTGTGCAGCCGTTCGCCGTCTACTTTCAGTTGGTCCAGATACGCGGCGCTTTCCCGGAAATTCTGAATGTCAAGCCCCTCAAGCACCGGGGAAATATGCCGCTGCAGAAACGGAATGTAGGCCGCCGCCAGAAACAGCGGGTCGCGTCCTCCGGCTCCGGAATACTGAACCGCGGCGGCATCTCCCACCCCGAACCGGCCGTTTTCCAGTTGCAGGATGATCGAAATGCTTTCCCCGGCCTGACGGATATTGCCGAACCCCGGAGTCCGGGGCGCGCCTTTATAGGTAAAGCCGTCATGTTCAACGCCCTGTTTGATGGCGCGCTGGTCGTCGAAGAAAAAACCGGTACTGCCGGCGGAATAAAGAATTCTGCTGATTTTCATTTTGGCCTCCCGACCAATTTTCCTTTGCTGATTGCATAAATATCGTCTATAACCATCTGGAAACCCGGCTCCCGCCCTTCGGCCCGCGCCCGTTCCCGGACAAGTTCCTGATGCTGTTCATAAATATCATCGCTCAGCGGCACCAGTCCGCGTTCCAGAAGCCGGATGGCGCCGTGATTATCCCGTACCGGCATCAGTTTGCCGCAATTGGCGGCGGCGGGAGCGAACGGCACATCGATCACTCCGGCTTCAAACGCCCGCACCGCGCCGCGGGCCACCTGGTTTCCGCCCAGTTCCAGCACTTTATCGAGCACACAGCGGGTTTCGCGTTTGATCAGTTCGACTTCCTCCAGCAGTTGTCTGGTCTCCGGGAGTTCCTGGTCCGCAAGCATATTGACCACCTGCCGGGTACAACACAGGCCCTGGCGGTTGGCTTCTTTCGTCGGAATACCCATGGCTTCATGCGGAGTTTTAACGATGACTTTTGTAGCTTTGCTCAGCGCCGCCGCCGCGGCTCCCCAACTGATGACTCCGAAAGCTTTGGATTCGTCTTCCGGGAAACCGCCCATCCACTGGTGAAATACCGTCGTCAGTTCAAAATCCTTATAGTTCAGCAGGTGAAAATATTCAACGGACAGCTCCCGCAGAGAAATAATCGCCGCGGTATCCTGGATCAGGTTCCCGGCCTGGCCATAACCCAGGGTAAGCGAATAAACCCCCTGTTCCAGCGCCAGCAGGCCCTCGATAATCGCTACCGCATGACTGATGAACGGCGGCACCAGGGTCCCGGACAGCGGCCCGAACGGCTCCCGGTTGATGACGATCCCGGCATCGCCGTAATATCCGATCAGGCGGTCGACGTATTGCCAGCAGGCAATCGATTTTTCCAGCGGTACGCTCTTCGCATAGGGGATGTTATATGAAATTCCGCCGCCTTCAAAGGAAGTGAAGCCTCCGGCCAGAGTAATTTCCGCCAGCAGGCGCGCGTCCGGCGTGCCATGCCGGACTTCCACCGGTTTTTCAAGACTTTCAACCAGTTCCCGGCAGGGCTTCAGGCCGTGATTTACCGCCGGGAAACCGTTCAGCAGCGATTGTCCGGCCGCCAGCGATTTTTCAATGCCGCGCTGCGCTTCCTCATAACGGTTCTGGCGGGTATAGGCGTCGATGGTCGTCGGCAATAAATCGCAGTCCGGTTCCAGATATTTAAGCAGCCGGATATGTTCATCGACCAGCGCCACCCCGGCCCGCGGCTGCAGCAGAACTTTTCCGGCGGCATCGGCCCGCGTCAGCGCCTGCGCAAAATTCATCCTTTCCGGCAGTTGCCGCTGATAGTCTATCCCGTCAGCCAGATTCACTTTCGCCCCGGTAGGCCAGGCCGTCAATACCTGTTCCCGCTGGGCCAAGAAATCTTTTTCGCTTATTCTGCCCCTGCAAATTTCCATATTTCAACTCTCCCCGGATAAAATTTCCGATAATGTGCCGCAGGCGGCCTCAGGATATTTTCCCGCGGCATTCGCCAGCAGCGGCAATAAATAACCGCGGTCAAAACGGAAAACCGGAGACCGCGGCAACAGACAAATCTCATTTTCATGCCGCGGCGTCGCTCCCGCAAATGCCTGCCGCATGAAAGCCGCATCGCACCCGGCCAGATAACCGCCGGAACCAATAACCGTTTGTATCGATCTCAGGTCCTTACCGCTCCGGACTTCGACCCCGCCGTTGACCGTATATACCCGCCGGTTCCGGCCGGCATGACGTTCCGCGGCCACACTGACGCAGGCCCCGGCCAGAATCCGGTCGAATAATTTTTCCGTCGCTGCCGGATTTGCTGTCACTTTACCGACATATGCCGCAAAATCCGCGACCTGCAGCCGCTGCCGCTCCAACCGCCGGACAATCCGGGAATACGCGGCCTCAAAAGCGGATCCGGCACTGACCCGCATGCCGATATCGCCTTCCACGGAACGTTTCACCTCCGGTTCACAGAACCCCCTGACAATTACCCCCGCGCCCGGCTCCGTCCGGCAGGCAGAATAAAAATCCGTTGTGGCGCCGCCCAGATCAATAACACCAAAATCACCCATTTTTCCACTTGCCCGCACCGTCCTGATGAATTCCAGCATCGCATACGGCGTCGGCAACGGGTTACTGCCGGTCAAGCTTACGATTTCATCCAGTCCCTTCCCGGCGACGATCCGGTCAAGGAAAATTTCCCGGATCCGGTTCTGCGCCGGAACCGGATCGGGATTGTCCATGTCCGGAAGCACATTTTCCACAATATAAAGTTCATGCGCCGCAAACAGTTCCCGGATTTGCGGCCGGACTGCCCGGTTGCCCGCGTAAATCACCGGAATATCCCGGTTCAGGTTTCCAAGCAGACGGGCATTGTGCAGTACGATGTCCTCATTGCCGCCGTCGGTCCCGCCGGTAAACAGCAGAATATCCGGAGCCAGTAAATTTATCTGCTTCAGATCATCGGCATTGAGTTTATAATTGAATACCTTCACGATCTTTCCGCCCGCGGAACATGCCGCTTCCCGCGCCATTTTCAGGGTCAGTTCCGGAACAATGCCGAGAGCGACAATCCCCAGACCGCCTTTGGCCGACGACGACCAGAAAACTTCCAGTTCAGCAAGAGCTTCGGGAGACAGTTTCAATTCCTCCAGCAGACGGTAAACGCCGTCCGGCAGATGCTGCGGGCTTGTCGGCACACACCCCCGCGCAATCAGCCTCAGCCGCTCACGGCCGGGAGTAAACAACGCCCCCTTGCAGTAAGTCGAGCCCACATCAAAACTCAGTATCATATTTATGACGCCGCCTCTGCCCGGCAATATCCTGCAGCAATAAGCTGATTACCTCGTCAAGATCGCTGTCAGCCATGAAAACGCGATCAAAACCCATCTGCTCGAATTTTGCGATCACTTTTTCACGCGGCGTTTTCCCGACTACCAGATTTCCCCCGACGTAAAGGATGATCATGCCGATCCCGCGTTCGATACAGCGTTCCCGGAACCCCTGGCAGTCGATTTCCCCATGGCCGTAAAGGGAGGAAACCAGAATCGCTTCCGCTCCGGTTTCTATCGCCGCATCGATATATTCGTCCTGAGACACCATCACGCCAAGATTGACGACGTTGAACCCGGCATCGGAAAATAGCCGTTCCAGAATTTTATTGCCCACCGCATGACAGTCGGCACCGATCACACCCAATACTATTGTCGCCGCTTTCATAACCCCGGATTTTTCCTTTTTTCCATAAGTTCGGCTATTTTTTCCTCAATCCGGATCAGCGTACTGCGTTCAAGCTGATATTCAAAACGGATGATGCGCCCGCCTTTTTCCCGGAACGCCCGGAACGCGGCAATACATTCACGCTGATTTTCGAGAGCGCATTTCGGCGGCACGATAAGCACCCGGCAGCCAGAAAGAAATTCCGGAAGCCGGTCGGACCGGTTCTCGAACAAGTTTACCGCGGTTTTCAGATTTATCTGAAAATCCCGAAGTTTGCTGCGGATGATCTTGAGAAAGTTTTCGCTGGCGGTAATGATCCCCACCCGCGCGTCGGGAGGAATAGTCGCCAGGTCAATAATCGTCTGCTGGCTGGGAGAAACCGCCGCCTGGATGATCCGGCTCCGCGCCTCCGGAACCAGGCCGATAAGCTCATTGTAATGCGTGGATGTGGTCAGAATTATTTCATACTGCATCAGCGTCCGGCGCACTTCCGGCAAACCGCTGATGTCGTCAAGCAGATATTTATGGATGCCCACACTGGAAATATGCTTGAGCTGGATCTCAAAGATCGACAGCGCCTCCGGATTGCAGTCTATTGCGGCAATAGCAAAATTTTCCAGCTGCCGCCGGCGTTCCGTCAACAGCAGTTGAAACATCGTATTGATTTCAGGAAACGAAAAATTGAGCTTCTCAAGCCCCCTGACCGCCTGGTTTATCAGCCTGACCGCCTGATCTTTCCGGCTGGGCGACGCTACATCCTGTTCCGCGGAAACAAAAGTTCCGCGGCCATGAATGATCTGCACAATATGATTGGCCGCCAACTGTTCATAGGCTTTTTTGACGGTTCCGCGCGCAGTGCCGAGCTGCCGGGCCAGTTCGCGTTCCGGCAGCAGTTTTTCCCCGGCCTGCAACTCTCCCGACTGCACCCCGGCAGTAATTTTCTCGATTATCTGCCGATATGCCGGAACATCAGCAGTTTTATCTATTTCCAGTTTTTTCACAATGGACCACTCCTTTTATATTGGCATAGTCCTTATTGTAATGGTATAGTCCAATTTTGTCAAGTCAGAATAAAATAATTAAGATAAAAAAGCTCTTGGACTACACGAAGAGTTTGCCGGAAACGTCACCCGGAGTGACAATGCCGATAACGTTTCCCTTGTCGTCTTTTACTCCGAGAAGACGGCAATTATGCCTCCGGGCGGCGGCAATCACTTCCGGCAGCAGGCAATCGGCGGCAAGATAATGGATCTGATGCATACAGACGGTAACGATCAATTTATTCCAGGTCTTTTCGTTAGTGGTGAAAATCGCTTTGTAAATACTGAAAATCCCGATGTATTCGCCGCGTTTGGACATAACCGGCAATAACGAAACCTTATGGCGGCGGCATAATTCGGCGGCCTCCCTGACCGTGGTCGTCGCCGTAACCTGCACCACTTTTGCAAGCGGGGTCATTACGTCTTTAACCCGCAACTGGTGAAAAGTCAGGGAACGGTCAAGAATATCCGCCGCCCCGGAATCGATTACGCCGGCATTTTCGCTGTCGCGGATAAGATAGCGGAAATCATTGCGCATCAGCCAGGCGGGTTCATCGCCCTCCTGCGGCCTGCCCAGCAAACGGGTCAGCAGACCGGTAAACAGCGCAATAAGCTTTGCTGCCGGATACAGAATCACAAATACGAAAAGGAGCAGGGGAGCAAAAAACACACTGCGGCGCGCCGGCGCCTGCCGGAACCAGTTTTTAGGCACGATTTCCGGGAATAACAGCAGCAGCGGCAAAACCAGCGCCGTACCCCAATAGGCAATGTGCGCTTTTACCCCCGCTTCCAGCACTACCTGCTTCGCCAGCAGCGAAGCGCAGACGGTACAGATATTGGTGCCGACGAGCATGGTCGCCAGCATCAGGCCGGGGCGGTCAAGGATATATTTGACGGCGGCGGCGCGCCGGCTGCCGTTTTTAACCATGTTGGCGATCCGCGGCTTCTGACAGGAAATCAGGCCGATCTCACTCCCGCAGAAAAACGCCATCAGCAAAACTGTTACTATAAGTACTGCAATTGCGGTAATCATGTATATTCCTTTTTTTTGGCGGGCCCTCAGACCCCCAAAGCACCCTGCACCTTTATTGTCATGCTTTTGTTTCCTGTCGTCAATTTTTCCGCCTTTACTTCCGTAACCAGATTATTACGGACTTTCCGGACTACAAGACGAATATTTTCAAGGTCAATAGTATCGCCGACTCGCGGTAAATGACCGAGAATTTCCCCGAAAAGACCGTTAAGCCCGTGCGACTCATATCCTTCAGGGATGCTGACGGAAAATGCCCGTTCAAATTCAAATAACGGGATCATGCCGTGAACAATCCAGCAATTGTCTCCGGCTTTTTCGATTGAATATTCCGCCTTATCGTATACGGTCTCGACTTCGCCGGTAATCTGCCCGGCAATATCGCGGGCGCTGATCATCCCGGTGGTGCGCCCGTACTCATCCACAACCAGAGCCGCGGGAACCCCGGCCTCCTTCAGAATTTCGTGAACATTGGTCAGACTGGCGTTCGCCGGCACCATTACCGCCTGGAAAGTACACTTTCGGCTCCAGTCAGGCCGTTCTTCCGGAGGCAGCAGGAAGAAATCCCTGGCAAATAATATCTGTTCGGCATCGTCAATGTCTTTACTGACAATCGGGAAAAACTCCTGTTGTTTCTTTTTGATGCGGGCGGCAACCGCTTCCGGGGCGGTATCCCGCCGGATCGGAGCAAGGTTGACCCGCACGGTCATGATGTCCTCGGCAATAATCCGGCGAAGTCCGAATATCGCTTCCAGCAATTCCCGCTCCGGCTGACTGAAAGCTCCGGCGGCAACCGACATTTCGATATAAGTGGAATATTCCTCCGAATTCAGCGCCCGCGGCTGCCGGTTGCGGCTGCGACGGAGGATAAAAGTAAAAATTTTATCCATAACGGCCAGCAGCGGAAAAAACACCCGGCGCAGATAGAGTATCGGCAACGCGACCCGGTCGGCGATTTCATGGCTGTACATCAGGGCAATCGTCTTCGGCATGACCTCCCCGAAAATCAACAGTACGACCACTGCAAAAACTACGGTTATCAGTCCCCGGTAAACCGGATCCAGCGTCAAATGCCGGTGAAAAATACCGTCACTCGTCAGGGCGAGTGCGGTATTGACCAGCATATTGCCGAAAATCAGGACGATCAGCGTGTAACTGTAAGACTCCATCAGGCGGGTAATCGCGCGCCGCCGCCGGTCTTTCGACTCCCGATAATGCAGCAGCCGGGCCCGGCTGAGTGAAAACAACGCGGTTTCAGCGCCGGAAAAAACGGCGGACAAAAACAGGAAAACCACCAGTAACGATAACTGAACGGGAAGACAGGTAAAAATATCCATGCGCTAAAAACTCCCCGCTGTTTTCAGCGATGCGGTTGAATCCGGCGGAAAATTATCCCGCAAACTGCAGTCCCCCGATCCGGGGTCGTCAGCGTCATTGCCTCGGTCTGCTTCTTTCATTAAAGAAAATAATAATTCCCGGTTGATCATTTCTTGACGGATAATATAAACCCGGAAAAACAAAATGCAAAATTCAGACCCGCAGTCTGCAGCAAAACCTCTCCGTATTCGGCGTTCTTTAAAACTTTTTCAAAAAAAATTGTATTTTTCAAGTAAGTGTGTATAGTAAGTGTTTCTGTCTGCGGCAGCATCCCCGATCATCGCAGCCGTCGGCAGTATGGGAAATAATGATGCAAAACTCAACGTCGATGCAGTTCTCAGGAAGTCTGAACCAAA
>JAQULZ010000101.1 GCA_028718375.1 Victivallaceae bacterium | reverse complement strand
CGGAAAAAATATGCTCCGCTGATTTTTCCGGACATCGCTTAGCAAGAGCGGTACTGCTTAAGGCGCAACAAGTTGAGCTATTACTTCCGCTCGTTGGAGACGAGCGGCCAGCGCTTTCGGCCGGACCGCCGACCAGAACAAGTTCTGGACTAGGTCATTTTTTTACTTTTGTCGGTGTCGTCTAATTACACTTCGTCACATAAGTAATGGGGGGGTGACAAAAATTTCAGAATAAAAGAGGTAATTTCAAAAAAAGGATTTCATTATGCCGATAACCTTTACTACTCCATGTCCTGAACGGGATAAGTACGGATTCAGACGATTGTGCCGGATATTTAAGCGAAACCCGGTTGCGGCAGTCATGCCGCTGTATCACCGGACTCGCCTGGTACGGCAAATCCGCCTGAAAGTGCAGCAGGCGCTGGCCGAACCTGTTTTCGATGCAACTGCCGGCCTGAAATTAAGTCATAATACGTTAAAACCGATGGCGGAGGTGCTGGAGGAAATTTCCCGGAATATCTCGAAAATGGATCAGAATCTGTATGCCGCCCGGGCCGGGATGGAGGAAATCCGCCGCGTAAAACCTGATAAAAGCGAATTCGTTTCCCTGGATTGAACCGTTTATTGCAGCAGCCAGCGCTTCGCCGCTTCGATAACGTTATCTTGACCGTGGCGCAGGGATTCGAGGCTCAAAATCACTTTTTCATCGGGTTTTACGCCGATACGTTCGATTCCCCGGCCGTTGGCGCGGGTAATACTGCCGGCAACCGTCTGCAGCCGGAAGCCGCTGGGCAGTTTCAGGAACAGCGACGGCAGACATTTGCCGGAAGTCGTCGTTCCGAACAGCCGGGCCTGTTTCGCGTCCTGCATTCCGGCGGCGAAGATTTCCGCGCAACTGCAGGAGTAATTATCGATCAGTACCGCGACCCGCCCCTTGAAACATTCCGGCTGCGGAAAGGATTTTGGCTGCAATGCCGTTCCGTGAATGGTCAGCTTGCCGAATGCTACCGGCTTGGGGCAGCACCAGGCCGCCAGCCAGGGCAGGTATATTGACATTCCGCCGATATTGCCGCGCAAGTCGATAATCAGGCCTTTAACCCCGCGAAGCTTGCCGACAACCGCCTGACGGAAACGCTGCAGCATCGGCGTGGTGAACGCAGTGAACTGCACATAACCGATGTTTTCCGGCAGCACCGCCGCATAAAAATCACTGTACGAACGGGGCAGCACCCCGAATTTGAACCATTGTTCGCCGTTAACCTGCCGAGTAAGGGTAACCGTGCGGTTGGCATTGACGGCGTTCAGCAAGCTGATTTTTACCCGGCTTCCGGGCCGGCCGGACAATAGAGCCCGCGCAATAACCGGCCAGCCTAAATACAATTTCCGTTCCGGGTGCAGCACCAGGCCGTTAATGGCCTGGATTATATCGCCGGGTCTTATCCCGGCCGCGGCGGCGGGGGAATGGGCGCGGACCCGGATGACGCAAATCCGGTTATCGGTTTGGGACACCGTGATTCCGGTGTCTGCCGGCTGATCAGGTACGGCGGCTCCGGGAAAACCTGATTTCCGGCCGGGAGCGGTATTATGGCTGATGCTGGTCATTATTCGGGCCGCCTCGCTTCCGGTCGGGGGCAGGAGTGTGGTATGGCTCTGCTCCAAAACTTTCAGGAGTTTATTGATTTCCCGGGTCAGTTCACCGTCGCTGCGGCAATTCAGGATCGCGGGCTTGAATTTTTCATATAACTTCCGGTACCGGTGCTTGAAATCGGGGTTGAAGTGACGCCGGGCGACTTCATTCCAGACTTCGTTCAGCACCTGTTCCGAACGGGGCGGCGCCGGAGCGGCAAAAACGTTGCTGCAAACCGGCAGCAGCGGGAAAAGAAGCAGCCGGAAAACTATTTGCCGCCGCTTCATTTACTTTCCGGGAATTTGAACTGGGAAGCGGCGATTTTTTCGTTGACTTTGATGGAAAGTATTTTGGTGACCATCCTGATACCCATCAGGTCGGCAGTTAAAAGCATGGGAGTTTTCAGACCTTTGATGGTCCGGTAGTCGGACGCATCGACCGTCGTCGGAATCAGCCCCATGTCCGTGAGCTGAGTTTCGATGCAGCGGCGAATCAGGAATTCTTTGGTATCGACAAACAGTTGAGTCGGGGGAACATTGAGTTTGGCCGGCAGGGTACAGATTAATTTATAGCATGAACAGCCGTTGATTTGATACAAATAAGGGTCAAGGGTGATTTTGGCATAGATTTCGGCCAGTTGCAGGGCGGGATTGGATTTCCGGCATTCGAATTCGGCAAAATCAAATTGAAGACCGGTTTGCATTTGAATCCCAAGCCCGGCAGTTTCCTGCCAGGCCTGTTTGCCGTTGAATACTTTGGTAATGGTCGGAATTCCCGGCATGGACAGGGTGGTTTTGCACTTGTCCGGATATTTATACCTGATGGTTACGGCCAGTTGCACCTGCTGCATAGGTACGGTCAACTGTGCTTTAATGATCGCCGTCTTCCAGGTTTGAGCGAGCTGGTTCGGATCGGCGGCTTTCCGGATTTTTTCAAGCAATACCTCCCGAGTCATGGAATGGCGCGGCAGCGGCGGTTTTTCCGGTGGCGGAGATATGGCGGTGGTTTGAGCAGTGACGGTAAGGCCGGAAATCGCCAAAAAGACAGTAACGGATTTCAACATTTTTTTCTCCTTGCAACAGTTTACGCCGAATGCTTTATCTCTATGTTTCACGGAAAACAAATTATTGTTTTTCCCTGAAAGCAAAGAACTTTACTGGTAGTGAGAAAACTCTTATTGCCATTTTTCCGATCTGACGTAAGCCGGATTGTATCTGGTGCGGGGATCGGGGGCAATGGCCGGGACGCCGATTGCAATGACCGCCACCGGAATGATATTTTCCGGCAGCTTGCAGAATTTACTGATGTTTTCGATCCGGTCTTCGCGCGGATGAACGCCCAGCCAGCAGGCGCCTAAATCCAAGGCGCTCGCCGCCAGGAGCAGGTTTTCAATTGCCGCCGAACAATCCTGAAGCAGATAAGAAAGGCTGTTGGAATGGGCCGCATCGAGATCGCCGCAGACGATGATCCCGACGTCGGCGTCCGGCAGAAAACCGCCGTTCGGCAGAAAACCGGCGATAGTGCGCAAATGCTCGGGGCGGCGGACGACGATGAACCGCCAGGGGTCTTTCGCGACCGCTGACGGGGCGGCCATGGCGGCTTCGAGCAGGCGGGTGACTTGCTCGTCGGTAACCGGCAGCTTTCTGAATTTGCGGACGCTGCGGCGCTTTTTGATAAAATCGATTTCTTTGCTCATAATGTTTTCTCCGGGGTTAGGATTAAGAATTTATCAACCAATAACCGATCCTCTATTAGTTGATAAGTTCTAAGAATAAAGACAGCCGTCGAAAAACTTGCGTTTCTCGGGCGAGCGTAATTTTTCCAGTATTTTAATTTCGAGCTGCCGGATGCGTTCGCGCGTCAGGTCGAAATGCTCGCTCACTTTGATCAGCGTCATCGGTGAATATCCCATCAGGCCGAAACGCATGATGATGATCTGCTGTTCGCGTTCGGGCAGAGTGGCGAGCACTTCGTAAACTTTTTGTTTCAGGACTTTCTGGGAGATGCCCTGAATCGGATCGTCCCCGGTACTGTCCGAAGCTAAAATGTCCTGAAGTACCGAACCGTCATTGGAATCGCCGACCGGAGCCTGCAGGGAAATGGCCTGCCGGGCCATTTTCCGGATGGCGCTGATGCGCGAGGTCGGTATTTCCAGAGCGGCGGACAGTTCCTTGACATTCGGTTCCCGGCCGTGCATCTGCATGAAAAGCTGCTCGACGTGGTTCATCGAGATGATGGTGTTGATCATATGCACCGGAATCCGGATTACCCGGGATTGTTCGGCGATGGCGCGGCTGACGGTCTGTTTGATCCACCAGGTGGCGTAAGTACTGAACCGGTTGCCGAGCCGGAAATCGAATTTTTCCACCGCCCGCATCAGACCGAGATTCGCCTCCTGGATCAAGTCATTGATCGGCAATCCCTTATTGCGGTATCTTTGGGCAATGCACACGGCCAGCCGAAGATTGCTTTCCAGCATCTTTCCATGGAGAGCTTTCAGTTGGGCGTATTTTTCCCGGATTCTTTTAAACAAAGGGAAGAATTCTTCCAGCGGCATCAGAAATTTTTCCTCCAGATAGGGAATTTTATCCGGGTTGATGTCGCTCAAAGCCGCTGATTCCGGTTTGCGCAGTTTCGGGGCGGCGAGGGCGAGATATTCCACAATTACCTTATGCCATTCCTGAAGATGATCATATACCACTTCATATTTCAGCAGGCATGCCGGGGCCCGGGCGCGAAGCGCTTCCCGGTTTTTGGTTTTATTATGCCAGGCGTCATGCGACTGCCGGTACAAATCCTTTATTTCCTGATGCCAGGCGGGCAGTTCGAGCAGCGCATTTTTCCGGTTTTCCAGCGATGACGGCAGGAAATCATAATTGAGGTTGGTATCCTTGTCATGGATTTTTTCCAGAATCCGCGCATGTTCCAGCAGAATGAATCCGAGCTGATACAATTCCCGGCGGTATGCGACGATTGCCAGATCAATCTTATGGATTAGCTGCTTTTGGCTGGCCTGTCCGAGCAGCGGTATTTTATTTATCTGGCGCAGATAGATTTGCAGTGAATCGCCGGTTTCCTCCCGGTAATAATCGTCGCCGGAGTTCGGGTCGGAAATAAATTCGCTGCTGGTTGGGGAAATCGAAATTTCTGACTGAACTGCTGTTTTTCTTGACGTTTCGGGCATTAAAATAAACTTACCTATCGTATTCAAATTACGTCGCGTTACCCAAGATAACATCATTACTATAATTATTTTTAGAAAAAAATCAATGATTATCGCTATTTTTTTATATATGAACCGCTTGCGGAAATACGTTGAAGGTTCGGTTTCCATAAACGGTTTAGGGAATCGCTAAAAATTGAAATTTCCGGCAAAAATCGCTTATTTGCTCCGGTCGGACTAGCGGTGTAAAACCGCTGCATAGCGCTGCTATGCGCGAACTTACGCCGCGTCGCCGCTGCGGGCAATTAAGTGATTTTTTCATTTCGGAACCAATTTTTAGAGGTTCCCTTTATTTTTACGATCACGGGTACGGGGAAAATATATCGAACGCCGGTTCGTTTCATCTTTAGCCGGCCCGGGATTGCATTTCGAGCGGTCAAGTGGTAAAATATATCCGTGTTTTCATAAACAAGGTGATTCAATGCGGAAGATCTCGGCCATAATTTTAACTTGCCTGGCGGTTTTTCAGCTTATGGCGGCTACTTTGCGCTGTTCGGTCTGCCGGCGGGAAATCCACGGCCGGTATTTGATTTGCAACGGCAAGGTGTTTTGTTCTCAAAAATGCCTGGACCGGACTCTGCCGGTCTGCGCCGCCTGTCATAAGCGCTGCCGGGGCAAAGTATATACTAAGGACGGCAAATTCTACTGCTCCGAAAAATGCCTGGAAACCACTTTCCCGAAATGCAGCTTATGTCATCAGCCGTTCCGGAAGGGAGTGGTGATCAAGACTCTGACCGGCGATAAAATTTACTGTCCGCATTGCGCGGCGCTGCCCCGGTGTTTCGCCTGTTCGCTGCCGGCCGCTTCCGGTATCAAGCTGCCCGACGGCCGTTTTCTGTGCGATGACTGCGCCCGGATGGCGATTTTAACTGAAGCCGCCGGGCAGGAATTGTTTGACCAGGTCAGGGAGGAAATGCGCCGCAAGCTGAATTTGGGAACCAATCACAAGATTCATTTTCAGCTGGTGGATTCAAAAACTTTGCTGAAGGCGTCCGCCAATTATGAGCCGGGACTGGAAATGGGGCTGTTCAAACATAGTTATACGGTCAAAACCCGGACGGAAACCACCTATTCCTTATTCAAGGGCAGGCAGGATAAAACCGAACAATACCTGACGAATAATCGCTATTCCGTCTCCGTGTTATCGGGACTGCCCCGGCGGAAGTTCATCGAGGTGTGCGCCCACGAACTGGCGCACGACTGGATGGATGCGGAATATCCTAAGATCAAATCCCTGAAGATCAAGGAAGGCTGGGCGGAATATGTCGCGACCCGGGTGAACGAGCTTTACGGCCGGCAGTTCATGAACAAGCGCATGGAAGCCAATACCAATGAAATTTACGGCGACGGTTATCGTTTTATCCGGGATTATATCCGGGAACACGGCATGGATGGGCTGATGCGGTACTTCAGTGAACTGAATAAATAACGGGAGTGTAAACTGGTGATATTTCTCACGCTTGGAGATCAGAAAGGAGAAATTTATCCTGCTGACCGGTTTTGCGGTTTCCGGAGTATTGCTGTGGATGCGGCATTTTTTTTAGGATGCATATTGCTGGGTATTTTGGTTATTAGGCTGGTGAAAATTTTTATAAAAAACCATCCCGTTTCTCCTGATCCCTGGGAACCGGAAATAAGCAGAGAGCAGGTGAACCAATTGCAGCAGGAAGTATGTGTTTACTGTGCCGCTCCCGTAAAAGCGGGACAATATTATTGCAGCCGGTGTTTTAATGCGACCGGCCGTTACGTCCCTTATCTGCCTTTCGTAAATATTCCGTTCAATTATTCAATTTATCAGACTTTATGGAAAAAATTGAGCTCCGAAAATATCGGCTGGTTTTACAAGACCGGCGTTATTCTGTTTATACTTTGGACTGCCGGAATCATGTTTATCGGGTATTTCCTGGTTCTGCTGGCCAAGGGGATAAAATACATTCGGTCCGGAATTCGATCGGGTTTTTCTTTCCGGCGGTAAAAGTTATCCCGCCATCGGCAGGAACAGGTAAAATCTGGAACCCTTGCCGGTTTTGCTTTGTACCTGAATCCAGCCGTGGTGATTGGTTATAGTTCCGTAAACCATGGCCAGCCCCATGCCGGTGCCTTCGCCGATGGGTTTGGTGGTGAAAAACGGATCGAAAATATGTTTCATGGTATCGCTGTCGATCCCGGAACCGTTATCTTCGATACAGATGACGTAATATGAATTCACGTCGATATCCGGACTGGGGGGCATGAGTTTTATTTTACGGTTGGAAGCCTGATCCACGCTGATCCGCAGTTTTCTTTCGCCCGTTATATCTTTCATTGCATCCATGGCGTTGAGCATCAGATTGAGCAGCACCTGCTGGAGCTGGACGCTGTCGCCGCGGACGATCAGTTTTTCCGGTTTCAGATCAACTTCCAGATCGAGCTGCTTTTTGCTCTCCGGCATAAAGAGGTCGACGGATTTGCGGATCAGGTCGTTCAGGTCGACTTCCTTTTCCTGATATTTGCCTTTGCGCGCGAAGCCCAGCAGCTTGCTGGTCAGTTCTCCGGCCTGTTCGGATATCTCGCCGATTTTTTCCAGGTGCTTGTCCACCGCCTCGTCCTTGGAGTCGGAAAGCATCCGGACTAAGTCCAGGTGTCCCAGGATCGCATGAATGTAATTATTGAAATCGTGGGCAATGCCCCCGGCGAGTTTGCCTACGGCTTCAAGGCGCTGGGAATGAGCGAGCTGTTCTCTCAGATTGATTTTCTCCTGGGCCAGCCGGCTTTCCTCGGTAACATCGCGCGCCAGCAGCAGCAGCATTATTTCACCCTCGAAATTCAGCGCCGACAGCGCGATGTTGAGATTTTTACGGGTTTCGGGATCGCTGCCGATGAAAGCGTTGAAGCGGATGACCTTGACTTCTTCCGCGGTGCCGAACGGGTTGGCGGGATCGACCAGCGCCCGGGCGGGGTTGCTATGCTCATCCCGCAGGATCTGGAGCAGTTCCATGCCCAGTATGTCATCGATATTCCGGCCGCCCATTACTTCTATCGCCGCCAGGTTGGCGTCGACGATCCGGCCGGCGTCGTTCAGGATGAAAATCGCTTCGCTGGCGTTTTCCACCACCTGACGGTAACGGCCTTCCCATTCGCGCAAGTCGCGTTCCAGCGCCTTGGCCTTGCTGTAGCCCCCGAAAAACGCAAAAATAATATCCAGTGAACTGCGTTCCTGCACCTCGACGTTTTTTTCGATTTTATACACGTAAATAGTGATCAGAACGGTCAGCCAGATTGAGGCGAGGGTCTTGATGAAAAACGAATTATTGATGTGAATCCACCAGTAGGTCTGAGTCCAGTCGGTAACCGCCAGGTAGACGAAGGAATCGATGATGCAGGTGCAGATCAACGCGCCCAGGATGCAGATGAATAACCCGCAGCCGGCATTCTTCAGGCGTTGGAAGATGATCGCCAGCAGAAATAAATCCAGTACCTGAGCGAGCGTGGCGCCGGTGATCGAGCTTCGGGCCGCGTGCAGCAGATATTGGAGGGAATCCGCGGCAATTCCCTGGGAGATGGCAAAGCCCAGCCAGTTGCATTGCAGCCGGGTCAGGGTTACCAGGTAAAAGAACATTCCGAAGGCGACGATCACGCCGAGGATCATCCGCTGGGCGGCCAGCGTGCCTTCGGTCAGGTAAACCAGCAGCAGCGCGGCCAGGTACGGCATAAACAGCACCGTGTGACCGAGGTAGAATTCCAGTCCGTAAATCCCGACGCTGACTTTTATTGCCGCAGCGCTGACGAACTGGGTAAACAGGAACAGCAGGCCGACCGAGATATAAAAGACGCTGTTGCCGATGATCTTGCGCTGGCTGTGGAACAGGGCCAGACTGACGAAAACAAAGGTCATTTCCAGGAATGCCAGTGAAACCGCGTAAATATTTTCCAAGTTCTTCTCCCGGTAAACGATTAAGCCTTGGGATTCGCGTTTTTAAGCTGTTCCCGCACAAACGCCGCCCGGAAGACGTCCCGTTCCTGGGAACTGAGTTCTTTCTGGGCGAATTTCTGCAGATGGGCGGGATTTATGGTCAGGAACAATTTATTCACGGTATGCAGATCGACGGAGTTGAACATGCCCATATCCACCCCGATCCGGATGTCGGAAAGCGAATTCAAAGCCTCTTCGCTCGACAGCGTATAGGCGTGGCGCAGGATGCCGTAAGACCGTCCGACGTGATCCAGCAGAAAATATTTCCGGTTTTCAAGCAGGTTCGACCGGCAGTTTTTTTCATGCATGATCAACTGGGTGATGATGCTGTTGAGCCGTTCGATGATCTGGGTTTCCGATTCTCCGAGGGTGCTCTGGTTGGACACCTGAAATAAATTGCCCCGGTTGTCGGTGCCTTCACCGAAAATCCCGCGCACCGCGATACCCAGTTTATTGACGCCCTGAATGGCCGCATTGATCTGGCCGGACAGCACCAGTCCGGGCAGGTGCAGCATGACGGACGCCCGCATCCCGGTACCGACGTTGGTCGGACAGGAAGTCAGATAACCCAACTGGGAATCGTAGACGTAAGGCAGCAGGTTTTCCAGTTCCGAATCGAGCCGGTCGATTTGTTCCCAGACTTTGAGCAGTTGAAACCCCGGACATAACGCCTGGATGCGCAGATGATCCTCCTCATTGATCATCACGGCGCAGGATTCGTCCTGTTTGACGATCAGCGAGGTATGCTGGTCTTTTTTGATGAATTCACTGCTTACCAGCCGGCGTTCGAGCAGAATCTGGCGTTCGATTTCGGAATAATCAATCATGTGGAAATCCAGACATTTTCGTCCCATGGTGGCGGTTTTTTTCAGGGCCAGTTCCGCGGCCGTCTGGACTTGTTCGAGCTGCTTCGGATCGGCGGCAATGGGAAACGGCAGACCCTGGATATTGCGGGCCAGCCGGATCCGGGAACTGAGCGCGATATCGCCGTCCGGCCCGGAATCCGTCAGCCAGCTTACATCATGTTTGAGCAGTTCATCGATTTTATTCGGAGTCATTTTGCTTTTTGCTTTCTTCTTCAGAATTCATTTCCGCTTTCAAACTTTTGATCCTGTCCCGGAGCTGGGCGGCTTTTTCATACTCTTCGCGCTGGATCACCTCATCGAGCTCCTTCTGCAGGTTCATCAGTTCCAGCATCAGATTGGAAGAGGCGTCGGTGCCCTTGACGCCCGGTTTTTTGCCGACATGGAGTTTGCCCCGATGCATGTTTTCCAGGGCGCTGGCGATCACTTCCCGGAAAACCTGATAACATTCCGGACAGCCGACCCGGCCGGTTCGGCGCAGCACGGTGAGCGTCCATTTACATTGCGGACATTGCAGATCCGGAGTTGCTTCGGCCTGAGTGTCTGGTTCGGGCAGCTGGGGGGCAGGCATACCGTTCTGGGAGGCGGAAATGTTGTAAAGCATTTCCGCCAGATTAAAGCCGCCGAAATCGAACGACGGGTCATTTTGTGATTTTTTCATGGCGCATTCGCTGCACAGATGCATCGTTTTTTTAACGCCTTTGATGATCTCCTGAATGTGAATTGTCGCCTCATGCTGTTTGCAGATATCGCATAACATAAAAATTACCTCAGGACAAATTTCCGGTTTAGCTTAGCCGTAATATAGGTTGCTGCGGTGAAAATAGCAAGAAACACTTCTTAAAAATGCTCCCCGGACGGATTCGTTTTCCGGAACTTGTTCCTTGACATTGAACCGGCTGCCGCTATATTTTCTTTCCGGGAAAACTTCGGTCGGCTCAGGTAGTGTCAAAAATAACATGAAAAAAAATGAAAAAAGGCGGATGCAACGCCTCGGTGATCCAACGGCCGAAAACGTTGGTCGCTCATCTCCAATGAGCGAAAGTATTGCGCGGCTTGCCGCGCTTGGACAGTACCGTTCTCGAAAAGCGATATTTTCAAAAAAAGAACGAAGTGGGTTTTTGAAAATGCTGAGCGTTCGAGCCGGATTCGAACTCATAACGTTACTTTATCGCCACTTCCTTGTCAAGGCGCAAAATCGGCATAAAGCCGCTCCTTACAGTCGCTGTTTATACGATTTTGGCCGTTGACAAAAAAGCAGCGATAAAGTGAGACGGGAGGTGTTCTGAAAAACAAAAAAGCTTTTGTTTTTCAGTTAGTAAAAATAAGAAAAACAGAAAGATTTACACAATGAGTTAATAATTACCTGAATCCGTGAAAGAATTTCCGGATTTCTCTTTTGTTTGATTTTACGGCTGAAAAATCAGCCGAATAACTTGATTTCAGCGCTTATTTTCCGTTACCGGGAATTGTTTTTCTCTTTTGTCCC
>JAQULZ010000100.1 GCA_028718375.1 Victivallaceae bacterium | reverse complement strand
CCTGAAGAGATCAACTGGTTTTTCGTATAAGTCCTCAACTTGTTGAGGCGGCGAAGCCGTTATGCCGAAAAACACGGTTGAACTCGCAAGGGTTCTGGCATAAGGAAACATACCATCAAAAGTCGACGTTATTGAAAAAACAGTGTTTTTCGTCCGGCTCGCCCGCTCAACATTTGGAAAAAATACACTCCGCTGATTTTTCCGGACATCGCTTAGCGAGAACGGTACTTCCTCAGGCGCAACTTGTTGCGCATAAATTTCGCCCGTTGGAAACGGGCGACCAGCGCTTTCGGCCGCTGGACCACCGACCAGAACAAGTTCTGGACTAGGTCATTTTTTTTACTTTTGTCGGCCCCGTCCGATTAGACGCAGACGCCAAAAGTCAAGCATTTTTTAGATAATTTTTGTCATAAAAATTTTTATTGACAACCACCGTATACAAGCGGGCGAGTTACACGAGAAACGTTGCCTGCTGACTTTGATGGTACTGATAAGGTACGGCCTAATACCGGATTTTTTCGTTAACTCCGTTGGTTAATATTTCAACCGGCGTTATATTTTTGAAATGAAAAGGTCATTGGCACATCTTCCGCGGGAAAAAAAGGATGAACTCAAAGCCGTCGTCGAGATCATCCGGGAACTGATCGACGCCGAGTTCATTATCCTGTTCGGCAGCTACGCCCGCGGCGACTGGGTCGAAGACCGCTACACCGCCGAAGACGGCATCACCTACGAATACAAGAGCGATTATGATCTGCTGGTCGTCGTCCAGGATCTGCCCAAATACCAGTACAAGGGTTACCGGAACCGGATCAAATACCGGGCGCGGAAATCCGCCGGCTGCACCACGCCGCTCAGCATCATCCTGCACAGCGTGGAAGAATTTAAAAAAGCGGTGGGCAATGGCGAATATTTTTTCGTCGATATTAAAAAAGAAGGCATCATGCTGTACCGTTCCGGGCGCTTCCGGCTTCCCGTCGCCCGGCAACTCAGCCTCAAAGAACGCAAAAATAAGGCTCAAGCCCATTTCAGGAACTGGTTCGAAAGCGCAGAGAGTTTTTTTGACAATTTTGAGTATAAATTTAAAAAAAATGATTATAAGATTGCCGCTTTCGAACTCCACCAGGCGGCAGAACGTTTTTACCACACGGTGCTGCTGGTATTCACCGACTACAAACCCCGCACCCATGACCTGGCGGAACTGGGGAAACGGGTCGATCAGCTCAGCGGCGGTTTCAAGGGGATATTCCCCCAAAATACGGCTGAGGAAAAACATTTGTTCGAACTGCTCAAACGCGCCTATACCGAAGCCCGCTACAATATGGGTTACAGGATCGCCCGAAAAGAACTGGAATATCTGGCGGAGCGGGTAACGCTGCTCCGGAACATTACTGAAGCGGTCTGCCTGGAAAAAATACGCGGTTTTACAGTTGACGGAGGTTCGGTTTGAAATATTCCGCGGCCCTCGATTTATCCGGCAAATTCGCCGCTTTCGCGGTAGCGGAAACCCTCAGCGGTAAATTGTTGCTGACTGAGCATAAAGCGATGCATGGCCGCAGTTCCGCCGCGCTGAGCGGCTGGATAGCGGAACTGTTGCACCGGCGCGGCCTGGCTCCGGCCGAGATCAGCCGCTGGACGGTCGGCGGCGGCCCGGGAAGTTTTACCGGCATGCGGCTGGCGGCGGCGCTGGTCATCGGTTTGACGCTGGGGCGGGACGGTGTTGAAAGCCGCTGCGTCCCGACGGCGGTGGTACTAGGCGATCCGGCCGGACTTGCGGAAGGCGATAAGGCGGCGGCGGTTTTCGACGGGCGCAATCAGGAAATCCTGCTGTTCGAACTGGTAAAAAGCGCCGGGGAACTGGTTCCTTCCGGACGAACGGAAGTGCTTGACCGGGAACGCGCCCAAACGGTTTTCGCGGCGGCAGACTACCGGCAGCTAGCCGCTTTCGATTACGACCGGCATCGCCTCGAAGCCGTCCTGCCGCCGGCGGCCGCCGCCCGGATCCGCTGGGTCAAATATCCGGCCGCGGAAAAACTTATCAGTTGCGCTTACCGCGTTTTTGATCAGGATTTAACGGCACTGGCATATATTCGTCCGGCGGTCTTTACTCAGGAAGCAGTTGCGAAATGATCAGAAAATCGGGAAAAAGAAAAAAACGGACAAAAAACAAATTCCTCAAAATTATTCTGGGAACTTCGGTTTTTTTCGTGCTGGTATTGCTGGCGGTGCTGGCGGCATTGCTGCAGTTGGTGTTTGATCCGGCGGCAAGCTATACCGCGGAACCGCTGACGGCTGAAGATGTTTTCCTCCAGACGGAGGTAGTCAAGCGGCTGACGGCTTTGCTGGTCCGGAGCAAACCCGATGAAATCCGCGTTCTTACTCTCAGTCCGGCGGAAGTGAACGCCCTGATCACGGTCATTTCCAATTGCGAATCGGTCGGCGATTTTCTGTTGAGTCCCGGCCAGATCGGCCGGACGCCGGAAAAACGTCCCTACAAGATCACGTTTGAAAAAGATTATTTCGACATTAAATATTCCCTGCCGACGGAATTCCGGACGCCGTTCGGGAAACATATCAATCTGCATCTGACCGGCCGGCCGGGAATTGCCCAAAAACGTTTCCGACTGGCGGTCAAATCGGCCGCGGCCGGAGAGGTCGCGCTGCCGCCGCGGCAGGTCGAATTATTACTGTATTTGCTGCTGAACAGTTATGACAAAGATGAAATCGTCCGGCGGATTCACGACATCGTCGTCAAAGCCCATATCACCCCCGAACATAACCTGGTGATTTATTTTTATCCTTATCGCCTCCGAAACTGTCTGACCGAAGCATGGTGAAAAAGTTTTAAAGATTTAAAAATCTGCTTTTCGGGTATTTCGCGGTGAAAAAAAGCCTGCCGCGAGTATAGCGGCGTAACTTACCCGGCTTAGGGACGGATAATGGTTTTCGCAGAAATGAATGAATTTCAGGGTGCGGAAAGCGTCGAACCAGACGTGAAACGCTTTTTTGAGATAAAATGTCTCCCGGGGCGTATTCCGAAAAATCTTTTCCCATACCCCCGCGAAGTCCTGCCGCCGCAGGAATTCCCGCGCCTCGGCGCCGTCCTGCCGTTCCAGGAGCGCCGGCAGCGCCGCGAATTCAGCCGGATTGGTTAAGGTATTGACCGTATCGAGCAGGGTTTTCAGGCGGCGGAAGATTTCCGGGTGATAAAACCGCAATTCCCGGCCGGCGAGGATTTCCCGGATTTTCGGTCCCGTCCCGAACGGCACCCGGTCCGAAGGCCGCGCCGCCGGACGCACCACTGCGGTTTCGAGCCGCCCGCAATTCCCGAATTTGCTGACCGCCTGCAGAAAATAAAAATCTTCGCCGCCGTTGCGGGGGCGCATGCCGCCCGCCCGGATATAGGCTTCCGCCCGGCAGATGATCGCCGAGCCCAGGGCGTAAAAAGCGTAGGGCGAACCCGCGAATTCCAGACCGCGGACATAGTAGCGCATAAACCGTTCGTATTGTTCAATAGCCGCGTTTTCAGCGGCGGTTTGGCCGGCCTGATGAGAAAAATTCACGGTTACCGCCGAAGTTTTACGATGGTTATGGAAATATGCCCGGGCCGCCGCCAGGTAATTTTCACTGACCAGGGTATCCGCGTCCAGGCAGAAGAGTAAACTTTCACTCCCGGTTTCCGGAGTGAAAAAATCCAGGCAGGAGTCCATCCCGATTTTGCGCGCCTCGCCCACGCCGCCGGTCGCGGTCAGTTGTTTTCCCGGCGCGTCGGCGTCGATCCAGAACAGTTCCCGGCCCGGCGTCAGACCGCCGCAGAATTCCCGGTCGCCGGAGCGCAGCGCCGCCAGGGTGCGCGCGTTGTCGGCGGCTTTCACACCGGCAGTTTCCGGGGCACGGTTGACGACGATCACTACCGCAGCAGCATGGGAAGCCGGGTCGCATTGCGCCAGGCGGTGCAGGGTCGCCGGCAGAAAATCAGTTTCGGCCAAGGCCGGAATCACCACCGCGCCGGCCGGTTTGTTCACCGGGGCAAACGGCTCAAAGGTCCGGATTTCCGACCGGCGCCGATATTTTTGCCAAATCCGGTTATCCATCGGCGGACCCGGCGTAAAGGAGTTCGGTCAGATTTCCGTACTGCCCGACCGTCAGTTCAGCGGGACGGATTTCCGGGGAAAGGCGGAGCTGTTCCCAAGCCTGCCGCACCGGCTCCTGACCATAAACCGCCGCCAGGAGTCTGAACAGTTGTTTGCGGCGCTGGGCAAACGCGGTTTTAACGACTTCACTCAACTGCCGCCGCCGGTCGAAATCCGGCAAACCGGCATCTTGCCGAAGGGTCAGTTCGACCAGCGCGGAATCCACCTGCGGCCGGGGATGAAATACTTCCGGCGGCACTCGGCGCACCGGCCGGACGGCGTAAAGCTGCTGCGCCCGGACGGACAGGGAACCGTAATCCTTAGTGTCAGGGGCCGCCGCCAGCCGTTCCGCCATTTCCCGCTGGAGCAGGAAAAGCATCTGCAGCGGGGGGGCGGGTAATTCCAGCAGCCGGACGATAAAAATACTGCTGACGGAATAAGGCAGGTTCGCGATCGCCCGGAATTTTTTCCCCGCGGGAAGGATCGACGTCAGGTCTATCCGGCAGGCGTCGCCTTCGGTCAGATGGAAATTCGGCGACTTGATCTGATCGCGCAGATAGGCGCATAAACGCCGGTCGAATTCAATCGCGTAGACTTCCGCACCGGCCGCCAGCAGCGGCCGGGTCAGAACCCCGAAACCGGGTCCGGCTTCAAGAATGATTTCAGCCGCGGCCGGAGCCGCTGAGCGCACGATGAAATCGAGCAGATTGCCGTCCAACAGAAAATTCTGTCCCAACCGTTTTCCCGGCCGCATCCCGAAAGTTTCAAGCGTCGCCAGCAGTTCTTTTTTGTTCATCTTCCGTCAATTCCCGGTAGTTCCGACTACCGCTTAACCTATCATCAAATCCGGACAATATCAACCGGGGTTTTCCCCGAACTGCCGTCGACGATTTCGTCCGGTAAACCACCGCCGGTAAAATTTTCACAAACGGGTTTTAAAATTCACTTTTACGGGATATAGTATGGCTGTCGTTCACTCGGGTCAGGTGGAATAGAATTTTTTGAGATAAAATATGCGTTTTCAATGTCCTTTCTGCCGCGGGATTGTCTCGGCGGACAACAGCCAGATGGGGAAAGAGGTGCAATGCGGGCACTGTGACGAAGTCGTCACCGTGCCCAGTTCCCGCCTGGCCACCGGAGCGGTCATCGGGGATTTCGTCCTGCTGGAGGAACTGGGACGCGGCGGTATGGGCGTGGTTTACCTGGCCCATCAGATTTCACTGGACCGCCCCTCCGCCCTGAAAATATTGCAGGATAATTACGCCAACAACGCCGAATTCGTCGTCAACTTCATCAAGGAAGCCCGCGCCGCAGCCAAACTCAATCACCCGCACATCGTTCAGGCTTACGCCGTCGGCGAAGATGAAGGCATTTTTTATTACGCCATGGAATACATCGACGGCGAAACCATGAAGGACGTGCTGAAACGCGAAAAAATCATCCCGATCGACAAGGCCGTCACCATTATCCAGCAGATCGGCGAGGCCCTCGACTGCGCCTGGAAAGAACAGAAACTGATTCACCGCGACATCAAGCCGGACAACATCATTCTGGCCAAAAATAATCGCGCCAAACTCGCCGACCTCGGACTTTCCCGGGTAGCCGGCGACATCGAGGACGAAAATGAAGATGAGATCATGGGCACCCCGCAATATATCAGTCCCGAACATCTCACCGGCGCTCCCATGGATATCCGCAGCGATATTTACAGCCTGGGAGCGACTTTCTACCAGTTCGTCACCGGCAGATTTCCGGATGAAGGCCGCACCGCCAACGAAATCGCCCGCAAACACCTCGAAGGCACCCTGGCACCTCCCCAGCTGATAAATTCAAAAGTTCCCGAGGCCATCGGTCAGATCATCATGAAAATGATGAAAAAAAATATCAACGAACGTTATCAGGATGCCGAGGAACTGGTTGAGGATTTACGACTGTTCCGGCGCGGTAAATTGTCGTCCGCCGGTTCCGTGCCGAAAGTCTTTTCCACCCGGACCCGCGCTATCCAGCGGGTCAAGGATGAAACTGAGGAAGAGAAAGGCCATCACCTGGAAATGGACTTTCCAACCACTACCACCGGTACCCTGCAGCCGCTCTACACCGTATCTACCTCTTCCACCTCAAGCGGGTTACTGTTCTCAGACGAAATCGAGGGCGTATTTAAAAAACCCAAAAAAAAATTAGTTATTTACTCCGTCCTGACCATCATCCTTATTGTGCTGGCTGGAGTCGTGCTGGCATGGTTTTACATATTGCCGCTCAGTGAAAACAATGTGCCGGTCACCACCCCGGCAATTCCCCTGCCTACCCAAAGAACTTTCCGACAGGAATACATCAATGCGATAAATAAAATACTGGCGGATTATAACAGTCAGAAATGTGATCAAATGACATTTCTGGCCAAAGTCGACCTCCTTTTGAAAGATTTCCCCCAAACTTTGCCCGGCAAGGAAGAAAAAAAAATTGAAAGCCTTCTGACCGTTTATGTTCCGCTGGACGAGAAAAACCGCATCATTCCGGCTCGCGCCAAATTACATAAAGAACATCTTGCCGCGATTGAACAGCGTAAAGTCCGGGCCCGGGAATTGCAGTTGCAGGAGGAGCGAGCCGCCAAAGCGGAAGCGGAACACCGGATCAAACTGGCCCAAGAAGCCGCCGAACGCAAACGCCAGCTTATAATCAGGAAACGGGAAGAAGAACTCCGAAAACGCGAAATCGCAAAACGGGTTGCGGTTTACCGGAAAAATATCGCCGAGCGTAAATCCAAATTGATTTATGATTACATCGAATTTGCCCGGGACGGCAAATATGACGCCGCCGAAAAAATGTTCATAACTGCGATAAACCTGCCTGACAATACCCGCGGGCTGAGCACCGCGGAAATAAACTTGGCAAAAAATTTATCCGGCTATGCCGTCCAATTGGAGCAGGCATTCAGGAAAGGCCGGGAGATTAGCTGGCTGTTCACGGACAGCAAGGATAAACTGGCTGACATTCCGATAGAGTTCGCCCGTTACAAATACGGCTATATCACCGAGGTAAAAGACGGCTTCGTCTTCGTCAAAATGACCGATGGAACCATTACGAAATTTAAACTGGCCGACTTGAAAAAATATTATCTGCACAAGTTCTTCAAATCCGTCGTTAAAAAACTGAAAATAAGGGATGACTATTTCTACTATCTATTGTTCAACGGCATGTTCGACAAAGATATTGAAAAATATAATTCGGATCAGTTTTGGAAAAAAGAGCTGATGAATTTCGAAACCGAATATTTCAAAGTAAAATTGAAGAATTCCACTCCCGAAGAATGCCAATTACTGCGGGACCGGTTTAAGCGGCTTGAATCCTTTCAGAAGGCGCTCGGCAATTAAGCCTCATCCTGAACATAAATAAGCACTGGTTGATAAAAAGATTCATCAGATTATGAAAATCATACATTTTTCGGATCCCCATGCCGGCGGTCCCGCTGAAGACTGGATGGCCTATCTCGATAAACGCTGGGTCGGAGTTTTCAACTACTGCTTCCGCCGCCGCTTTATCTTCAATATGGAACGTCTGCAGCGTGCCGTCAGCTATATCCTCGACGCCAAACCCGATGTCGCCGTCTGTACCGGGGATTTGACTTCCGCCGGCCAGCCCGGCGAATTCGCCAAAATCATTCCGATCCTGAAGCCGTTGCGCGATTCGAAAATACCGGTGCTGTTCGTGCCCGGTAACCATGACTGTTACGTAACCCGGGAAAAATGCGTCGCGGCAATGCGGGAAGCGGTCGTCTGGTTGACCCGCGGCCGCTATAATTTTGACGATTTGCCGCTGGCCCTTGATCTGGGCGAATGCGAATTCGTTATGATAAATACCGGTTATCCCTCAAACCTGCTGTGTTCCTGGGGCTTCGTCAAGGCCGATTCCCGCGATTTTCTGCTCCGGCATGGTTCCGCCGCCAAAGTGAAACCGCGAATTCTGGTGTCGCATTACCCGATAATCGAGGATCATCCCGTCTGGCGCTGGCGGCACCGGTTGTTCGGACAGGAAGAGATCGTCCGGATGCTGGCGGACGGACGGCTCGACCTTTCCCTGTGCGGACACGTGCATTTTCCCTATAAAAAAGTCAATGAACGCGGCCGCGGCGAAAATTGCGCCGGTTCGGTCACCCGCAACGGGGTGTTTTCAGAGATTGAATATGATCAAAACAATGATATTTTTACGTTTAAAGAAATACACTTGGCTTAGCGCGGCAAGGAACGGACAATAATTATGACTTTGAGTTTTATCAGAAAAAGTCAGCTTTATTTTATCTTCTCGTTTTTAGCGGCCATAATCATCGGGACGTTTTTATTGAAACTTCCCTGGGTGGTCCACAGCGGCAGCGCCCTGTCGTGGCTCGATGCCCTGTTCATATCGACTTCGGCGGTTTGCGTTACCGGGCTGGTAACGGTTACGACTTCCGGATTCAACCTCACGGGACAGCTGATCATCCTGGGACTGATCCAGATCGGCGCGCTGGGAATTATGACTCTCACCGCTTCGATCGTCGTGCTGATGGGACGCAAGATGAATTACAGCAACACCATGATCCTGTCCAACCTGAGCGACAGTTTTCCATTGAAAAGCGTCGAATCGCTGCTGCGGACGATTCTCACTTATTCAATAGTTATCGAGTTTACCGGTTTTCTCCTGCTGATTTACGGTTTTTCCGCCACCGGCAAATACAGTTTCGGACAAGCCGCTTATTTAGCGTTTTTTCACTCGATTTCGGCCTTCTGCAATGCCGGGTTCAGTACCTTTGATACCAGCTTGATCGGCATGTCCGTTTTCATAAAAATCGTCGTCTCTTTACTGATTATTCTGGGCGGGCTCGGAGTTTACGTCATTTATGAGCTTTCCCATCTGTCCCATAAACATTTCTTGCGCATCCATACCCGCCTGGTACTGATCACCACCTCCATCCTGATCGTCTTCGGTACTTTGAGCCTGAAATTCCTCGAATACCGCGGCAATATCCCGATCAGCTGGCTGGATGCTTATTTCCAATCCGTAACCGCCCGTACCGCCGGATTCAATACTATCCCCATGGACCTCGTCTCCCTGCACCCGGGCTGCATCATCGTCCTGATCGCCCTGATGCTGATCGGAGCCTCGCCCGGCGGAACCGGCGGCGGCATGAAAACCACCACGGCGGCGCTGGTATTCATCTCCCTTTACAATACTTTTAAAGGGAATCGGAAGGTGCTGCTCTTCAAACGGGAAATCCTGCAAAGCAATGTCCTGAAAGCTTTTACCATCATGTTCAGTTTCATCGCGGTCAGTATTGTCGCGGCGACCTGGCTGACGGCGACCGATAACGCTTCCCTGGCTTCCGCCTTTTTCGAAGTGGCTTCGGCTTTGGGAACGGTGGGTTTATCCCTCGGCATCAGCGCCAAAGCCACCGCCGCAGGTAAAATCATTTTAATTGTCTGCATGTTCGTCGGCCGTATCGGGCCTTTTACGATGTTCCTCTTCCTGCTGGGCAAGGAAAAAGCCAGCCGGCTGGAATATCCGGAAGAAAGAGTGATTTTAGGTTGAAAAAACACGGAGTTGACTTATGAAAAACACGTTTGCGGTAATCGGTTTAGGTACTTTCGGCTCGAAATTGGCGCTGGAATTAAGTCAGGCCGGGCATTCAGTGGTAGTCATAGACCGCACCAAAGCCCTGATCAACGACATTAAGGACAAGGTCGCCGAAGCAATAATTGCGGATGTTACGAACTCCGATACGGTCAGGGAGATCGATGTCCGGAATTTCGACGCGGTGATTTTCGGTATGAGCTCTCATTTCGAGGATTTGATTCTGGCGCTTACCCTGGTCAAGCAGGAAGGAGCGAAAAAAATAATCGCTAAAGCGAATACGGATTTGCAGAAACGGATTCTGCTGCGCCTGGGAGCGGACGAAGTCATCCAGCCCGACCAGGATGTGGCGGAGCGTTTATCCCGGCGGTTGTCGATGAACAATATTTCCGACATGTTCGCGTTCAAGGGCTCGACGATAGCGGAAGTCAAAGTGCCGGCATCCCTGAGCGGGAAAACGATCCGGGATTTGGATATGCGCCGCAAGCACAATATTTCCATTTTACTGCTTAAAAAACCCGGAAAAGAAGTCGAAAACATCTGGAATCCCGACGTAATCCTGGAAGAAGGCGATGAACTGACTATCCTCGGCGAAGAAAAAAATATCGTCAACGTTTTCCAGAATTAACGTTGACTCAGAAACCGCCGAGAGCGGCGAAAACCTCCGAACCGTCAAAATTACCTTCATTCCGCCGGCTATTACGGCGCGCAGGAAGCGGCGGTTTAGCCTGCATGTTGCATGAACGATTAAAATCTTCATACATCTGGGAAATTTTCATTTTTGCAGTTCAACCCGGGGCAAAAATTGCGTTTTCTCTGAAAAATTGGTACACTCCCCCAACCCCCATTGTTGATAAGCGAGCCGGGGCAGCTCTGTTTTTATTCATGTTAGCCGCTGCTGTCCGAGAGCCGGAAAAGCAACGACTTTATCCTCTATTTCTTTGGCAACCCGGTTTCTGGCATTAGGAACGTTTTTACGGCAAATATCCCGAAGAGCGAATTCCCCGCCGTCTTCGTAAAGTTTTTTGAATCTGTAAAAGCTGTCACGGGAGTAGCCAAACACCTTACAGGCTTGACTCGACACTAGTACGCCGAGTTTAGGTTTGATAATCTTGTCGTCAATACTCATCTTTAATCCTTTCCTTTTTGAAGTGGTGCTTTAATATAGTCGATACTTATACCATTTTGCGGTTCTGACTCCAGTAAGTTTTATTACTTCATCCCGCAGGATATTACCCTTAGGAGCACTATGCTGTCCCACAACTTCATACTTCATATTGCTTTTACCCCGGCTAATCCAAAAAACTCCTCGCAAGAGCAATTCATATAAACCTGAACTTCCCGGAAAAATTGTTTTTTTTGATAACCATAGGTTTTTTCGCTTGATTTTTTTGTTTTCATGGTTATATTATTTATGTTTTAATATAACCATGTATTAAAAGGAGGCGCTCATGGG
>JAQULZ010000099.1 GCA_028718375.1 Victivallaceae bacterium | reverse complement strand
TTTAGAGCTTATCAACTAATAGAGGAAATGTTATGATGCAGTGCCGGATAGACAGTCGTGCGGTTGAAAAAAATTGGGGATACTGGAGGTATCTACGATTTTTTTTCGACAAGTGAATGGTTGTCCGCCGCAAATCAGAGCGTTTTCGGTTATTAGTTGATAAGCTCTTAATACCGAGTTGCAATCATTACTATGTTTTTGGTGGCAAATTGGTATAAAAGTCAATTCAGAAGTACAATTTTCGTGTGTTTCGTGGTACAATAAAATGGGCATAACGGAAAATCTCTTTGAAATTCGGGAAAGAATGGCGGTTGCCGCCCGGAAAGCCGGCCGCGATCCCGCGTGCGTAAAGCTGGTCGCGGTCAGCAAAACTTTTCCGGTTGAAGCGATCCGCGGCGCTTATGTCGCCGGGCAGCGCCGGTTCGGTGAAAACAAAGTCCGGGAGCTGGCGTTTAAAGCCGCCGCTTTGCCGGCTGACATTGAATGGCACCTGATCGGCCATCTGCAGAGCAACAAAGCTAAAACCGCCCTTGAAACCGCCGCTTATCTCCATGCCGCGGATTCGGTTAAACTGCTGCAGCGGCTCGACCGCCTGGCCGGAGAACTCGGGCGCGCTCCGGAAATTTTGCTGGAAATCAATATTTCCGGTGAAGAATCGAAATTCGGCGTCGATCCGGAGTCCGCCCGGGAATTAACCGTAACTGCGGCCGAATGTAGAAATATCCGACTCGCCGGCCTGATGACGATGGCGCCGTTTGACGCCTCCGAAAGCGAGCTGCATTTTATCTTCGGTTCGTTGCGGCGCCTGCGGGACGCGTTGCAGGCGGAATCCGGGCTGGAATTGCCGGAACTGTCCATGGGAATGAGCGGAGATTTTGAAATTGCGATCGCCGAAGGGGCGACACTGGTGCGGATCGGGACTTCCATTTTCGGCGGGCGGTAATGAGACGGCAGTCTCAAAGTGCCGGGGAACAACCCCGAAATCTTTAAGAAAAGATTTCAATGTTTTTCCCCGCCTCACCTGCTTTTGAGACTGCCGGCTAATGACATTTCACCAATAAAACCGGAACTTTAACGGTTTGCTTTTATTTTTTTTACGGTTAAATTGGTTAGCAGTGGAAATATGACAATTAACTGCCGGATGATAAGATGAGAAAACTTTTCGGAACCGACGGAGTCCGGGGCAAGGCCAATCGTTATCCGATTACGGCTGAACTGGCGCTGCTGCTCGGCAAGGCGACGGCGCATGTTTTCGAAGCGGCCGGGCTGGGATTGCGCAAAGCCGTGCTCGGCAAAGATACCCGGCTGTCCGGTTACATGCTGGAAAGCGCCATCACCAGCGGGATGCTCAGCATGGGCATGGATGTATTGGAGGTCGGGCCGATGCCTACCCCCGCCATTGCTCATCTGACCAAATCAATGGGAGCTTCCTGCGGGGTAATGATTACCGCCTCCCACAATCCGGCCGATGATAACGGGATCAAGATTTTCGGCTATGACGGCTTCAAACTGCCGGATGAGATCGAACTGAGAATCGAACGGCATATTTTGAGCGGGGAGCTTAATTCCGATTTTATTTCCCCCGCCCGGATCGGCAAAGCCTACCGCATTGATGACGCCCGCGGCCGCTATATCGAATTCGCCAAAAGCTCCATTGACAACCGGAGTCTGAACGGCTTGAAAATTGTTCTCGACTGTGCCAACGGCGCGGCTTATTCCATTGCCCCGCTGATTTTTCGGGAGCTGGGAGCGGAAGTTATTGTTACCGGTGTGTTTCCGGACGGCCATAATATCAACGCCGGCTGCGGCGCTACCCATTCGATCCACGCATCCGAACTGTTGAAACAGCATCATGCCGATTTAAGTATTTCGCTGGACGGGGACGGCGACCGGGTGATCTTTTGTGATGCCGCCGGCCGGGAAGTCAACGGTGACCGGATCATCGGGATGGTGGCGCTGGATTTCAAGCGGCGCGGCCGGTTGTCCGGGAATACGGTCGTCGTTACCGGCATGAGCAATTTGGGCCTGATCAAAGCCATGGAAGAAAACGGCATCAAAGTAGTCCAGACCGATGTCGGTGACCGCTATGTAATCGAGGAAATGCGCCGGAATTCCTTCAACATCGGCGGTGAACAGTCCGGGCATATCATTTTCATGGACTATGCCACTACCGGCGACGGCATCATCACCGCGCTGCATGTCCTGAAGCAAATGATTGAAAATAATAAAACGCTGGCGGAATGTGCGGATTTCATGGAAGTTTACCCGCAGCGTCTGGCGGGGATCAAAGTCCGGGAAAAAGTCCCGGTCGACCAGGTTCCGGCTTTACACGATGCCATCCGGGATTGCGGGAACGCCCTGGCGGGCCGCGGCCGGACAGTAGTCCGTTATTCCGGCACTGAAAAGAAACTCCGCATTCTCGTCGAAGCGGAAAAACAAACGGATGTCGACTTCTGGCTGACCCGGCTGTGCGACATTGCCAACCGTGAACTGACGTAGGATTTGATATATTTTAAATCAAGAACTTGAATTTGAGAGTATATTTAAGCGCATAAAGAGGCATTTGCGTTTGTCATGGATAAGATTAATATCAGAACCAACAGCCGGAGTGAAATGATTGATTTCACCCGGCAGTTAAGCAATTTGATACCGAAAAGTTTCAAATCCGGCGTTTGTCATGTTTTTTGCCGGCACACCACTGCCGGGCTGACCATCAATGAAAATGCCGATCCGGCGGTTCGGCATGACTTGCTGGCGGCCGCGGAACAATTCGTGCCCTGGAATAATCCGGTGTTCCGCCACCTCGAAGGCAACAGCGCCGCGCATCTGAAGGCGTCGTTGATGGGGTTTTCCCAGACCATCCCGGTTGAAGCCGGCCGGCTTTGTCTCGGAACCTGGCAGGGAATTTATTTCTGCGAATTCGACGGGCCCCGGAACCGCGAAGTACTGGTACAATTCATCGGGGATTATCATGCGTAGATTACTTTTCATACTGTTCATCCTGATTAACCTGGGCAACGGCTTCCTCCTGGACGGAAAAAGTATTCCCGTTAAGATATTTCTGGTTGACAACACCTGGCTCAAAGCCGATTTAATGAATTCCGACCGCCAGGGTAATCTTACCGTTCGCCTGAAGGATAAAAACGAATACATCCTGAGGCGGCAGGATTTCCGGCTGGTGCAGTTGCCCCGGCCGCCGGAAATACTGCAAGCCGAAGCATTATTCAAACAAAATAAGTTCCGGGAAGCCGGGGAACTGCTCGCTCCCATCGCCGCAAAATATAATTTTCCGCCCCTTCAGGCCGAGATCAGGGTGTTGCAGGCGCAACTGAAAATGGCGGCGGCGGATTACCGGGCGGTGGTTTCTATTTTGAGGCCGCTGCTGGAACAGCAAATGGTTGAGCCTCAGGTCGAGGCGGTCGTCTATGCCCGGGCTTTTCTGCTGCTCGGCAAAGCGTATGCCGAACTTGACCGGAACGACGACGCAGCCCAAGCCTACCGTAATTCGTTTGAACTGGCGGTGCCGGAATATTCCGCTCCGGCTAACCTGGCTTTAGGTAAAATGCTCCTCGCTCAGCAGAAAACCCAGGGCGCTTTGGATTGTTTCCTGGAAAATATCTCCGTATTCGAGACCCGGACGCCGGGTCGCCGGATTTCGATGCAGGAAACAATTGCCCTCTATAAGAAACTTGGAAATGAAAATTACCAATATTATGAGCAGATGTTGAAAGCGGAATATCCGGAAAATTCCCAGTAACCATTAGCCGCGAGGTTTTATTAATGAAGATGTCAAAATGCAAACAGCTTTGGATTCTTATCCTGGTCGGTGTAATTCTGAGTTTCCTTGCCCCCGGCGGTTTTTCCCAGACCGCTGACGAAAAAATCGGAGAAGCCAGGGTATTGGAACAGAAGCTGAACAGCGAGAAAGTCAAAAGTGCGCTTCTCCGCCGCCGGCCGCTGCCGGTAGCGGGCGGTTTCTGGGGTTTTGTCGTCTGGGTGCTGCTGCTGCTTAACGCCATTTTCTTTTTAGGAGCGGCCGCCGCCGCCTGGTGTTTCATCCGCCGCCATCGCACTTATCCCAAGGAATTGGTGCACCGGGTGAAAACCGTATTGTATGACGGCGAACTGGGTTTTGCGATGGAGGCCTGCGCCCCCTGCAAAACGCCCCTCAGCCGGATTCTGTTTTCGGCATTCAAAAACATTGCCGACGGGTTCGAAGTATGCAAGGATGAAATGTATATCGCCCTTAAAGCGGAATATGAAAGAATGCTTAAGACCACCCGGCTCCTGCTTAACTGCGCGGTCTATTCCTCGGTGTTGGGACTCCTGGGGTTCGGGGCGGTCGTAATTCTGGCGTTGAAAGACTTTTCGGTAAATTCGCGCCCCGGCAACTGGCAGGAACTGGCCTATGCCGGCGCCCAGAGTTTTTTTCCGCTGATGACCGGATTGATAACCGCTTATATTGCGTTCTGGTTCTATCAGTATTGCGTGGGTAAAATCAACCGGATCATTATCAATACCGAAAAAATCGCTTACGACCTGATAAAATTCCTGCGCGGAATTCATCTGGAAGACGAGCTGCCGGACTTGCCGACCATGACCCGGCTGCTGAATCCCCGCTCGATCGTCAGTCTGCCGAAAAATAAAATAGTCACCCCCAAGAAAAATATTTCAAAACAAGGATGAACATGGAAAACCTGGTTATTATCGGTTCCGGTTCCGCGGGGTTGACCGCGGCGATTTACGCTTCCCGCGCCGACCTCAAACCGCTGCTGATTACCGGTATGCTTCCCGGCGGGCTTTTGACCCAGACTTCTGAGGTCGAAAATTATCCGGGGTTTCCGGAAGCGATCAACGGTTTCGAACTGATGATCCGGTTTCAGCAGCAGGCGGAACGGTTCGGCACGGCGATGAAAAGCGACAGCGTGGATAAAGTTGATTTGCAAGCCGGCGGCCCGCATAAACTGTATTTGTCCTCCGGGGAAATGGTGGAAACCAAGGCCCTGATCATCGCCACCGGCGCTTCGCCGCGCTGGCTGGGGCTGGAATCCGAAGACCGCCTGAAAAACAAAGGCGTTTCCGCCTGCGCGACTTGCGACGGGGCATTTTTCAGAAATGTACCGGTGGTGGTGGTCGGCGGCGGCGACACGGCCATGGAAGAGGCCTTGTTTCTGACCAAATTCGCCAGTAAAATAACCGTCGTGCACCGGCGCAATGAATTGCGGGCTTCCAAAATCATGGGTGACCGGGCGCTGGCCAATCCCAAAATCGAATTTTTATGGGATTCGCAGGTCGTTGAAATTATCGGCGAAACGGAGGTCGAAAAAGTTAAGGTGAAAAATCTCAAAACCGGAATTGAGACCAGCGTGGAGGCAAAAGGGTTTTTCGCCGCGCTCGGCCATATTCCCAACACCCAGATATTCAAAACTTTCATTGAAACCGATGAAAAGGGTTTCATCAGCTTGCGGAACGGATCCAGTTATACCAGTCTGGACGGAGTTTTTGCCGCCGGAGACTGTGCCGACCAGGTTTACCGCCAGGCGGTCACCGCGGCCGGGATGGGTTGCCGGGCCGCGATCGACGCCGGACGCTGGCTGGAATCCGGGGAGTAGGTTTTTGGAGCGTATGACTGGACCGGACGGAAAATACCGCTGTCTTTGGGTTGACCTGAGCAAACCCGATTATGTCGCCTATCATGACCGGGAATGGGGCGTTCCGGTTTATGACGACCGGAAAATGTTTGAATTTTTGATCCTGGAAACCGCCCAGGCGGGTTTGAGCTGGTATACGGTACTGCGGAAACGGGAGGCGTACCGGCGGGCTTTTGCCGGTTTCGACCCGGAACAGGTTGCCCGCTATGCTGAATCCGGGATTCAGCAGTTGCTGGCGAATCCGGGGATAGTCCGCAATCGGGCTAAAATTACTGCGGCAATCGCCAACGCCCGGCAGTTCCTCCGGATTCAGGAACAATATGGAAGTTTTCAGGCTTACATCTGGCAGTTCGTCGATTATGAACCGGTTGTGAATACGATCCGGGGCCTGGAAGATTACCTGGCGACAAGCCGGGAATCGGACGCCATGAGCAAAGATCTCAAGGCGCGGGGATTCAAATTTATCGGCTCCACGGTCTGTTATGCCTACATGCAGGCGACCGGCATGGTCAATGATCATCTGCTCACCTGTTTCAGGAGGGAGGAAGTGGGTATGGCGCGTCGGATAATGCAGTAGTAAAAAACCTTGACCCAACCGGACGCGGATAAAGGGAAGCAGTCATGGATACGGATTATGGCGTCGGAATACCGGCCAGAAATGAGGCGGCGAATATTTCCGGGCTGCTGGAGTCGCTTCTGGGACAAACCGTCTCCCCCGCCGCCGTTATCGTCTGCGTCAACGGTTCTACCGACAATACTTATGAAATCGCCGCCGGATACGCCGCCCAAGACCCTCTGGTTCAAGTTATCCGGAGCGCTCCCGGCAAGGTCAACGCCTGGCATGCGATCGCCGACCGGGCCCCGGCGGACAAAATCATGTTCTGCGACGGCGATGTGCTCCCCGACCGGGAAGCCGCCGCCAGGCTGCTGGATTGTCTGGCCGGCAATCCCAACCTGATCATCGCGGGAGGTACGATCTGGTCGATCAATGCGAAAAAAACTTTTTTCGCCCGGTATTGCGTTGCGGCCGAAACCGGACCGCCGGTGCCGCAGTGGCTCACCGGGGGGCTGTATATGGTGCGGCTCGGAGCGTTGCGGGCCCGGGCGGCGGAATTGGGTCTTGAACTCCTGCCCCGGGATCTGATCAACGAAGACGGTTTTCTGGAACTCATCACCGCCGGGCGCAACAAGTTTACTCAAGAAGCGTTCGTGAAGGCGGCCGGGGTCGATTCGTTCCGGGACTGGCGGCGCCGGTACGTCCGGATACTGGCGGGAAAACTGCAACTGGAACAGCGTTACGCCAGTCTTATTCGGACTGAAACCGCCGCGGCAGACGGTGGTGAACCAAATAAAAAAACCGGTCGGATAAAGCGGGTTTGGGCTGATTTGCGGGCGGTTTTTGCGGCGACCCGGACGATTGACAGTTTTCGGGTGCGGCTGGGAGTCAGAGGCGTAGCGCTGGCCAAACTCGGTCTCAACCTGTATTATAAACTGGTCGGCGGCCCTTATTGCAAAACTACCTGGACTCCCGCCGCATCAACGAAAAAGCAACTGGCGGAGCACGAAAAATGAACCAGGCCCCGGCACTTCCCCGCATCGGGATTATTTCGGCCGCTCCGGGCGGCGGCTGGAATACCGTGCGCAAACGCTGGGAAGAACATTTCTCCCGCTGCGAGGAGGCGGAATTCCGGTTTTACCGGGCGGAGGATTACGCTCCTCGAATTTATCGCCGGACCGTGGCGAAGCACCGGTTGCGCAGCCTCTGGTATCTGACCGCCGGGCGGGCGGCGGCGCGCCGGGCAATTCGGGACGGATGCAGTACCATCCTGATCAATACTTACCATTACGCGGTCTGGATGCCGCTCCGGAAAAACGTCCGTTATTTCATTTACGGCGATGCCACCGCCAGGCAACTGACCGCGTTGCGCCCGCTGGCTGCCAACCGCGGGGGAAAACTGCCGTTTATAATTGACCAGTTGTACCGGTTGGGAACGAAAAGATTGGCGCGGCACGGCGCGGTTTTTCTGGGCATGAGCCGCTGGTATCTGAATGATCTGCGGGACGGTTTCGGGGTGCCGGAATCCCAGTTGACGGAACTGCCTTTCGGATTGGATCTGAATCGCTGGCAGCGACGGGAAACCGCGGAAAATACGGCTTCCGGAGCGGGACTGGACATTCTTTTCGTCGGCGATCCTTTCGACATAAAAGGCGGGCCTATTCTGCAGGAAGTGGCGGCCATGCCGGAATTTTCCCGGTGCACGTTTCATTTTGTCGGACGCACCTTCAATTTCCGGGATGCGGGCAACTGCCGGTATTACCGCAACCTGCAGGCGGATTCCGACGACCTGCTGGACTTGTTCTCGCGCTGCGACCTGATGGCGCTGCCCACTTATTCGGATTTCAGCCCTAACGTGGCAATCGAAGCGATGGCGATGGGTTTGCCGGTCATTATCACTGACGTTGCAGCGATTTCCGAAATCGTCACCGACGGTGAAACCGGCCGCCTCATTCCCCATCCGCCCGATCCGGAGACGGTCCGCGCCAAACTGCTGGAATACCTTAAAGATTCGGCCCTGCTGAAAAAAGAATCCGCTGCCGCGCGCCGCCGTGCCGAAGCCCATTTCGACCTCAACACCCACATGACGCACCTCTACGATTATCTGGTAAGCTTTCCCCGAAAATAAATTTTTAACTCATACCAATTCGCTCTCATTCATAGACATTTCGATGGTTCTTTTGAGCCGATTTTTGCCATAAATCCTCGCGCGATACTCTGTATCGCTCTGCGGTTTATAACCAAAATCCATCTCAAAATCCGCCATCGCCATTATCTATGACTGATCGCTCATTAGTATCAGTTGTTTGCGGCGGTAGGATTCGACTTCCCAGTTTTCGATGAAACCGCGTGCCGCGTCGTCGAGATAAGTGATGCCGCCAAAGGCGGCGGCAAGCTGTTTTATCAGCGCTCCGTCCCGGGCAAGTTCCAGCGCCAGGCAGGCTTCCGGCAAATCCGTTCCGACCGCATAAACCGCCGCCGGTGTTTCCAGGAGTTTGGGATAATAACCGTGAATCCGTCTGAAATCCGCAACGGACGTTTCGGAAAGCGTTCCCTTATGGACGAAAGACTTCATATAAACGATATGATCCGGGGAAATCGGCCCGTCCGCCGTCGCGAAACTTTTAATACTGATCAGGGCTTGTCTTTCCGCAGCCGGAAACGCTTTTTTAATGGTCTCAATATCGGCAGTATTCAGCTCCAACGGTTGTTCGGTCAAAGCCAAGGAAATTCCGGCGGCGGCATATTCCGTTTTCAGCCGGGTCAGGATATCCGCGTAAACGGCGGTAATTCTTTCCGGGGTATCGGCGGCGACGAAAACGCCGTGGTTTTTCAGGAACAGGACTTCCGGCTGGCGTCCGGACCGGCGTTGATAAACCGCGACTTTATCCCGCACGTGCTGATACAGCGTGATGCCGGGATCGATGTAGTCGATCCATAAAGCCTCCGGAAACAATCTGGCGCATATCGTTTTACCGTTTTTGGCGCAGGTCAGGCCGTTGACCAGGGCGGGATGGGTATGAATAACGTAAATCGCATCGAACAGGTTATGCAGCGGCGTTTCCACCGACGGCCGGCCGCGCGATTCCGGTCTTGCCGCCGCCGCCAGGATTTCCTTGGCTGCGGCTTCGCGCCGCTGCACGTCGCCGGTAACCGGAACTTCATCCATACGGCCGATTCCGGCCCGGTTCAGAGCGACAAAGCGTTCCGGGGTCATGGCGATCATCGTCGAACCGGACGGCTTTACCCAGAGGGTGTCCGCAGTTTTGGCGGAAGAATTACCGCCGCCGCCCTTCACATATTCCGCGCCGCCGAATTTCCGGGTCAGTTCCGTCAAAGTTGTCAACCGGGCATTCATGATACTCAGCTCCGTTTGTTTAAAATATTCTTTTCGTATTTTTCAACTTCCGCCAGCCAGCCGGTTCCGGCCGGGACGTTACGAAGCGCACAATAGTAGTCCCATACCGCGCCGGCCGGGAGAAATTTCAGGTCTTCGAGCAGCGCCAGCCGGGAAGTGTAATTGCCCGCCCGTTCCCAGGTCTTGAGTTGCTCCGCCGGTTCCAGGAGCGCGACGCACAGGGCCTTGAGCAGGTTCCGGGCGCCGATTACCCAGGCCGCAATGCGGTTGATCGAGGCATCGAAAAAATCCAGTCCGAGGTGAATCCGGTGCTGAAATTTATTGCGGATGATTTCCTGGGCGATGGTGAGCAGTTCCTCGTTGTAAATAACCACGTGGTCGCTGTCCCAGCGCACCGGGCGGCTGACATGCAGCAGGAGTTCATCGACAAACTGCAATACCGAGGAAAGCTTGTCCGAAACTGTTTCAGTGGGATGAAAATGGCCGGTATCCAGACACAGGAGCAGGTTGTTTTTGACCGCGTAGCCCAGATAGAATTCATGAGAACCGATGACGCAGCTTTCGGAACCGAGGCCGAAAAGTTTGCTTTCGACCGCGTCGAGGTGATACCGCGGATCGAGTTTTTCCGCAAGCATTTCATCCAGCGCGGCTTTCAGCCGGGCGCGGGCGCCGTTGCGGTCGACCGGAATGTCCTTGAAGCCGTCCGGAATCCAGATGTTCATTACACAGGGAGAGCCCAGTTCCCGGCCGATATATGCGCTGATCTTACGGCAGGCCTTGCCGTGAGCGATCCAGAAGCGGCGAATTTTCTCATCCGGACTGCTGAGTGTGAATCCGGCATCGGCTTTGGGATGGGCGAAAAAGGTCGGATTGAAATCCATGCCCATCCCCTTGGCCTGGGCCCATTCCACCCAGTTCCGGAAATGCTCCGGCCGGAGCTGGTCGCGATCGACGAATTTCCCGTTCGTTTCCGCGTAACAGGCATGGAGATTCAGCCGGTGCCGGCCGGGAATCAGGGACAGAGCCTGATCGAGGTCGGCGCGCAGTTCTTCGGGGGTGCGGGCGCGGCCGGGATAATTGCCGGTGGCCATGATGCCGCCGCCGGCCGTACCGGCTTCGGTCACTTCGAACCCGCCGACGTCATCCCCCTGCCAGCAGTGGATCGAAACGGGGATTTGCGCTAATTGTTCCAGCGCCCGGTCGGTATCTACACCAATTGCGGCGTAACGCGCTTGGGCCAGTTGATAAGCGTCCTGAATGGATTTATTCATGATAGTTCTCCTGAGTGGTTAAAAGGTTCTGTCAAAATTTTTTGAGCTAATTTTTATTTATATTGTTAATTATTAATTCGTTGCGTATTTTTTTCGTTATTCCCCTTTTATTCACTGAAAAACAAAAGCTTTTTTGTTTTTCAGAACACTTCCCGTCTCACTTTATCGCTGCTTTTTTGTCAACGGCCAAAATCGTATAAACAGCGACTGTAAGGAGCTCGATTTTGCGCCTTGACAAGGAAGTGGCGATAAAGTAACGTTATACCAATTCGCTCTCATTCATAGACATTTCGATGGTTCTTTTGAGCCGATTTTTGCCATAAATCCTCGCGCGATACTCTGTATCGCTCTGCGGTTTATAACCAAAATCCATCTCAAAATCCGC